>CAYPQD010000001.1:0-227817 GCA_964412785.1 uncultured Hyphomonadaceae bacterium
TGTTCTGGTGCCCGGGGGCGGAATCGAACCACCGACACGCGGATTTTCAATCCGCTGCTCTACCAACTGAGCTACCCGGGCGCCTGATACGGAGGCCGCGATTTAGCGCCGGCTTTGGCGCTTGTCCATGTCCGATCTCAGGTCTCGTCGCGATCGTTGGGATGCGGTGCGCTGGAGGGCGCATCCTCGCTCGCATCAGGCGCGCCGCCGGGTATGACATAGCGCCCCGCCATCCAGCGATGCAGGTCGATATCGGCGCAGCGCCTCGAGCAAAAGGGCCGGTAGGCGGGGTCGGCCGGCCGGCGTTGGCAGGTGGGACAGCTCGGCGGTGTCATCGCGCGTCGATCTCCGGTCGCTGCACAGGGCCCCCGCCGACTTGCAGGCGATGCCCGAAGCGGTCGGCGAATGCCTTTAGATAGGGGCCTGCGACCGGTTTGTAGAGGGCAAAGGCTGCCTCCGGCAGCGTCAGCACCAGCCTTGCGCCACGCCGGGCCGCCGCCTCGCGCGCCAGCCGGCGCAGCCCCTCCAGCATCACGGCAAGCGGGCTCGGCCGCCCGTCCGGCGCCAGAAGGGGCTCGGCCAGCGGCCGCACGCGCCATTCCAGCGCGATCTCCATGAGGCCGAAGGGCGAGGGGCGCAGCACCTGTGCCGGCGCCGTGGAGCCCAGGCGGTGGGCGGCGAGGAAGGCCGCCTTCAGCGCCGCGCCATCCTCGCGGCTGAGCTGGCCCGGGCAGTCCAGCACGGCCAGCCCGCCAAGGCCGCGCAGGGTGAGCTGGCGCGCTGCCTCGCCGGCTGCGGCAACGCCGATCCCACGCGCCCGCTCAGCGGCGCGCCCGCGCGTACGGCGTCCGGCCGTGTCGACATCAAGGGCGGTCAGCGCCGGTGTCGGCGAGACCTGCAGCCGCCCGCCGCCCGGCAGGGGCACCGCCGGGCCCAGCGCCTCGTCGAAGGCGGCGTCGATCTCCGCGCCGGCATCGGGCGTTTCGTCCATCGCCGCGTCGGGCCCGCCGGGCAGCGCGGCAACCCAGTGTGCCAGTGGCAGGTTCCCGGCGGGCGCCCGCATCGCGCCGGGATCAATGGCGGCCACCCTTGCCAGCTTGCCGGCGCGGGCTTCAGCGGCGATGCGGACGGGCAGGCGCTGGCCTTCGTCCGGCAGGCCGCTGCGGGCGGGCAGGAAGGCCTCCTCGCCACTTTCGAGGACAAGGAAGGCGCCGCCCTCGCCGGGCGCGCAGGCTGTCACGCGCGCGCCTGTAGTCTCGCCCCAGCGGGCCCGGCGCGGTTCACAATCGATCTCATGGAACAGGGCCAACGCCACCCCGGCCGCATCGAGGGCGACGGCGCGGGTCTCGGCCACTTCGATTTCGATGACGATACGGGCAACGCTCATGGCTCTCTCCATAGGCTGGTTCGGTCCGGCGCGAAAATGGCGGGCGGGGCTTGCCACGCCCGGCGCGCTGGCGTCCCCTCTGCGACACGGCAGGACGACGCCAAGCTCCAAGGGAGAGACCCATGACCCGTTTTGACAGTGCGCCAAGCCGGCGCGATCTCCTGAAGGCGTCGGCGGCGCTTGCGGCTTTCGCGCCGTTTGCCGGCGCCTGTGCCCCGGCGCGCGTGGCGAACGCTCAGCCGGGCGGCGACTTCATGGACGGGGTGCGCACCGCCGAATTGCTGCGCTCCGGCGCGCTTGATCCCGTCGCCCTCGTCGAGGCGGCGATCACGCGTGCCGAGCGGGTCGAACCGCAGATCAACGCCATTGCGACGAAGACCTTCGCGGCCGCCCGGGCGGAGGCGGCTGGCGGTCCGCCGCCGCCGTTTGCCGGCCTGCCGTCATTCATCAAGGACCTTATCGACCGGAAGGGCGAGCCAACCCTGTATGGCAGCCGCGCCTTCACCGGGTATGTGGCGCAGCGCGACAGCCGGTTCGCGGCGGCCTGGCGCAAGGCGGGCATCCTCTCGCTCGGCAAGTCGGCGACGCCGGAGATGGGGCTGATCTCGTCCACAGAGCCTCTGGTCACCGGGCCGACCCGCAATCCCTGGGATCTCTCGCGTACGCCCGGCGGATCGTCCGGCGGGGCAGCGGCGCTGACGGCGGCGCGGGTCGTCCCGTTTGCCCATGCCAGCGATGGCGGCGGCTCGATCCGGATCCCGGCGGCGACCTGCGGCCTGTTCGGGCTGAAACCCTCGCGGGCGCGGCTTTGGAACTCCAGCGGCGACCCGCCGGCGGTCGACATTTCGGTGAACCATGCTGTCACCTGGACGGTGCGCGACAGCGTCGCCCTTTTCCGCGCCGCCGAGCGCCTTGACGGGCGCTACAACCCGCTGGCGGAGATCACCGGCCCCTCGACCCGGCGCCTGCGGATCGGCTTTGCGCCCGAGCCGCCTGCCGGCTCGCCGCTGGACCCTGAGGTGCGCGCCGCCTGCGAGGCCGCGGCCGAACTGTGCCGCGGGCTTGGCCATCAGGTGGTCGACTTCACCTGGCCGTTTGATGGCGAGGAGTTCGCCGACCGGTTCCTGCTGTATTGGGCCGGCGGGGCTGCAGCTTTTGCCGAACAGGCCGCACAGATGAGCGGCAAGGCGGTCGGGCCGGAGATTCTGGAGCCATGGACGCTCGGCCTGGCAGCGGCCTATGCCGCCCGGGAGGGGGAAATGGTCGACTCCCTGCGCTATCTGCAGGGCTTTGACATCCGCTATCAGGCCTGGATGGAGGAAGTTGATGTGGTGCTCTCGCCGGTCACAGGCCGCCCGGCCGACCCGATTGGCGTGCAGGACCCGGCAGGCGATTTCGACACGGTGATGGAGCGGGTGCTTAGCTTTGCCGCCTTCACAGCGCCGATGAACGTCGCCGGCGCGGCCAGCATGTCGGTGCCGCTCGGCCAGTCGGCGGCTGGCCTGCCCATCGGGGTGATGGTCTCCGCAACACGGGGCGGCGACGAACGCCTGTTTGAGCTTGCCTACGAGCTTGAGGCGGCCGCGCCCTGGATCGACCGGGTGCCGCCGGTGTCGTCATGAGGCACCGGCACGGGTCTTCCCGTGCCGGGCGGCATGGGGCTTGCTTGCCTCGCCGGTAACGCGAACCGGTAAGGGACAGGCCCGCAATGATCCGCTTTCGACTTCTTGGCGCAGATGAGGTCAGTGAGGATATGTGGGCGGCGTGCGCCGCGCTTCGGGCCCGCGACGCGCGCTGGAACAATCCCTTCTTCGATCCCCGCTTCTTGCAGCTTGTTGCTTCGGTGCGTCCTGACACCCAGCTTGCCATAGCCGAGGAGGGCAGCGACCTAGTTGCGTGGTGCGGCCTGCACCGGCGCCGGGACGGCTGGGCGCGTCCGGCTGGCGCACCATTCTGCGACTGGCACGGTCCGGTTACCGCACCGAACGCTGCGCTGACCGCGCAGGCCATGCTGGAGGGGCTGGGCCTTGCCGGTCTTACCGCGCTCGGCCATGCGCCGCCCTGGTCGGGGTCGCGCTGGGGCGACACGCGCGAGGGGGCGCACCTGTCGGTGCTGGGCGAGGGCTGGGAGGCCTTCCTGGAGAACCAGCGCGCGCTGTTCCCGCGCCACTTCAAGAAGATGCGCAGGGTGCGCCGGAATGCCGAGCGCGAGCATGGCCCCCTGCGCACGGTGTTCGACGACCGCTCGCAGGTGGCATTCGAACGTCTTCTGGCCTTGAAGCGTGAGCAGTTCGCGCGCACCGGCCGCCATGACGTGCTCGCCCCGGCCTGGGCGAAGGCGTTGATGCAGGCGGCTTTCGAAGCCAGCGCGCCCGGCTTTCGCGGCCGGCTCAGCACGCTCTATTTGGGCGATACGCCCGCGGCGATGGAATTCAGCCTGCAGTCAGATAGCGTCCTGCATGGCTGGATTGTTGCCTTCGACCCGGACTTCCACAGCCTTTCGCCCGGCTACCTTCTTGTCCATGACATGCTGGCGGCGATGCCGGATGCGGGCCTTGGAACGTATGACGCCGGCATCGGTCTGGACTACTACAAGAAATACTACTGCAATGTGATGCGTCCGCTCGACCATGGCCGGGTCGGGTCCGGCAGGGTGGCGCTGGCGCCGACGCGACTGGCCGGGACGGGCTGGCGGCTGGCCGAGCGCAGCCTGCCGCGGCCGGCCGCATTGCTGATGGCGCGGGTGCGCCGGCGCAGCGACCAGATCCTTGTCAGCGAGACCGGCCTTGCTGGCCGCGCCCGCGGCTTTCTCGGCACCCTGTCACGACCGCCCGGCTGAGCGCGCTTGTCAGGCCGCACGGCGGCGCGTAACTCCCCCGACAGGCAGCGTGGGAGTGCGACGGCAAGGGCATGGCTGACCAGGCAGGACGGACCGATCCGGAGCCGGAAGTGGGCGCCGACAGGGCGGTGGACCCTTCCGGCGGTCCACTTGGCCCGATCGTGATCTCCCGCCATGGCCGTCCCGCACTCGACCGGCGGGCCGGGCCCAGGCTTGGCTGGCGCGACTATCGCGATTGGTGGGCGCGCTATGAGGAAGGCGGCCTCGCCGACGGCCAGGATGCGCCGGGCGCCCTGAAGGCGCTGGTGGCCAATGCCGATGTGGTGCTGACCTCGGCCCGCCTCAGGGCGCAGGAGACCGCGCGGCTGGCTGCGCCGCACCTTGAGGCAGAGATCGACGCGCTGTTCAACGAGGCGCCGTTGCCGCCGCCGCGTCTGCCGGGCATCCGCTACCTGCCGAAGACCTGGAATGTTCTGGCGCGGGCGGCCTGGCTGCAGGGTCACAGCCTTGATGGCGAGGGCGTGCGCGAGGCGCGGCTGCGGGCCGCAGCGGCTGCGCAGCGTCTTCACGAAGCGGCCCATGGAGGCAAGGTCTACCTTGCGGCCCATGGCTGGTTCAACCGGATGTTGAGGCCGGAGCTGCGTTCGCTTGGCTGGCGCTGTGTGCGCGACGAGGGCGATGCCTACTGGAGTGTGCGCCTCTACGATTATCGCGGCTAACGCACAGGTTTCGCACTTGTGGGGCCGCGCCGCCCCCCCTACGCTTTGGCCCACTCAGAATGAGGAGCCGGAGGACATGGCGGGAAAGGTCAAGACCAGCGACGTCGACGGGCTCAGCTTCGAGGCTGCGCTGAAGGAGCTGGAGGACATTGTGGCCAAGCTGGAGGCTGGCGATGTCGAGCTTGAGCAGTCGATCACAATCTATGAACGCGGGGCGGCATTGAAAGCCCATTGCGAAGCGCGGCTCAAGGCGGCGGAGCTGAAGGTCGAACAGATCGTGCAGCGTGCCAATGGCATGGTCGCTACCCAACCGGCCGACATTGAGTGAGCCGATGGAAGAGCCGCAGGGATGGGACCCGGATTTCAAACGGCGGCTGCGTGAGGTCGCAGACAAGATCACGGTCGCCCTCGACCAGCTGATCCCGCCGGCAGCCGGTCCGGAGGCGGACCTGATGCGGGCGATGCGGCACGCTGCCCTGGCCGATGGCAAGCGATTGCGGCCCTTCTTCGTTCTAGAGGCGGGCAACATTCTCGGCGCGCCGGAGAAGTCGCTCCTGCGCGTGGCCGCGGCGCTGGAATGCGTACACACCTATTCGCTTGTCCATGACGACCTGCCCTGCATGGATGATGACGACTATCGCCGCGGCCAGCCGACCGTGCACAAGGCTTTTGATGAGGCGACCGCCATACTTGCGGGCGACGCCCTGCTGACGCTGGCGTTCAAGATCCTCGCCAGTCCAGAGACCCATGAGGATGCCCACATCCGCCTGAAGCTTATCGAGCGACTGGCGGACGCGGCGGGCCCCCTCGGCATGGTCGGCGGCCAGATGATCGACATGCTCGGTGATGGCAATGCTGACGATCTCAACACGATCACCCGGATGCAGCGCCTGAAGACGGGCGCACTCATCTCCTATGCGACGGAAGCGGCGGCGATCGTCGGTGGCGCCAGTGAGGGCGAGCGCCAGGCACTCGCCGGTTTTGCCCACGATCTCGGCCTTGCCTACCAGATCGCTGACGACTTGCTCGATGCGACTGGCGAGGCCGTCGAGACCGGTAAGGCTGTCGGCAAGGACAAGGCGGCCGGCAAGGCCAATTTCGTGACCCTGCTCGGGGTGGATGGCGCGCGCGAGCGCGTGCGGCTTCTCGCCGCCCAGGCCAAGCAGCATCTCGCCATTTTCCGCAATCGGGCCAATATCTTGCTGCAATCGGTTGATTTCGTTCTCGATCGCACACGATAGTCACACTCTCACATATGTAATGAGGCCCCAGCCCTCATCCCCGGGAGGCCCAGCGTCCATGACCCAACCGCGCAATCGCCGCCTGCTCGACGAGATTTCCCAACCGTCGGATTTGCGCGGGCGATCCCGCGAGGACCTGCAGCAGATCGCCGCCGAGGTCCGTGAGGAGGTGATCGACGCCGTCTCGGCCACCGGCGGACATCTCGGATCGGGTCTCGGTGTGGTGGAACTCACCGTTGCCATCCACGCGACCTTCGACACCCCGGTCGACCGGCTGATCTGGGATGTCGGCCACCAATGCTACCCGCACAAGATCCTCACCGGCCGGCGCGATCGCATCCGCACCCTGCGCCAGGGCGGCGGCCTGTCGGGCTTCACCAAGCGGGCTGAAAGCGAATACGACCCGTTCGGCGCCGCCCACGCGGCGACCTCGATCTCGGCGGGCCTCGGCTTTGCCAGGGCGCGTGACCTGACCGGCCGTGACAATCATGTGGTCTGCGTCATCGGTGACGGCTCGATGTCCGCCGGCATGGCCTATGAGGCCATGAACAACGCCGCCGACATCAACAAGCTGGTGGTCATCCTCAACGACAATGACATGTCGATCGCCCCGCCGGTCGGCGGCATGAGCCACTATCTCTCCAAGCTGGTCTCCTCGCGCTCCTATCGCGGCCTGAGGAAACTGGCCAAGAAGGTTGTCCGGCCGATCGGACTGGAAACGCCGGCGCGCAAGGCGGAGGAGTATCTCCGCGGCTTCGCCATGGGTGGTACCTTGTTCGAGGAACTTGGCTTTTACTATGTCGGTCCGGTCGATGGCCACGATCTCGACGTGCTCCTGCCGATCCTTGAGAACGTCAAGCGCATGGAGGAGGGGCCGATCCTCATCCATGCCGTTACGGTCAAGGGAAAGGGCTATGCCCCTGCGGAGAACGCCGCCGACAAGTATCATGGCGTGTCGAAATTCTCCGTCGTCACCGGCGAACAGCAGAAGGGCAAGGCGGCCGCGCCTGCCTACACCCGGGTATTTGCCAATGCTCTTGTCGACCTGGCCGAGCGCGATGAGCGGATTTGCGCGATCACCGCGGCAATGCCGTCCGGTACCGGCCTCAACGTCTTTGGCGAGCGCTTTCCGGACCGCACCTTTGATGTCGGGATTGCCGAGCAGCATGCGGTGACCTTTGCTGCCGGCCTTGCCGCAGACGGCATGCGCCCGTTCGCAGCGATCTATTCGACCTTCCTTCAGCGTGGCTATGACCAGGTCGTCCACGATGTCTCGATCCAGAAATTGCCGGTCCGCTTTGCGATCGACCGGGCGGGCCTTGTCGGCGCCGACGGCCCGACCCACGCGGGGAGTTTCGATGTCGGCTATCTCGGCGCCCTGCCAGGGATGGTCTGCATGGCCGCGGCCGACGAAGCGGACCTTGTGCGCATGGTCGCCACCGCCGCGGCGATCGATGACCGCCCGTCCGCCTTCCGCTATCCACGCGGCGAAGGCATTGGCATCGACCTGCCATCGGTCACCGAAACGCTGGAGATCGGCCGGGGCCGGATCGTCCGCGAAGGCACCTCGATCGCCATCCTCTCCTATGGTGCACGCCTCGGCGAGGCGCTGAAGGCGGCAGACATGCTGGCCGCGCAGGGCCTCTCGGCCACCGTCGCCGACGCCCGTTTCGCCAAGCCGCTCGACACCGACCTCGTCAACCGCCTCGCGGCCGGGCACGAGGTGCTGATTACCCTCGAGGAGGGCGCTGTCGGTGGCTTCGGCGCGTTCGTGCTGCACCACCTCGCAGACACCGGCCGGCTCGACGCGGGCCTGAGGATCCGCACCATGACCCTGCCGGACGTCTTCCTCGACCAGGACAAGCCCGATCTCATGTATGATGCCGCCGGCCTCAACGCCCGCCACATCGCCGCGCGCGCGATTGAGGCGCTGGGCCGCGGTGACCTTGCCGAGATCGAGAAGCTGGTAGCAGGCTAATACCAAGCTGCATGGACCCAAAACCGATCCCTTGCAGTGCAGGGCAAGCGCGACTGCGCGTCGGCGCTTATGCGCCGTGGCCGCGGATGAGTCCTCATCTGCGCACACTGGTATAGGCGCTTTGACAGGCCCGGATGCCTGGCATCAGCCGGTTTCGGAAGCCCCTGAGAGGTCATAGCCGGTGGCGATCTCGATGTGCACCTCCGGTGGCAGGGCGCGGCGCACCTCTGCGATCCTGTGCTCGTCCACCGACACCTGTACGCGCCGCTGCGGCCCGGGACGCGAGATCACCAGGGTGTCGATATGCTGCAGGAGTCTGGCAAAGTCCTGGCGGGCCATTCCATAGGGCGCGGCCAGGATATATGTCGTTATGCTCATATCATCTCCAGTCAGTTCCTGGCAGGTAAGCCTCGACCCTCATAGTTGCGGGGAAGGCCCAAGCTCACCGCCTTGGAGATCGCAAGGTTCCGGACGAAACGCGACCTCTGCTCCGAGGGCGGCATCTTAACATAATTCGGGTCCTCTGCGAGGAGGATCGCTATCCGGGCGCACACTGCGGGTGCAGCCATTGACGTCCCGCTCATCGCCGTGAAGCAGTGCTCGGTGCCGAACCGGTCGGGCACTGGCGCTATGATGCCGACGCCAGGTCCTGCAAAGTCAATTTCGGGGCCATAATTGGTGAATGCGGCCGCATACAGGTCATCAGATCCAAAGAGTGCGTTCTCGGCAGGGTAGCCCGGTTGTGCATCAAGTGGTACTCGGCCCGTCTTTCCGATGGAAGACACGGCAATTGTCTGCGGGAGCCTCGCCGGGTGGTAGACCGGCCCGGCCGCATTGCCGGCGGCGCACACGCACAGCGTGCCAGCATTGAACGCTGCATTGATTGCATCCTCGAGGATCTTGGAGCCGACATTGGATCCAAGACTCATGTTAATAAGATCGACACCCTGTTCCTCGACCAAATAGTCGATCGCGTTCGCGATATCCCCCTGATTGGCTCGACCATCTGGCGGAAAGACCCCGACCGAGTGCAGTTCGACCCCGGGCGCGATGCCCTGGAATGGGACAGCCGTATTGGCAATTCGCGCTCCGATGATGCCGCAGACATGGGTGCCGTGGCTTCCAGTGTCGAACCCGGCGGAAGAATAGTGGCCGTCCAGGAACTTCCCACCATCCTTGACGTGTCCGAGTGCCGGGCTGGGTCCGCAACCCGAATCGATCACGCCAACTTTGATTGGCTTTCCCTCTGGTGTCTTGCCGTTGTCCACGTTTAGCCTTGGATAGAGCGCATCGTGCCACCAGCCGCCAGGCCCATTGGTTGGCAGCAATTCACAGACAGCCCGCATCTGAGTGCTTCGGCCGGGATCGCCGCGGAGTTCCTTCGCCCAGAAATGGGCATAGGGCACGGCGATAATGGACCGGATGCGATAGAAATCAGCGAGGTCCAGCATGGCCGTTCCGCTGTTGTCTGTCCGAAGGGTGATCCGCTCGCGCACGCCACCGGAACCATCGACAAACACATGGACTTCAGCGCCGGGCAGCCGCTCATGACTGCGCCGGGCTCCGAAAACCTCGATCTTGATGCAGCGCCCTTTACCGGCATAGCCGTTGTGCAGTGGCGCTGCGCGCAACTGGTCAGACACGTCAGCCGGACCAACCCGAAGAAGATCGAACGGAACGTTTTCCTCTAGCTTTGTATACTCGACCACTTCCTCTATGAGCACGTCGTTCGGCATACGGCGTTCAAGCTCGTCTACCTTGCTGCGGTCCATATCGAAGATCAGCGTGGACGATCGGGTTCTGGGTGAGGGCAGGTCTGGCAGCGCGCTGGCGATCTGGATATCGCCCGTTGCGTTGATCTGTTCGAACGCGGTCTCCAACGTCTTCAGCCCTTCCTCACGGGCACGCCTCGCAGTATCGAAAGAGCGCCGGTACGTCATCACGAACTTGGTCATTCATCCCACCCATCATTGTGCCTACTGATACCGTGCCGCGAAGGGAACCGCACGGTCAACCGGTGACACGCTGCCGCGTAATCGTCGCATTGTTGCCGTTCCAGTGTCAGAGGTCGCATGCAGATTGATGGCGCAGGAAGTCAGACGGAGAGATAGCACGATGCAAAATCGACACGTCCTGGCCGGCGGATTGCTGGGCCTGACGCTCGCCGCCTGTGCGTCCGCACCGGACGCGCCCGAGCGCGCGCCGGTCATCGCCGCGCCGCCGCCTCCGGAGGGGGCAGGGGAAGCGCTGCTGCCCAGCGAGTATGACCGCGCCATGGCGAGCGCCGATGACCTAACCGCGGCGGGCAATGAGCAGGCCGCCATTGACCGGCTGACTGCCCTTCTCGGTAATCGCGACCTGAGCCAGGACGAGCGCGTGCGCATTCTCTGGCGCCGAGCGGAACTGCGCTACGGCCCAGGCAATGATGTCTGGGGCGCGATCAACGACCTTGACGAATTGCTGAACCTCGCGCCGGAGCACCCGCTCGCCGCCTCGGCCAGCGATCTGCGCAACATCGCCCGCGGCGAGGCGACATCCCTGAACTTTGTCCTTGAGACCGGGGAGATCTCGCGGATGGAGCGATTCGAATTGCTGTTTCGTCTCGGCCAGCACCAGGACGCAGTCGATGACATGCTGGCCTTTGGGCTGCAGCCTGGGAACGCCCACCTCCTTGACCTCTACCAGATGGGCTATCTGTGCGACGGAGGCGAGTTCACCGGGCCGGCCTATGAGCTGGAGGAGCCCGACGGGACCCTCCGCACGGTGCAGTTCTGCGATTTCGGGAAATAGGCGCAGCGCTTACCCCGGCCGTTGACAGGGGGCGTGCGGCCGGCAAACCATATCGCTTCCAGCCTCCGGAGACCAAGATGATACGCCTCGCTGCTGCGATCGCGGCCGGCCTGCTTGCAGCCATTCCATCTGCCTTCGCCGAGCTGCAGCAAAGTTATCCTGACCGCTACACGGTGACCTTCCAGATCAGCGAGGACTCAGGCCCGCCTGTCCTTGCGCAAGGCCCCGGAGAGATCGGCGAGGCCGCGCGGATCACGCTTGCCACCACGCCGGGCCTGCAGGTCACCTACCGGCTGAGCCGGCCACCCTTGCAAGCGGTCTTCGGCGAGATGCTGGATGGCATGCCCGATGGCACCGATACAGCTGAGCTGATCGGATTGGAGGCACGAATCGCCTATCCGGGTGCGCGCCTCGGCTCGCCGGAGCGCTGGGTCGTGGTTTCCGAGCCGCACCTGCTTATGCGCGCCAGCGAGCCCCGCGCAAGCGTGAAGGTGGAGCCCAAAGGACTGCCGATCCGTGCCGGTGATGGCGAGGTCGCTTGGCTCAGCATTGAATTCGCCCTAATGCCGGACCGCTGACCCGGGCGGCTCAGGAGCGGGCGGCAGGATGCAAGTGGCGCGCTGCCCCTTCCGTTGACGCCAGCGTCATGGTTTCCTCCGGCCTGACGAGAGACCGGAGGAAACCGCCATGCCTGCAGATGCCGCCCCGACCTGGCCCGCCATGACCATCAACCAGGCCAATGCCATGCTGGCCGCGCCTGGCAGTCCCCTTGAACTTGCCGATACGACCATCAACGGCGTTGCCCTAAAGGTCTATGCCGGCGCCCCGCCGACACTTCGCCACGTCTTGGACGCGAGCAGCGCCCATGGCGATCGCACCCTGCTGGTCTATCAGGACGAGCGTGTCAGCTTTTCAGGCCATGCCCGCGCTGTCGAGCACATGGCCGGCGCGCTGGTGGAAAAGTTCGGAGTACAGAAGGGCGACCGGGTCGCTGTCATCATGCGCAACTACCCGCAATGGTCAGTCGCTTTCTGGGCCGCGCTCTGCATCGGCGCCATCGCAACACCGATGAACTCCTGGTGGACCGGTGAGGAACTGGAATACGGCCTGCGCGATGCGGGTGCGAAGGTCGCCATCGTCGATCCGCAGATCTATGAGCGCATCCGCGAGCACTGGGAGAACCTGCCTGACCTTAAGCATGTCGTGCTGGCGCGCGCCGAGGATGGCGATGCGTTTGCCGATCCCAAGGTCGTCTCCATGGAGAGCCTGGTCGGGCCGGCCAACAGTTGGGGCGAGCTGCCGCCGATCGGCCTGCCGCCAGTCGCGATCGGCCCCGATGATGATGCCACCATCATGTACACCTCCGGCACCACCGGCCGGCCGAAGGGCGCACTCGCCAGCCACCGGGCGATCATCTCGAATGTCTTCAACTCGCTGACCTGCCAGTCGCGGATGTTTCTGCGCCGCGGCGAGCAGCCGCCGGAGCCAGACCCTGACGAACAGCGCGTCACCCTGCTCGCCATCCCGTTTTTTCATGCGACCGGTGCCTTTGCGATCCTAGTTCCCGCACTACTGCAAGGCCACAAGATCGTTTCCATGTATAAATGGGACGCTGGCGCCGCCCTGCCAATCATCGGGGCGGAGAAGGTGACGACCGTGGGCGGCGTGCCGGCAATCGCCTGGCAGTTGCTGGAGCATCCCGACAGGCAGAAATACGACCTGTCCTCCATTGCCGGCATTTCCTATGGCGGCGCGCCGTCAGCTCCGGAGCTGGTCTCGACCATCAAGCGGGTCTTTCCCGAAGCGGTCGCCGGCAATGGCTGGGGCATGACCGAGACCTGCGCCACGGCGACGCTCAATATCGGCGAGGACTATGTCCACCGGCCCGACAGTGCCGGCGCGCCGCCTGGTGCAGTGGAGCTGAAGGTGGTGGGCCCCGATGGGACGGCGCTGCCGCCCGGGGAGGTCGGTGAACTGTGGTGCAAGGGGCCGTCCAACTGCAAGCTCTACTGGAACCGCGAGGAAGCCACCGGCAAGACCTTTATCGACGGCTGGGTTGTAACCGGAGACCTGGCGCGGATCGATGAGGAGGGCTTTCTCTACATCGTCGACCGCGCCAAGGACATGCTGATCCGCGGCGGTGAGAACATTTACTGCATCGAGGTGGAAAGCGCGCTTTACGACCATCCGGCGGTGATGGACGCCGCCGTCGTCGGCATTCCCCACAAGGTGCTCGGCGAGGAAGTGGGCGCCGTCGTCCAGATCAAGCCCGGCGCCAGCGCCACCGAGGACGAGCTGCGCCACCACGTCGCCAGCCATTTGGCCGCCTTCAAGGTGCCGGTCGAAATCCAGTTCCAGACCGATCCCTTGCCGCGCAACGCCAATGGCAAGATCCTGAAGGGTGACCTGCGCGCCCGCTTCACCCCGCGCGCCTGAGGCCGGGGCATGGCCGGCGAGGATCCCACCGGTTCGACGGGCGATGACGGGCGGCGTTACTCGCCTTCGGCGGCGCGCAATCGCGCCCCGGTGCGCGATGTGCTCTGCGCCCTCCTGGCGCCATCCGCCTCGGTTTTGGAGATCGGCTCGGGTACGGGCGAACACGGCGTCCACATGGTGGCGGCAATGGCCGGCCTCACCTGGACCTGGTCCGACCCGGAGCCGCAGGCCCGCGCCAGCCAGGCCGCCTGGGCACGGCATGTGGGTTCAGACCGGCTGAAAGGGCCGCTCGACATCGACGTCACCGCCGCCGACTGGGGTGTGCCGGCCGGCGCTTTCGATGCCGTGGTCTCGCTCAACATGATCCACATTGCCCCCTTCGCGGCGGCGGAGGGCCTCATCGCCGGGGCAGTGCTGGCCCTCCGGCCCGGTGGCGTGCTGATACTCTATGGCCCGTTTGCCCGCGATGGCAGGATTGCCCCCTCCAATGCCCGTTTCAGCGACGACCTGAAGCGGCGTGATCCAGCCTGGGGCGTGCGCGACCTCGACCGCGAGATTGTCCCCCTGGCTGCGCGCCAGGGTCTCGGGCTGGCAAGCGTGACGGAGATGCCGGCCAACAACCTGACCGTGGTATTCGGGCCCGCCAACTGACGCGGTACGTCGTCAGAGCCCCTTCCACATGCGGCCGGCGGGACAGTCGAGCCCGGCAGGCTGACGGCAGCGGTGCGTGGTGAAGATCACCGTCTCCGCCCGCCCGATCAGATGGTCCATCGGCACAAAGCCGATCGAAGCGTCCTCATCGCTGACCCCTGGGCGCGGCGGACAGCTGGCCCTCGCGATGACGCCGTTCACCGTCGGGCAGTGCCCGCTTTCATGGCGCCCATCCTTGGAATTGTCCCGGTTGTCGCCGATGAACAGCACATGCCCCTCGGGTATGACGAAAACCGGCGTGTCGTCAGCACCATTGCCCTTCGTCCATTGGTGGGCGAGCCAGCTCGAACCATTGATGCCTTCGCGGTACTCGCGGGTTTCCTTCATCAGGTCGGAGGAATGTGGCAAATAGCGCAGCCGGCGGACGAATTCGGTTTCCACCGGCTCGCCATTGAGGACAAGCTGCTCGTCGCGCATTTGCACCGTGTCGCCGGGCAGGCCGATCACCCGCTTGATCATCACGCGGCGATAGTGCGGGTGCATGAAGACGGCAACATCGCCGCGCTCCGGCGTGCGGGCAAGCAGCCTGCCCTCGCCGAGTGGCAGGATGCGGTCCAACCCCCATGGCACCGAAAAGCGGCCATACCCATAGGCGAATTTCGACACTGCCACCCGGTCGCCGACCTGCAGCGCCGGCACCATGCTTTCCGAGGGGATGACGCGCTGTTCATAGGCGACCATCGAGACGACGAAGAAGGCGGGCACGAAGATCGACAGCGTCACGGCCCATTCGCGCAGCTCCCGGACAATCTTCTGGCTCAGCGTACGCGGACGGGCCTTTTCACCGGACGCGGTGCGCTTCGCCTGGCTCTCGCTCATCCGCTTGCTCCCTGGAATCCTCAACGCACTTCTCTTATACCAAGCCGCAAGGGATCGGCACCGATCCCTTGCAGCGAGAGGGCAAGCGCGACTGCGCGTCGGCGCCCCTCACGCCGCGCGGTAGAGGTCAACACCGTCCGCGCCCGGTTCGCGCACGGCGCGGCCCTCGGCGATCAGGTAGTTGAGGTGGGCGAGCGCCTCACCGGTCGCCATGCCGAGTACGTCGTCGCCGATCTTGCGGCCGAACAGCGCCGGGAAGGTGTCGATGACGCGCCGCGGCTCGGCGACAAGGCGCTGGTGCAGGCGCTCCAGCGCGGTGTGGTGGCCGTCGATCAGGTGGGCGAGGCGCCTGTGCGCGCCGAAAAACGGCTCATTGTGCGCCGGCAGCACCAGGACATCCTCCGGCAGGGCCGCCTTCAGCCTGGCGCAGCTGTCCAGCCAGTCTGCCAGCGGGTTCGCCTCCGGTTCGGTCGGGAACACCGAAACGTTCGAGGAGATGCGCGGCAGCAGCTGGTCGCCAGAGATCACCACGTTCAGGGCCTCGCAGTACAGGCAGGCATGTTCCGGCGAGTGGCCGCTGCCTATGATGACCTGCCAGGTCTGCCCTGCCATCCGGAAACGGTCGCCGTCCTCGAGCCGGCGATAGGCGTCCGGCATCGCACTGACGCCGCGACCGAAGCCGCCAAAGCGCGCGCGGTAGGTCTCGATTGCCGCCTCCGGCCAGCCGGCGCGGCGATAGAAGTCAATTCCCGCCTGTGGCGCCTCGCGGCCGGTATCGGCCACCAGCATGCGGCAGGTGATGTATTCCAGCCGGCTCATCCACAGAGCCGCCGCCGGAAACTTGCGACTGAGCCAGCCGGCGCAGCCGACATGGTCAGGGTGCATGTGGGTGACGATGATGCGGTGCACCGGCCGACCATCCAGCGTCCGCTCGAAGATCGCGCGCCAGGCCGCCTTGGTCTCGTCGTTCGGGATGCCGGTGTCGACGATCGTCCACGCGTCGCGGTCATCGATGAGCCAGAGATTGATGTATTTCAGCGAGAAGGGCAGGGGCATGCGCACCCAGTGCACCCCGGGGGCGACCTCGAAGGTCTCGCCGGTCGCCGGTGTCCACTCGCCATGGGGGTAGGTAAGCCCCCCCTTGCCGACCGTCTTGCCTTCAAATCCGTCCATGGCGCGAAGCAGTGCCACGGGACTGCCGGGGGCGCCAGCCATGACCTTGCGGGAGGCTATCATTGCGTCCCGTTCAGTTCTGGCCGGTGACGTCGTAAAACAGGGAGAACTCGATCGGCAGCGCCTGGCGGATCCATTGCTGGACGAACAGGTTCTGCTCCGAAATTCGCGAGCGCGGCACGTAGACCACGTCAAAGCGCTGCAGCGGCAGCCAGCCCGCCAGCCGCGGATCGTAGAGCCCCGCCTCAATGTCGATGACCGCCGAGCGCACCTCCCCGCCCGGCAGCCGGCGCAGCAGCACCACCTGGCCGGTGCGCGCGCGGTCGCTGAGGCCGCCGGCCATCAGGATCGCCTGCAGGGGATCGATCGTGCCCGGCAGGTCGTACATGCCGGGGCTCGCCACCTCGCCGCCGACGAAGACCTTCTGCGATCCGAAACCGGTCGCCAGCACGTCGAGGTCGGGGTCGCGCAGTTCGCGCGCGAGCGCCTGCATCAGCGCGCTGCGGACCTCGCCGGTCGTGCGCGCCGCCGCCCGGACGCCTCCGGCGAGCGGCAGCTCGATCCGCCCGTCCGGCGCCACCGTGACCGCGCGCGACAGTTCCGGAGCGGAATGGACGACGACCTCCAGGGTGTCGCCCGGCGCGAGCAGGTAGGCGCCCGCCGGCACCGGGGCCTGCCAGTCAGCCGCCGGGAAGTCGGGGGAGGGCGTTGGCGACGTGCCACAGCCTGCGGCAAGGCCCGGCAGAGCAAGGGCAAGGAAGGCTACTCGCATGGGGCCTGGCCGCTCCGCTTCACCACCCGGACTAAACCCATTAATGTTTAAGGAAATATCAAATGGCGCGGGTCTATGGGCAAGTGGAGGAACGGCCCTCGCGCAGGAAAACCCCTGACCCGCATGACACAAGCAGACAGAGATGAAAGCGCGACCGCGCCAGCCGGCCGGCTCGCCGATACCCCGGCCGCCGCGGTGCGTCCGCACCTGTCGGTGATCGATCTCGCCCTGCAGCTCTGGCGCGCGAAGGGACTGATGATCGCCGTCGGCCTGCCGGTACTGGCCCTCGGTCTCGCCGCGGCGATCAGCCTGCCGACGGACTATACCGCCACCTCGCGCCTGTTCGCCCGGCTTGACGATTTCTATGTCTACCGCCCGCTTGCCGGCGAGGCGGCGGCCGGGGTGACACTTGAGCAGGATCAAGTGGTGCAGGCCGAGCTCGAGCTCCTGCGCAGTCCCGCCGTTGCCGAGCGCGTGCTGGAGCGGATCGACTGGCGCGAGGTCTACCCGGAGCTAGCGCGCACGCCGGAGGCTGGGGCGCCACGCGAGGCGGTCGCTGTCGACGCGCTGATGAAGGATTTCGAGGCCTCCGCAGAGCCGGACAAACCGGTCATCCTGACCGCCTTCACCCATGGCGACCCGGAGACCGCCGCCATCGTCCTCAACGCCTATGTGGAGGCCTATCTCGACTATCGTTCCACCCTGCTGGCCGATACGAGTTCGGTCTCGTTCGCCCGCCAGCGCAACGAGTTCGAGCGCGATCTTGCCAGCGCGGAAGCGGCCATGCAGGCCTTCCTCCAGGCCAATGAGATTTCCGATTTCGATGGCGAACAGGCGGCCGTGCAGTCCCTCTTTGCCGGGGTGCAGACGGACCTCGTCGATGTCGATGCCCGCTACCGCGCGGCCATGGCGGAACTGGAAACGCTGCGCGGCGCTCTCTCCCGCACACGGCCAGAGGTCGATCTTTACGTCGAGGATACCACCGACCAGACCCTGCTCGACCTGAAGCTCCAGCGGGAGGACCTCCTGTCGCGCTACACGCCGGACTCCCGGACGGTCCAGGCGATTGACCGGCGCATTGCGCAGGCGGAGGCCTATCTTGCCGCCCAGCCCGGCGCCGCAGGCACCGTGCGGCGCGGACCCAACCCGGTTTTCCAGGAGCTTGAAGCGCGCGTTGCCCAGCTGTCGGCCACGGCGCAGTCCCTCGCCGAGCAGCGGGCCGAGCTGCGCCGCCAGCTGGCCGGTATCCAGACGCGCCAGCAAAGGCTTTCGGAATTGCTGCCGCGCTGGCGGGAGCTTTCACGCACGCGCGACCTGATCGAGGACAATGTCCGCGCCTATGCCAGCCGCGAGCTGGACGCACGGACGCGCAGCGCACTCGCCCGAAGCGAGGCCGACGCCGTGCGCGTGCTGGAGCCGGCACGCGCGCCGCTTGAGGGGTCCAACCTGAAGATGCCGGTCGCTGTGCTGGCGCTGCTGCTGGCGGGCTTCAGCGCGCTGATGGCAGGGCTCCTGCGCGCGGTGACCCGCAAATCGTTTGCAACCGGCGCGTCGCTGGAGCGCACCCTCGGCGTGCCGGTGCTTGCCCGGGTCGCAAAGCGCCAGAGCCCTTTCATCTGAATTTGAGCCGTCCGATGGCTGCAGCGTTCGTGCTGGCAAGGAGCATACCGTGGGGCGATGACGGCATCGGCCGAGGATTAGGGCGTTTTCCGACCAAATTCCAAACTGCAAGGACCGGTTTCGGGTCCATGCAGCTTGGTATCAGCCCTCCGGCTGGCGCTCCTCATTGAGGGACTCGACGAGGCCTTGCGTGACGGTGCCGCCTTCAGCAAGCCCGCGGTCGGCCTGATAGGCGCGGATGGCCGCGGCAGTCGACGGGCCCAACTGGCCGTCGGGAGGACCGGCACTGTAGCCGAGCGCGTTGAGTGCGGTCTGCACCGCGCGGATGCGCGCCTCGCTGCCGGTGTTCCAGGGCTGGGCGCCGAATCGGCCATTGGCGATGCTGTCGGCTCGGGCCGCCTGCCAGTTCATCGCCCGCGACCGGGCGACCTCGGCAGCCTCGGCCGAGACAAGGCCGCGCAGCTCCTGCACCTTGTCCGGCGCGGCGGGATCACCCTGGCGCGCGGCCACCTCGAACCAGAACAGCGCCTCGGCCAGGTTCGGCGAGACACCGATCCCCTCCTGGTAAAGGATGGCGAGATTGAACTGGCTGTCGATGACGCCATGGCGGGCCGCTTCAGCAAACCACTCCACCGCGTTGACGTAGTTCTGCGGCCCGCCCTCGCCCTCGGCCATGAACACGGCGAGGTCGTGCATCGCCTTGACGTTGCCGCCGCGCGCGGCCTTTTCTGTCCACACCCGCGCCGCTTGCAGGTCGCGGGGCATGCCAAGCCCCTTCTCGTGCATCTTGGCCAGACGGTATTGCGCGATCGGCAGGCCCGCTTCCGCCGAGGCGCGGATCAGGCCGGCGGCGCCGGCATGGTCCTGCGCGTCGATGCGCGCTTGTCCGATGAGATACTGGGCAATCCGGTCGCCCTTGTCGGCGGCGTCCTCAATGGTGCTAATCGCCGGGATCGCCGCGAAATCGCGGGCTGGCGCGGCGGCGGGCGCCTCGGCACCGGTCGGTGCGGCGGGCTTGATTTTCGGGACCGGATAGTGGGTGGCGAGATCGCTTTCCGAGGCGGCCAGGTCCACCTCGTCAAGCGGCGCGGCGCCGGTTTCGAACAAGGTTTCGTCCGCGCCGGCCCCGGTGTCCGCCTCTTCGGCGATGAGCGAGGCCATCTGCTGGACAGCCTCGTTCGACGCGGCCTGCTCGAGCGTGACCCTTCCCGGCGAGACAGGGTCCTGCTTTCCGCGCAGGTGCAGCCAGGCGGCCGAGCCGGCGGCCGCGACCGCGATCACCGAGGCCGCCGCATAAAGCTTCATGCGCCTGGAGGGGATGCTCGCCTCGCGGGCGCCCTCAGACGACCTCGACGCCTCGATGGCGGCACGCCGGGCGCGGGCGAGGTAGTCCGCTGCCTCGCTCTCTTCCATGGTGCGCGCGGCCTGGCGGCGATCCTCACGGTTTGTGGCGATCACGGGCGGGTCAACCGGCGGCGCCGCTGCGGCGGGCGGCTCAGGCGCTGGCGCGGTTTCGTCGTCGAAGACATCGCTGTCGCGCGCCTCTGAGCGCCCGTCATCCCACTCATCGGCAAGGTCGGCGAGCGGGTCGGTGTCCGGACCCGGCAGGTCCAGCTCGCTGAAGGGGTCGGGATGGGCTTCCAGCGGGTCGTCCCACTCGTCCGCCTCCGGCGCATCGGCTCGGGGCGCCTCGCGGGCGCGGACATAGTCGCCATCAGCGGCGCCCTCGAAGGCCGGCAAGCCCGGCTCGAAGGCATCCGCGATCGCCTCGCTCGCTGCGTCTTCCCCGGCAGATGCGATCTCGGGCGTGGCAGGGGGCGGCGCAAAGGCGTCGGCGAACGGGGCGTCCTCGCGACCTGTGTCGACCGGCTCGAAGGCTTGCGCCGGATTGGCAGGGGCGGGCGAGACCGCGGTAAAGGGCGGGGCGTTGAACTGCTCGACCGCCTCGATCCGCGCAGCCAGCGAGGCAATCGCCTTCTGCACCGGCGAGAGCTGTCCCTTGGCGTCGCTATGGATGCGCTCGATCCGCTCGGTGACAGTGCCGATAATGTCGCTGAGGCGGGCTTCCTGGCGCCGCCGGTCGGCGTCCAGCTTCTCCGCCAGCGCCCTGAAGGTGTCGTCCTGGCGCACCTGCAGGCGCGAGGCAGCCACGGCGACCTGCTCGCCGACCTGTTCGATCGCCAGGGCGCTCGCCTCTTCGCTGCGGATGACGCGCTCTTCCAGCTGGTCGGCCAGCTTGCCCATCTCCGCGCCGACGCGCTCGATCGCGCTCGCCTCGCGCTGTTCGATCTCGTCAAGACGATGCTCGAAGGTCTCCGCGAGGCGAGAGACTTCTTCGCGCACCGTTTCCGACGCGGCCGTATCATTGCGCGCCTCGACATGGGCGAGGCGCTCGTCGAAGCCGCTGGAGATACGCTGCACCTCGTCACCGACCTTCTCGATGGCGCGGACCTGCTGCGCTTCGGCGGCGGCGAGGCGGGCGCGGATATCATCGAGCGAGGTCTCGAAGCTTCGGACCATCTCCGGATCGACGGAAATCGCGGCCTTCTCGATCTGGCTCGCCAGGTCCTGGCGCGCCATCGCCACGCTGGCGCGCAGGTCCGAGGCGAGGCTGTCGAAACGCTCCTCGAATTCGCGCCGCAGGGTCTCAGCCGCTGCCGGGCCCGCCTCGGCGGCGAGCATCTCGATCCGCTGGTCGAGGCCGGCAAAGCTTGCTTCAAGGTGCTGCAGGGCCGTGTCGGTGGTGTTCTCCGCCCGGTTGAGGCGCTCCTGGATGCGCAGCAGCGTCGCTTCCATCGAGCCGAGCGCGCCGTGGACATCCTCCTCCACACTGGCGAGCCGCACCTCCACCGAGCCCGCGTCAGCCAGCCTTGCCTCGACCTTACCTTCAAGGCCGGACAGGCGCTCCGACAGCTGGCGTGTCACGCCCTCGCTGCGCAGTTCGGCGTGTTCCACGGCCTGCCCGACCTTGCGCGCCGCCTCTGACAGGGTGGTCTCGACACGCGTCTCCATCACGCCGACGCGTTCGTGGAGGTCGCCGAGCCCGGCCTCAATGCGGCCCTTGATGGCCTGGGTCTCTTCCTGGGTGAGGGCGTTTTCCTCATAGACATGGGTGGCGAGCTTGCCGAGAGCGTCCTCCAGCCCGCGCAGCGCCGACAGCGTCTGGTCGTGGCTGTCATCGGCCTCCAATGCGGCAACCTTGTCCTTCAGCTGCTCATGGGTGGCGCGCAGGTCTTCAACCAGCCCATCGACATGCGCAGCCATGCTGGCGGTGTTGTTCTCGCCCCGCTCCATCCTGGCGGCGAGCCCGACAACCGATTGCTCGATCCCGGTGATTGCCAGCGTGGAGCGCGCCTCCACCGCCTCGATTTTGCGGGTGATGCGGTTCAGCGCGTCATTGAGGTCGGCCGGGTCGGCATTCGCGCGCGCTGCCGCCTCCTGCTCCTCGCGCAACAGGTTGCTGAGATAGTCGCTGAGCGAGACGCCCTGCTCCTCGGCTGCCTCGCGGGCGGCCTGCCTTGCCACGTCACGGCCCTTGCGATCGCTGCCGCTCCCGCCGAGGAGTCCCCAGTGCCCACGCTCGTTCATCACGCTCTACTCCGGTCGAAATCGGCCGGCAGGCATGAACCTGCCAGCCTGTTCTCCTCCGCCGATGGCAGGTGCCGCCTTAAGGACGAGTTAAAAGGTAAATGAAACGGAGGGAATCGGGTAAGTCTGGTTCACTTGCTCTCAGGATAAGTCCCACGGCGCCACGCCCGCCGCATTGACGCTGCGGATCGTGACGTTGACGTTCGCGTAAGGTGGGGGCAGACTGCTTTGATGAGCATGATCACATCCCGCCTGTCGGCTGCCGATAGCCGCACCTACACCATCTCCGAGCTGGCCCGCGAGTTCGGTGTCACGCCCCGCGCCCTGCGTTTCTACGAAGACAAGGATCTCCTTCATCCCGCCCGTGACGGGATGATGCGGGTCTATTCCAACCGCGACCGGGCACGCCTCAAGCTGATCCTGCGTGGCAAGCGCGTCGGCCTGCCGCTCGCCGATATCCGCGAGATCCTAGACCTCTATGATATTGGCGATGGCCAGCGCGCACAGCTGCGCACCTCACTGGCAAAATTCCGCAAGCAGGCCGATGAGCTTTCGCGCCAGCGCGAGGACATCGACAAGGCGCTTGAGGAGCTGGAACGCGGAATCGGCTGGATCGAGGAACAGCTCGCCAGGATCGGCCCGGGCGACGAGGACGCGCGCAATGTGGCGGCGTATGAGCGCGTGGCGCGGGCGCGGCTTGACCCGGCCTGACGCTTGAGGCTCACCCTGCGCGACACTTCCATTCCCGCCCTGAAGCCCTGAGGAGCTGCTGCATGCCCCGGTATGACGCCCCCGTTCGCGACATGAAATTCATCCTGACCGAGCTTCTGGCAATCCAGAACCATGCCAACCTGCCCGGCTTTTCCGAGGTGTCGCCTGATCTTGTCGACCAGATCCTGGAGGAAGGCGGCAAGTTCGCGAAGGATGTTCTCCACCCGCTCAACCGGATCGGCGATGCGCAGGGCTGCACCCGCCATGCGAACGCCTCGGTGACGACGCCGACGGGCTTCAGGGAGGCCTACCGCCAGCTGGTCGACAATGGCTGGCCGCTGCTGGCCGCCGAGCCGGAGATGGGCGGGCAGGGCCTGCCGCACGTCCTCAACATGGCGTGGAACGAGATGGTCTCCTCCGCCAACATGGCCTTCGGCATGTATCCTGGCCTCACCCATGGCGCCTACCAGGCGCTGATGGTTGGCGGCACCGACGCCCAGAAGGCGCTCTACGGGCCGAAAATGGCCTCAGGAGAGTGGGCTGGGACCATGAACCTCACCGAGCCGCACTGCGGCACCGACCTCAGCCTCCTGAAGACCCGGGCCGTGCCACAGGCGGATGGCAGCTACCGCATCACCGGCCAGAAGATCTGGATCTCCGGCGGCGAGCATGACCTCACCGACAACATCATCCACCTCGTCCTCGCCCGCATTGAGGGTGCGCCGGAGGGGGTAAAGGGCATTTCGCTGTTCGTCGTGCCGAAAGTCCTCGTCAATGCCGATGGATCGCTGGGCGAACGCAACGCCCTGTCCTGCGGCGGGCTTGAGGAGAAGATGGGCATCCACGGCAACGCCACCTGCGTGATGAATTATGACGGCGCCACCGGCTGGCTGGTCGGCGAGGCGCACAAGGGCCTCAAGACCATGTTCGTGATGATGAACGAGGCCCGGCTCGGCGTCGGCCTGCAGGGGCTCTCCCAGGCGGAAATCGCCTACCAGAACGCTGCCGACTTTGCCCGCGATCGCCTCCAGGGCCGCTCCCTGACCGGTGCCAAGGCCGCCGACAAGCCCGCCGATCCGATCATCGTCCACCCCGATGTGCGCCGCATGCTGATGGACCAGCGCGCCATGATCGAGGGGTGCCGGGCGTTCTGCTACTGGGTCGCCCTGCATGGCGACCTCCTGCACAAATCGCCCGACGAGGCGGTGCGCGAAAAGGCCGACGATTACATGGCGCTGATGACGCCGGTCATCAAAGCCTTCCTTACTGATCGCGGCTTCAAGGCGGCCAATGACGCCCTGCAGGTCCATGGCGGGTCCGGCTATACCCGCGAATGGGGGCTGGAGCAGTTCGTCCGCGATGCCCGGATTGCCCTGATTTATGAAGGCACCAATGGCATCCAGGCGCTCGACCTGGTCGGCCGCAAGCTCGCAGCCAATGGCGGGCGGGCCATGTTCACCTTCTTCGCCGAGGTCGACGACTATATCGCCGATCATGAGGGCAATGACGGGATGGCGCCCTTCATCGAGGCCCTGAAATCGGCCAGGGCGCAGCTGCAGGACGGCACCACGTGGCTCATGCAGAATGGCATGACGAACTTCGACAATGCCGGCGCCGCCTCGGCAGACTTCCTTCAGCTCTTCGGCCTTGTCGCACTCACCTACATGTGGGCGCGCATGGCCGAACTGTCGCTCGCCCGCGCCGACGAGGGCGAGCCGTTCTATGCCGCCAAGGTGACCACCGGGCGCTATTTCATCGAGCGCGTCCTGCCTGAAGCCGCCGCCCACCTCGCCAAGCTGAAGACCGGGTCGCAAGCCATGATGGCCCTGCCCGAGGAGGCGTTCTGAAGGGGGCGCAAATCCACACCAAACGAAAACGGCCGGGGCATGGCTGTCCCGGCCTTTCGTTTCAGTTCCAAGTATAGACCTAGTCGATCCTTGAATAGGTGCGGTACCGTCTCACCCCATCAGCCGAATGCTCGGACTTCACGAATTCGTTGAGGTTCTCGGCAAATTGCAGTTCGCACTTTTTGGAAACGGAGTTGATGTCGAGCGCTTCATACTCGCCCCGAAGCCTTGCGTACTCGACTGCTTCCGGGCCGTCTCCGCCTTCGAGCATGAACATTGCGGGCCAGAAAAGAACCAACCCGATCCCCATCTGCCAGGAGTCGGCATTGGCCTCGTTCTTGAGGCTTTGATACAATACATTGGTGCGGCGCTCTATTCGGCTTTGCTCAAGAGCGATTTGCTGACAGTCGTAGGACTGGTATTGCATTGGAGACACATACTGCGCCCCTATCTTGTTCGGCTCAGTGGCGCAACCTGCGACTATCAGGCAAACGAGTGCGACGGAAAGCTTGGTCATTGCGATACTTGTCCTCTTCAAGGTAGATGACTTGGGTGGAACTGCGCACTTCCGCGCTAAAAAATCGTCTATACAATTTGAAAATGTCTGGCGTTCCAAGCGTATTCGTAGGCTGATCTGTTCAACGACCAGCCCGGATGTCCCACTCTGCAGCAGGCCCGGGAGACCCTGGCCCAACGATCGATCGGCTTCCGCTCCCACAGCACGCGTCACCCTCGACCGGGAAGCGGTCAGAGGGCCCATCACGGGCTCCCTCAACTGCCACGCTGGCCGAAACAAACAGAGATGGGCCCTCAGACGGGCTGGCGCCCGTAGAGGGTGACGCGTTGGGGTGCCGCCCGTAGAGGGTGACGCGTTGGGGTGCCGCGAGGGCCCCACCCTCTACGCCTTACCCCGAATAGCGGCCCAGCTGCGCCTTGAAGGGCGCAAAAAGCTCCGCAGACCCCTGCGCAGGCAGGGGTCCATGGATGGCTGCTTCGCCCGTGCGAACCGGGTCACGCGAAGCGGCATCGCCCGCCTCGCGCCAGCCATGCGCGCTGGCTGAGACATCGGTCCCTGGACCCCTGCCTGCGCAGGGGTCCGCGGGGCAGGGAGAGGCGCCGAGGGCGCCCAACGCGCCTCAGGCCGCGGCCTTTTCCGCTTCGGCCGGGGCGAAGCGTTCGTAGAAGGTCTCGCCGGCAGCGGCCATGTCGCGCAGGAGCTGCGGCGGCTCGAAGCGCTCGCCATACCTCGCCGCCAGCCGGTCGGCTTCCTCGACAAAGGCTGGCAGGCCCCAGATCAGGTCCATGTAGGAGACGCAGCCGCCGGTATAGGGGGAAAAGCCCCAGGCGAGGATGGAGCCGATATCGCCATCGCGCGCATCGGTTATGACGCCCTCCTCAAAGCAGCGCGCCACCTCGATCGCCTGGCGCACCAGGAACCGGTTGGTGAGCTCGCGTTTCATCTCCGGCGGGCACTCGTCGACCGTCACCTCGATCTGCTCGCCGAGGTCCGGCCACAGGCGGGCCGGCTTGCCATCCTCGCCATAGTCATAAAAGCCCTTGCCGGCCTTGCGCCCGACGCGGCCCTTGTCCTCAACCAGCCAGGCGAGCATCTGCGTGCGGCTGTCGCCCTGGATGTCCATGCCCATCGCTTCGGCGGTGGCGCGCGTCACCTTCAGCGCGGTGTCGAGGCCGACACTGTCGGACACTTCCAGCGGGCCCATCGGCATGCCGGACTGGCGCCCGACATTCTCGATGATTGCCGGCTTGATCCCTTCCGACAGCATCTCCATGCCCTCGCGGGTATAGGTGCCGAAACAGCGAGAGGTGTAGAAGCCGCGGCTGTCATTGACGATGATCGGCGTCTTGCGGATTTTCAGGACATAATCGATTGTCTTGGCAAGGGTCTCCTCGCTCGTCTCCCTGCCCATGATGATCTCGACAAGGCCCATCCGCTCGACTGGCGAGAAGAAGTGGATGCCGATGAAATTGGCCGGCCGCACCGAGGCCTCCGCCAGCCCGGTGATCGGCAGGGTGGAGGTGTTGGAGCCCATGACGGCGGTGTCTGCCAGGACGGCCTCGGCCTTCTTCGTGATCTGCGCCTTCAGTTCGGTGTTCTCGAACACCGCTTCGACGACGAGGTCGGCGCCGGTCACGTCATCATAGCTGTCGCTCGGATGGATGCGCGCCAGCAGTGCCTCGCCCGCCTCCACCGTCATCTTGCCGCGCTTGACCTGCTTCTCGACGAGGCGGCGGGAATAGTCCTTGCCCTTTTCCGCATTCTCCACCGACACGTCGACGAGCACGGTCTCGATGCCCGCACGCGCCTGTTCATAGGCGATCCCCGCGCCCATCAGGCCCGCGCCGATGACCGCGACCTTGCCGATCTCGTATTTCGGATAACCGGCCGGGCGCGAGGCGCCCTTGCCGAGCGCCTGCATTGACAGGAACAGCGAGCGGATCATCGCCTTGGCTTCCGGGCGCTGCTGGGTATTGATGAAATAGCGCGTCTCGATCCGCAGGCCCGCATCGATCGGGACCTGGATGCCCTCATAAATGCAGGAGAGGATGTTCTTCTGCGCCGGATAATTGCCATAGGTCTTCGATATCAGCATGGCGTTTGCCATGGTCATCACCTGGCCGGCCCCAGGGCTCTTGTGCGGCACGCCCCCGGGCACCTTGAAGCCCTTGTCGTCCCATGGCGCCTTGGCGTCCGGATTGGCCTTGACCCAGGCGCGGGCCCGCTCCACGGTCTCGGCCGCCGGGGCAAGCTCCTGGACGACGCCCATGGCGTGCGCCTTCTCTGCATTGAAGCTCTCGCCCTGCAGGATCAGCGGCAGCGCGGCCTGCACGCCGACAAGGCGCGGCAGGCGCTGGGTGCCACCGGCGCCGGGCAACAGGCCGATCTTGGCTTCGGGCAGGCCGAACTGGATTTTCGGATTGTCACTGGCCGCAACGCGGTGATGGCAGGCCAGGGCGACTTCCAGGCCGCCGCCAAGGGCGAGGCCATTGAGGGCGCAGGCGACCGGCTTGCCGCAGGTCTCCAGCGCGCGAAGCGTCTTGTTGAGGGCAAAGCCGCGCTCGAACTGGGCCGCTTTCAACTCCGCCTCGCTCATCTCGGACGCAGGTTTTCCGCCGGCCTGCTGGCCCATTTCGCCAAGGTCGGCGCCGGCGCAGAAGCCCGACGGCTTGCCGGAGCTGATCACCAGCCCCCTGATCGCGTCATTCCCGGCGACCTCGTTCGTGATCGCAATGATGTCGGCGATGGCCTTCGCCGTGAGCGTGTTCATCGACCGGCCGGGCACGTCGAAAATGGCATGGGCAATGCCGTCAGCGTCGATGTCCCATTGGAAGGTTTCGAGATTCATGTCTGCTTACTCCTTTGCGCAATGCGGATACCGTCCCTTTGGCAGGGGAGGTGGCCGGCGGAGCCGGACGGAGGGGGGAGCCCGCCTAGACCCGCTCGATGATCGTTGCGGTGCCCATGCCGGCGCCGACGCACAGCGTGACGAGCGCGATTTCCTTGCCGGAGCGTTCCAGCTCGTCAACCATGGTGCCGAGCAGCATCGCGCCGGTGGCGCCAAGCGGGTGACCGAAGGCTATCGCCCCGCCATTCACATTCATCTTCTCATGCGGGATATCGAGCAGCTGCATCATCAGCATCGGCACGGCCGCGAAGGCCTCGTTCAGTTCGTAGAGGTCGATATCGCCGACGTCCATCCCGGCCTTCTTCAGCACCTTCTGGGTCACATAGGTCGGGCCGGTCAGCATGATGCCAGGCTCAGAGCCGATCGAGGCCATGGCGCGGATGCGCGCGCGCGGCTTCAGGCCGTGTTTCTCGCCCATCTCCCTTGAGCCGAACAGCACCGCGGAGGCACCATCGACAATGCCGGAGGAGTTTCCGGCATGGTGGACGTGGTCGATCCGCTCAAGCTCAGGATAGCGCTGCTTGATCACTTCGTCGAAACCCATGGCGCCCATGCCGGCAAAGGAAGGCTGCAGGGAAGCAAGAGACTGCATGGTCGCATCGGGGCGCATGTGCTCGTCATGGTCGAGTTGGGTGCCGCCCATCTGGTCCTTGACCGGGATGATGGATTTCGCGAAGCGGCCTTCTTCCCATGCCCGGGCTGCACGCGTCTGGCTTTCCACGGCATAGGAGTCGACATCGTCACGGGAGAAGCCATACTTGGTCGCAATCGTGTCGGCGCCGATGCCCTGCGGCGCGAAATAGGTCTTGATGGCGACCTGCGGGTCGCTCGACCATGCGCCGCCGGACGCGCCCATGGGCACGCGCGACATGCTCTCAACGCCGCCGCCGATCGCCATGTCCGCCTCGCCGGTCATCACCTTGGCTGCGGCCATGTTGCAGGCCTCCAGACCCGAGGCGCAGAAGCGGTCGATCTGCACGCCCGCCGTGGTCTCGGCATAATCGGCGTTCAGCACGGCGACACGCGCAATATCGGCGCCCTGCTCGCCAACCGGGCTGACGCAGCCGAGGACGACATCATCGACATGCTTCGTGTCGAGCCCATTGCGCTCGCGCACGGCTTGCAGCGCCTGGGTGGCGAGGCTGAGGGCGGTGATCTCGTGCAGGCTGCCGCTCTGCTTGCCCTTGCCGCGCGGCGTGCGCACGGCGTCGTAGATGTAAGCTTCGGTCATGGGGTGCTCCCTTGGGGGTTCGGGGTTTCTTGGCGTCTACCGCTCAGGCTTCTTCAGGGAATCGCGCGCGCCGCGTCCCGACCACCACACGGCCAGGAACGGGGTGGCGAGGACGGCTGCGATCGCAAGCCAGTTTGTCCAGTCCATGTCAGTCATCATTCTCGATCCTCATGGTCTGCAACACCCACACGGCCAGCCTGTGCAAGGTAAGGCCGGCAAGCAGGAACAACAAAGCGATCGCGACGCGTCCGTCATTGAGCGCGGTGAGACCTCCGGCGATGATGGCGCCGACCGCGAGGGCATTGAGAAACGTCGCGCGGGCCTTTTGTATCTCATTATAGCGTTCATCGCGGGTCATGTCGTCGGAGGGTAGTCACAGCGTCCTGGCGATCAGCACCTTCATGATCTCGTTCGCCCCGCCATAGATACGCTGGACACGGGCATCGGCCCACATCTGCGCGATCGGGTATTCGTCCATATAGCCATAGCCGCCATGCAACTGCACGCACTCGTCGATGATCCTGCACTGCAAGTCGCTGATCCAGTATTTCGACATGGAGGCGGTCGCCGCATCCAGGTCGCCCTGTAGCAGCCGCTCGGTGCAATGGTCGGCGAAGACCTTCGCCACCGTCGCCTCGGTCTTAGCCTCGGCCAGCTTGAACTGCGTGTTCTGGAAGTCGAGCAGCGACTTTCCGAACGCCTTGCGCTGTTTCGCATAGGCGATTGTCTCGGCCAGTGCACGCTCGATCATGCCGATCCCCTGCAGGCCGATGATATGGCGTTCCTGCGGCAGCTGTTGCATCAACTGCACGAAGCCGCGGCCCTCCCCTTCGCCGAGCAGGGCTGAGGCCGGCACCTTCACGTCATCGAAGAACAGCTCGGAGGTGTCGGCCGCGTGCTGGCCGACCTTGTCCAGATTGCGGCCCCGGCGGAATCCGCCCTCGCCCTCGACCTCGTCGGTCTCCACCAGCATGATCGAGACGCCCTTGGCGCCCTCATTCGGGTCGGTCTTGGCGCAGACCAGGATCAGGTTCGCCGTCTGGCCATTGGAGATAAAGGTCTTCGAACCGTTGATGACATACTGGTTGCCGTCCCTGAGGGCGGTCGTCCTGATGTTCTGCAGGTCCGAGCCGGTGCCAGGCTCGGTCATTGCAATGGCGCACACCATCTCGCCGGAGGCGAGCTTCGGCAGCAGGCGGCGCTTCTGCTCCTCCGTGCCATAGTGGGCGACATAGGGCGCGACGATGGCATTGTGCAGGGTGATGCCGAAGCCGTCGATGCCCTTCCACTGCTGCTGCTCGATAATCACCGCCTCATGGCGGAAATCACCGCCGGCGCCGCCATATTCCTCCGGGATCGAGGCGCACAGCAGGCCTGCCTCGCCCGCCTTCGTCCAGATCTCCCGCGGCACAACACCGGCCCGGCGCCAGTCATTCACATGCGGGGCGCACTCGCGCTCGAAGAACTGGCCGACCGCGTCGGAGAAGATCGCGATCTCGTCATCCTGCCGCCAGGCTGCGGGTTTCACGTCAAGGGGGCTCTGATACATCGGCGGTCTCCCGGGCCCGGACGGCCCCTGCTGGAAGGCTCGTCCTTTACGTTCGCGTAAACGTTATAGCGCATTCGCTGGCGAACGATACCCGTGACGCTGGGGAAAACCCGCGCCAGCAGTCCGGACAGCGCGCCGCCGCGCCGCCCGGACCGCGACACCTCACGAATAGATCTCGAACAGGCCGGCAGCGCCCATGCCGCCGCCGATGCACATGGTCACAACACCCCACTTGGCGCCGCGGCGCTTGCCCTCAAGCAGCAGCGAGCCGGTGCAGCGCGCGCCGGTCATGCCGAAGGGATGGCCGATCGAGATCGAGCCGCCATTGACATTGTATTTGTCCGGGTCGATGCCGAGCCGGTCACGGGAGTACAGGCACTGGCTGGCGAACGCCTCGTTCAGCTCCCACAGGTCAATGTCATCGACCTTCAGGCCGTGGCGCTCGAGAAGGCGCGGCACCGCGAAGACCGGGCCGATCCCCATCTCGTCCGGGTCACAGCCGGCGACATTGAAACCGACAAACCGGCCAAGCGGCTCGATATTGCGCCGGGCCGCTTCCTGCGCCTCCATCACGACGACGGCTGCGGCCCCATCGGAGAGCTGCGAGGCATTGCCGGCAGTGACATACTTGCCCTGCTTGACCTGCATGCCGCCAGACAACACCGGCGCCAGCCCGGCCAGTGTCTCCACCGTGGTGCCGGGACGGTTGCACTCGTCGCGGTCAACGGTGACCTCCTCATGGGTTTCCTCGCCCGTTTCCTTGTTCACGAGTTTCATCCGGGTCTTCATCGGCACGATTTCCTCGGCCATGTAGCCCTTATGCTGGAACTCGGCCGTGCGGCGCTGGCTCTCGGCGGAATACTCGTCCTGGTATTCGCGCGACACGCCATAGCGATCGGCGACGATCTCGGCCGTTTCGATCATGGTCATCCAGATCGCCGGCCATTGCGCCATCAGCTTGTCTTCGGTGTAGCGGTGAACGTTCATGTGACCGGAGCGGGAAACCAGCGACAGGCTTTCAACGCCGCCGCCAATGGCGACCGGCGCGCCTTCTGCAGTCACCGTATGGGCGGCGTTGGCGATCGCCTGCAGGCCGGAGGAGCAGAACCGGTTGATCGTCGCGCCCGAAGTGGTGGAGGGGCAGCCGGCCCACAGCGCGGCGTTGCGAGCAACATTGTGGCCGGTCGCGCCTTCCGGCTGGGCGCAGCCGAGAAACACGTCCTCCACCTCGCCCGGTTCGATCCCGGCGCGTTCGATCGCGCCCTGGATCACATGCCCAGCCATGGCGATGCCATGGGTGTCATTCAGCGAGCCGCGGCCCGTCTTGGCAAGCCCGGTCCGGGCGGTGGAAACGATGACGGCTTCACGCATGGCGGTTCTCTCCCTGTCAATCCAGTCTGGTCGGTCAAAGGAAACGTACAGGCGCCCGGGCGTCAACGCTAGGGTGACGTTTACGTCAACTGGAAGAAACCCGCACCCGGGGGGCTCACAGCAGGAACACAACCGCCAGCGCGATCACCGGCACAAGCGAGAACAGGGCCACCGCCGCACCAAACCCGCGCAGCGAAGGAGAGACCTGCCCGCCGCCGAGCGCCGCTGCAAGGGCCACGGCTGCGCCGAGGGCCAAGGCCAGCCCGGTCACCAGCGGGGCGTGGGAGAGGACCGGCGCGCTCGCGCCATCCCCGCCATTCGTCCGCATCAGCATGGCCATGGCGAGCACACTGGCCGCAAACGAGACCGCGCACAGCAGTCCAAACACGCCCTTCATGGTTTCCTGCCCCTCCTGATTGTTGTTTCAGCGCCGTAACAGGGCCCGCGCCGCCAGCCGCCTGGACAGCGCCTCGCCGACGGCCCGGTCCCGCCAGAGCAGCACGAGCGTACCGAACAGGCCGACATGTAGCAGGAGGGCGCCCAGACCGACATGGGTCATCGCGAAGATGAGGCCGGGTGAAAGTCCCATGGCAAGCCCGAGTCCGGTATAGATCGCCATAGCGCCGGCGCCCGCTGGCAGGCCAAGCCGCCAGGTCACGGCACCGGCAGCAAGGGCGGCCATGGCGAACTTAAGCAGGCCCATTGCGGCGAGCAGGCGCGTCAGGTCCGGGTCGGCCGCCCGGGCCGCCGCTGAACCGGGCAGGGCAAGCGCCGCCAGCCCTGCGGCTGCAGCCAGCACAACCGCGCCGAGATACACAGACCGGCGCCGCAGGGACATGTCCGTCCCCGCGAGCGCGCGAGTGTCAATCGACGCACCGGCGACAAGGTCCGCCATGGCGCTGTCTCCTCTCATCGTGTCTTCCCGTGGCGCAGTTTAGCCGCTGCGCCCGGACCGTCAAACGGAAGGCTGCCGGTTCGCCGTTCTCAGAAGGCGCGCGCCAGGTGCAGGCGCACATCGATCGTGTCGGCGCCGTCGGAAACCCCGAAAAGGGGGCCGGCAAACCAGTTGATGCCGCCGCCGAGCGAGCCGCTGATCACGGGTCCGACCGCGTGGCCCTGGTCGCTGAAACTGCCGAGGCCGCGATCGGTGTTTCCAAAGTCATTATAACTCTCCACGCCGACCCGGAGCCCGTTGTCGAGCTTGCGGCTCAGAACGAACCGCGTTTCCAGATCCACGCCCTCGCGTGCCCGCGCGCCCGCCTCGACGTCGAACAGCGCCAGCGCGCGAACCCGCCAGCCATCACCGAATGACCATTGATGGATCCAGTTGAAGCCAAGCTGGTGGGCGCGGTCGTCGCCCTCGTTCACACGGGCATCCAGGCGCAGGCCGCTGGCATAGCCTTGCGGGGTCTCCTCGACCGTCTGCCACAACAGTTCCGCCTGGAAGAATCTGAACTCGAAATCGCCGGTCTCGCCGTCGCTGCCCTGCACGATGCCGCGCAGGCGGACCGTGTCATTCAGCGCCTGCTGGATATGGATGCGCTGCGTCACGCGCGTCGGTTCACCGTCCTCTTCCGGAACCACCGCAATTCGGTATTCGCCATTGCGGTCACCGCGATTGACTGTCGGGCCGAACGCCGTACCGACGGTCTGGGCGGCGGCCGGCGCCACCGAGGCAGGAAGTGCAGCAAGTCCAAGCGCCCCGCACACGCCGACCCGCCATCCGCTCATTCGGCCACGCATTCAAGCCGCCTCCGGTTTCAACCTTGCCGCCGGATCCGGAACACGGCAGGCCGGACCAATCAAGGCCCGGCCTGCGTCGTATGGAGTCGTGGTGCGCCCACAACCGCGCAAGCGCGCCTGATTACTCCGGGCTGTAGGGCAGCGAGGAGTGGTGCAGGTTGATCTTCAGGTTGCCATCCTCGTCGAGAACATAGCCAAAGGTGTATTCCACCTTGGTCTCGTCGCCTTCGGGACTGGTGAAGTAATAGTTACCCATGGCCATGGCGGAATCATCGTCGGTGTAGACGCCGTTGTTCTCCCAACGGACATTGGTCCAGCCGGAAATCGCGAAGCCCTTGTCCTCGGTGCCCTCGCGGCCAATGAAGTAGGAGAGCGCTTCGTCGAAGGTTTCGCGGAACTGGTCGTTGGCCGCCAGCGTCGGCTTGAACATCACGCCGGTTTCGCCATACGCGTAGAGCTTGTTGATATGCTCGCTCGCGCGTGCCTCGAAATCGCCGCCTGCAGCATGAACGCTGGCTATTGTGACGATGCCCTCACCCCATTCCTGCTGGGCAGCGATCACGTCTGCTTCGGTGATCCCTGCGCCGGTCGGGCTATCAGCCATGGCCGTGGTCGCGCACGCGCCCAGCGCGATGGCTCCAAGAGCAGCGCCCATTCCAGTGATTTGTTTACGCATCGTTTTCCCCTTCGCCAAGGATTTGATAGTCGCACGCCAACTGCGTTTCGTTGAGGCCCGGTCGTAAGAGCTGTCCGGGGCCACCGGTTAAATGGATAGGCGCGGGCAAGGAGACAGGCGGGGCAGCGATACAATTGCTCTATGCCAGCGATAGCCGCAGCCTATTGCCGGGCCCGCAGGGTCAGCCCGGGCCGAGAACGAAGCTGAATGGAATGAACAGCTTGGCTGTCTGGCGCGGGTAATAGTCCGGCAGCGGGTCAAGCTGGCGGACCTCGCGGGCCACGCGCTCGATCTCGCGGTCGAGGAGGCGGCTGCCGGTCGACTGCACCAGTTCATGGCTGAGAATGGTGCCCTGCCGGTCGATCTCCACCAGCAACAGGCCATTGCCCTGGATGTTCCGCCGCAGCGCCTCATAGGGATAATCGATCCGGCGCAGATACGCCGCGCTGGAGATATCGACGAAGCGCTGGTCCAGCTCCACCCGTTTCGGCGGCGGTGGCGGCGGCGGAGGCGGGGGAGGCAGCGGCGGAGGCGCCGGCGGTCCGGAGCCGAAGCCGGAGGACAATTGGCCGGTGTTTGCTGAGGCCTGCGGCAGGGCCCGCTTCTGCGGCGGGGCTTCCGGCGGCGGGGCATCATCGGCCCGCTCGGTCGGCGCCTGCGGCTCGACCGGTTCAGGCGGCGGCATGTCCGGTGGCAGCGGCGGAGGCGGCTCCAGCCGCTGCGCCGGGGCGCCGAGCGAGACGATGACGCTGTCGAGCTGTGCGTCATGATCGACCCGGTCCGGCAGGCTGCCCGCTGCGACACCATAGACCGCCGCTGACAGGGCCACCACGGAGACCACGATCCCTGCGGTCCAGTGTGCCGTGCCCGGAACGGGCGGCCGGTGGGGCGACAGGGCACTCATCCAGCGCGGGGTCGTCATTCGCCATCCCCCTGGGCCCGACCGACGGTCAGCAGCACCAGATAGGTCGCCCCTGCGTCGCGGATCTCCTCCATCACTTCGATCACCGTCACCGCGTCGGCCTCCGCATCGGGCTTCAGCTGGATCAGCGCACCCGGCTTCGCCATCAGCGCCCGACGCACCGCATCGGTGAGCTGCGAACGCGTCAACTCCTCGTCATCGAGCGCAATCCGTCCGTCCGGGTCGACGATCACCACGAAATCCTGGACATCGCCGCGGATCGCACTGGTCGACGCCGCCGGCGACAGCGGGAATGGCTCTGACGGCTCGATCGCGCCGGCCAGCATGAAGAACACCAGCAGGATGAAAACCACGTCGATCAGCGGGGTGATGTTGACCAGCTCACGATCCGGCTTTCGGCGGGCGAGTTTCATTCCCCGTCCCCTTCTTCGGCGGGCCGGGAGAAGCTCACCATGTAGCCGCCGGACTCCCGTGCCAACTGGAAGACATCCAGCGCCTCCTGCACGGTGACACCCTTCTCGGGCCGAACCAGGAAGGGCCGGCCCGGATCGACCGCGGTAATCTGCGCAACCTTCGCCGCAATGGTCTGAAAGTCGGCCTCGTCACCGTCATAGGTCACGGTCCCGTCGGCCTTGACCAGCAGCACGATGGCTGCGGTCGGGTCCTGCACCACTTCGGTCTCCTCCGGCGCATCCACACCGATCAGCCGGAAACGCGCGAAATTCGTGGTAAGCATGAAAAAGACCAGCAGGATGAAGACGACGTCGATCAGCGGCGTCACATTCATCAGCACCATCTCGCGGCGCTTTCGACGGAAGTTCATGGCCCAGCGCTCCCCTCGCGATCCCGTGCCGGCCTCGCGGCCCCGTTCAGGCCGCCGCCCGCCCGCGCGTCACCCCGTCATAGAGCGACAGGGTGAAGACCTGCGTCGCGGCATCCTCCATGCGCTGGCCCTCCACATCGACCGCGCGCTGGAACCAGCTGAACAGCACCGCGGCCGGGATCGCCACCGACAGGCCGGCCGCCGTCGTCAGCAGCGCCTCCCAGATGCCGCCGGCCAGCACTGCCGGTTCGACCCGGTCGCCCACCGTCTCCATCTGCTGGAACGCCTCGATCATGCCGAGCACGGTGCCGAGCAGGCCGAGCAGAGGCGCAATTGTCGCGATCAGCGAGAGCAGCGACAGGCCGCGCTCCAGACCGTCAAGCTGGGCATTGGCCACGCGCGTGGTCTCCTCGCGCACCAGGTCCTCGCTCATGGCCGGATGTGCCCGTCCGCGCACGGCAGCCGCCATAACGCGCGCCACCGGGTTGCGACGCGCCTCCAGCCGGTCCAGCACGTCGCCCGTGTCACCGGCGCGAAGGTCATCGACCAGGGGGTGGACAAAGCCCGCCCGGCCGACGCCGAGCCAGAGGAACTGGATGAGCTTCACAAGGCCGACACCGAGCGCCAGAACTGCCAGCACCGCGAGGATGACAATCACCGGCCCGCCAGCCTCCAGAAGCCGCACGATCGGCGACAGCGCCGTCTGCGCTTCCTCCCCGGCCATCGCCTCCGCGCCCGCCCCGTCCGCGCGATCACTGGCAGCGGCCGGCACGACGCAGGCCTCAGTGACCGGCTCGCCGGTTTCAGGATCGCTCACCGGCTCGCCCGTTTCCGGGTCGAGGACTGCAACCGGGCTCTCGTCATACAGCGGTTGGCCGGTCATCTCGTCGAGCACGGGCGCACCCGTCTCCTCATTGAGCAGGGGCGGGCATTTCGGCCCCGGCACGATACAGGCCTCGGTCACCGGCTCGCCGGTCTCCGCGTCGACCATCGCCTCGCCTGTCGCGGTGTCGATCACCGGCACGAGGCTCTCGTCATAGAGCCGCCGGCCGGTCGCCTCGTCGACCAGCGGCTCGCCGGTCTCCTCATCGAGGAGGGGCGGGCAGGGCGGGCCCTTGGGGCCTGTCATGGCCGTTTCGCCGGCCGCGTCCAAAGCCGCCATTGCCGGTGTCTCGTCGGCCGCCTGGGCCAGACCAATGGGGGCCGCACCAAGCGCCCATGCCGAAAGGACAAGGCCCGCGAGGCCATTGCGCCATGCCGTCATCCTGAACCCCCTCAATCCGACTGCCGTATCGTGCCCCGCCACCGCTGGCGGGAACGCCTTCCCTGCTTATCCTGCGGATGCGAAGCCCGTGAGTCCGTAGAATCCCGGGGGCGGGCGGTAAAACCACCGCGCCGCCGCCGGCAGGGCAAACTCGTTGGACCAATTGTCCAGCCATCATGTCCGTCGTGCCGCAGGGGGTACCCAGACCGTAACCCCGGCCGGAGCGCATCCGCCACCGGAATTCGATCAGCGACAGGATGGCAATCGCGAGGAAAAACAGGATTGACGGTTGGACGGCAGGCAGGTCCAGCGCTCCTTGTCGTGTTGTGTTGGCTGGACGCTCGTCGCGCGGCATTTGCGCAAACTGTCTGGCTCGGTGCGGAATGTGGCCAAGTGTTGCCGGCGCCGTGCGCCTGGCAAACAATGGTGACAAAACAGGCATGGATTGCCTGCACGGATGCGGTTAGCTTTTAGAAATGGATAGAGGCCCCTGCGTTCTGGTCGTCGATGACGACGCCGACATTCTGAAACTCATGGAAGGCGTGCTCGCACGCAGCGGCATGACGGCACTGACCGCGCGCTCGGCAGCGCAGGCCGACACCGCACTGGAAAGTTTCCCGGCCGACCTGATCGTCCTCGACCTTATGATGGAAGGCGAGGACGGGCTGTCATTCTGCCGGCGGCTACGCATGCGCTCCAACGTGCCGATCATCATGCTGACGGCGTTGGCAGAGGATGTCGACAGGATTGTCGGCCTCGAAATCGGTGCCGATGATTACCTGCCCAAGCCCTTCAATCCGCGCGAACTCGTGGCGCGCATCAAGTCGGTGCTCCGCCGGGCCCGCGAGCCTTCCCCCGAAAGGGAAAACGGGGGGAGCGATGGTTTCGCCTTCGGGCCGTTTCGTCTTCATCGGGAACAGATGTCGCTCGCCCATGAGGACGGCACGCCCGTGCACCTCACCTCTGGCGAGTTCGCGCTCCTCCTGGCGCTCGTCGAACGCGCCCCACGGGTGCTGTCGCGCGACCAGCTGCTCGATCTTTCCCGCGGCGCCGTGGCAAGTCCGTTCGACCGCAGCATCGACAGCCAGATCAGCCGCCTGCGCGGCAAGATCGAGACCGATCCCCGCTACCCGGAATACATAAAGACCGTGCGCAATCTCGGTTATGCCTTCGCAGCGACCGTGACCCGGATAAACGCCTGATGGGCTGGCTGAGGCAGCTCGCATCCTCCATCGTCTTCAGGAACACGGCGTTCACTGACCTGCGCCCTTTGGCTTCCTTGATCAAAACGAGATCCCGCTGGTTGATACTCCGGGTGTTTTGTCTTGGCTGGCGCGCCGGGTGTGCAGCTGGATCTTTGTCTGCGTACGCTGGTACTGGTCGGTCATGCGAACGCTCATGCCAACCGGGAGAGCCTGCCATGTTCCACCGCGCCTTCACCGCCGGCCTCCTCCTTGCCGCCGCCAGCGTCCCGGCCTTCGCCGAGGAGGCTGCCAAGCCGCTCGCCAACGGGGTGAGCCAAGCCGACTATGAGACCTTCATGGGCTGCTATGGCAACCTTGAAGGCGCGCTTGACCTGCTCGCCCGAGTAGGGCCGATGTCGAACAATCCCGACGGTTTCAGCGAGATGGAAGCGGGCGGACGGGCGCTTGTGTCGGCAAGTCTGGAACCGGTGGCCACGGCGCTCTCCGGCCCGCGCTACGGCCTCGACAGGCAGGCCGGCTCTGCGGCAGAGGCGGCGGCCCGCGCGCCCCATGACGTCCTAGCCGGCGCCGGATACGCAGAGCAGGTCGCCCACTTCAAGGCCCATGGTGAGATGACGGCGACTTGCCAGAGCACCATCGAACGCCTCGTTGCCGCGACCGGCGTCAACCAGGCGGCGGCCGAATAGGCCCTTCGCGGGCGCAATATGTTTTGCTGCCCGGAACAAAGAAAGGCCGCCCGGAACAGGCGGCCTGAGGAGGAGTGAACTGAAAGTCCCGCTTAGCGTTTCGCGCTCTCATTGCACTCGGCGAGGTCTTCCTCGCTGAGAGCATCCGAGGCCGTGCCGAAGCCTGCCAGCGTGCCGATTTCCTTCGCGACCTTCTTGCAGGTGCGCACTGTCACCGTCTTGCGGCGCAGTTCGGCAATGCAGGTTTCGCCGTCGCAGGTCCACAGAGCCTTGTCAGCGATGAAATCTTCCTTCTTCTCGACCGGCTCGGCGAGGCTGGCGGTGAAGGTGGTGCTAGCCAGGGCCGGAGCAGCAATCGCGGCGAAGGCACAGGTGATGAGAGCGGAGCGGATCATGTCGGAGGTCCTTGCATGGCGTATCTCACCGGGACTGTGTCTGCCCGGATCGCAATCAAGATATATCCGCTGAACGAAATGTCCAGCGTTCAGTGAACATTGTTCACAAATGTGTTGCAATGCGGAAGACGGGCGGGATCGCGGCGCTTTCCCCAGCGTCGCGCGTTGCCACGACCGCGCGCGCGGGTGCACATTGGAACAGAACAAGCCGCCACCATCGCGGGCAGGCGGCCAGAGAGGGAGGAGAAAGCGATGGACTTCAACATTCCCCGGGAGATCGCCGATTATCTCGACGAACTCGACGCCTTCATCGAAGCGGAGATCCGCCCGCTCGAGCAGGCCAGCGACAATATCCGCTTCTTCGATCACCGTCGTGAATGGGCGCGCACAGACTTCGACAATGGCGGCCTGCCGCGGCCGGAATGGGAGGCGCTCCTGAAGGAGGCCAAGCGCTGCGCCGACGCCGCCGGCCATTTCCGGTTCGCCCTGCCGAAGGAGTTCGGCGGCCAGGACGGCTCCAACCTCGCCATGGCGGTGATCCGCGAGCACCTCGCCCGCAAGGGGCTCGGCCTCCACAACGACCTGCAGAACGAGCATTCCATCGTCGCCAATTTCCCGCAGATCCTGATGCTGCGCGACTTTGCCCGGCCCGACCAGACACACCTGATCGGCGAGGCCCTGGAGGGCAGATTCATCGCCACCTTCGGCCTGACCGAGCCAGAGCACGGCTCCGATGCCACCCACATGGAGACACGCGCCGTCCGCCAGACCCGCGACGGCCAGCCAGGCTGGCTCATCAATGGCGAGAAGATGTGGACCACCGGCATGCATGTGGCGACCCACATGATGTGCTTTGCCCGGACCTCCGGCGAGGATGGCGATGCGCGCGGCATCACCTGCCTGTTGGTGCCGGCCGACGCGACGGGCGTCAGGGTGGAGGAGTATCTCTGGACGTTCAACATGCCGACCGACCACCCGCGGGTGTCGCTCACCAATGTATGGGTGCCTGAAGACGCCGTGTTCGGACCTCCCGAAGGCGGCCTCGCACTCGCCCAGCACTTCGTCCACGAAAACCGAATCCGCCAGGCCGCGAGTAGCGTCGGTGCCGCGCTCTACTGCATAGACGAAAGCATCGACTATGCCCGCAAGCGCGCCCCGTTCGGCAAGCCGCTGGCCACCAACCAGGCGATCCAGTGGCCGATCGTCGAACTGGCCACGGAGGCGGAGATGCTGCGCCTGCTGATCTTCAAGACGGCGTGGGAAATGGATCAGATGACCAAGCCGGAAGTGGCGGTGAAGCTGTCCGACAAGGTGTCCATGTGCAACTACCGGGCGAACCGGCTGTGCTGCGAGGCGGCCGACCGGGCAATGCAGATCCATGGCGGGCTAGGCTATTCCCGCCACAAGCCGTTCGAGCACATCTACCGCCACCACCGCCGCTATCGCATCACCGAGGGGTCGGAGGAGATCCAGATGCGCAAGGTCGCCGGCCACCTGTTCGGCTTCATGGGCCCGCGCAAGGCCGAGTTCGCGAGGGCCGCCGAATAAGCGCGGGCCATGCCAGGGGTGGCAGGACGGGGCCACACAGGCAGACATCGCTCCAGTCTGCATTGGCGCCCGATGGGGGCGGACAGGGCGGAGCCTGTCCAGCCGCCGCACCCGCGCCTGAGTCCGCCCCGGAGGAGCGGGGAGCGAGCCGTAATACCAAGCTGAATGGATCGCAAAGACGCCCTAAACTCCCGGTCCTTCGTTTCACTCCAGATCCTTGTTTTGCGCAAGTATTCGTTCGCAAATGTTTCCATTTGCTCCGAACTTGCTTTAACGCCCGCCGGCCCAGCAGGTCAGAGGTTTTTGCGCGGGCGGGGTGCAGCGGTCATAGCCGCCATTGGCCGCCGGCGCGGGCAGCCAGAAGGTGTCGGTTTTCCAGATGCAGTTGGGGTCGTTGCGCTGTCGCCAGCTCGGCCGGCTGCCGAAGACCGCATTGTTCCGGGGGTGCTGGAAGATGCTGCAATAGGCCTTCTCATCGCCATAATAGGCCTTGGCGATGCCGGTCAGCGTGAAGAAGCCGGAGTCCTCGACCCGCAGCAGGCAGGGCGGCGCCCCCCGGTTAATGCAGTCCTCCATGCCTGAAAGCGCGTTGATGAGCACGGGTGGGTCGGGCTCGCTGGATGCGGGGTCCGGTTCAGGCGCCGAGGCGCGCACGGGCCGGGCGGCAAGGTTCTCGCCGAGCCTGCAAGGTGCGCCCGTTACTGCACCATCGGCGCTGATGCGGCAGGGCGTCAGTGCCGGCGCCGGCGCCGGGGGCGCTGCAATTCGGGTTTCCAGGCGGCAGGGCACACGGCCGACCGCGCCATCGGTGCCGACAGTGCAGGCTGACAGGGCGGGCGCCGGGTCAGGCCGCGCGGTCATGGCCGTTTCGAGGCGGCACGGCACCGCAGCCACGGCGCCGGACGGCGCAATCCGGCAGGCCTGCAGCGGGTCGGCGGCGACCGACACTGGCGCAGGCGCCGGTGGCGCGCCGGCAGGGCTTTCCGGCCAGACCTGGCGGGTCAGAGTGCACGGGATGGCATCGAAGGGCGCCGCGCCCGGCGTGCAGGCGCGGTAGGTTGTGGTCACATCCTCCGTGATGCGGCAGGGCGCCGACATCCGCCCGCCGGGCTCAGGCGTCTTGCAGGCGGCGAGTTGCGCCATGTCCCCGGACATTCGCGGCGGCGGGGCAGCTTCGGCGCGGAGCTGTGGCTGCTGCAGGTCGGCCGGCACGCCGATCCGGCAGGGCAACGCAACGGGATTGCCATCGGCGTCGAAGCGGCAGGTTTGCGCTGCCTCTGCGACGAGACGCTCGCCGCCCCGCTCGCCGCCGGTGAGGCCGAGCGCGGTGGCGACGATGCCGGCGCCGACCAGACCGCCGAGCAGCAGAGCGGCGACGGCCGTGCCGGCGGGGTTTTCCGGCTCCGGCTGGGGCGGCGCGGCCGGGCGGATGCGCCAGGCCCCCCAGTCGGTCGTCTCGCCGCCTTCAGGTGCAAGCTCCAGCGTGTCGGGTGCAATCAGGGCGTCGATTTCCGGCTTGGTGTAGCCGGCAGCGCGCATCACCGTGACGGCGGACGCCCGGTCGCCATGGAAGAGGGCGCGCGAGAGGTTGGGACGGGTCTCGCGCGAGGCCACGATGGCCGCCTCCTCAAGCAGGTCGTTGAAGGCGCGCGGGCGCTCGCTGACTGGGACAAGGCCCGTGTTCTGGCCGGCCTGGTCGACGCCGATCTCGGTCCACAGCGTCCCGGCGAGCCGGTCCAGCGCGTCGGAGACGGCTTGTTTCGCCGGCCCGAACGGCCAGAAGCCGGGCCGGCGGACGGATTTGGCGAGCCCGTCAATGGCGCGCCAGGTGGTCGGGGAAAAGCCGTCCATGGCGGCGCGGTCGCCCACCGTGGCGGCGACGACCGGGCGGCCGAGGGTGCGTGCGCGGATCAGGTCGGCCGGGGCATAGCCGCTGCGGGTGTAGGCCGAGGTCCAGACCGCGAGCGCCAGCCGGCTGGCATCGAGCGCCTGCAGCATGGTCTGGCTGAGCCCGCGCCCTGGGGCGAGGCCGCGCGCGTCGCGCCAGACGCTGAGGCCGCGCGCCTGCAGCGCCAGCACCAGGGCATCCACCACGTCGCGATCGGCCGCAGCATAGCTGACATAGATGTCATACTCGCCAAGATCGTCCTCGATGAGGACACGCTCACCGGCCGGACCCTGCGACCGCAGCGGGTCTGTCTCGCTGCCCGACACTTCCGCCGGGGTCTCCGGATCACTCACGCCACGCTCTCCCAACCAAACTCGGGCGCTCTGTTAACACACTTTTTACAGGGTATCACGTCCGCCGCGAGCCGCGGCACGGAGATCCGTATCCGCGATGTGAGCGTTGCGCAGTATAATTTTGCCCGCGCTGCTACCGCGTGAAGACCAATGGCCTGCCCTGCCGCTGCGAGACGGACACGCGGGGGCGGGCGGGCGCGAAGCGCTCCGGCGCAATCGTGCGCGAGGCCTGGTACTCCACTCCCGGCGACTGGGACCAGCCCCATGAGCGTGTCAGGACGGCCGACTGAGCCCGGCCCTGCCCCCGGCTGGGGGCCTCGCCAAGCGCTCAAAAGCTGCTAACACTTCGGCAAGGCGTGCAACACGGGCGCCCGGTCATGGTCGCAAAAGGCTGGCCGGAGCGCAGCGCAGGGGAGTTGACGATGGCGATGTCGCGACGGATCGGCGGACTGACGGCAGCGGGATTTGCGGGGCTGGCGGCCGTCGGCTGCGCCAGCGGGCCTGCGACGGTCCCGGCGCCTAATCCTGGCGGGACCGGCCCGGTGGTGACAACACCGGTCGGCTCGCTCGATATGCTGGTGGCCGAGGGGCTGACAACCGCGGTCTTCGATATCGGCGAGACCACCCGCTACAATCTCTCAAGCCAGGACCAGGCCGACACGGAGGTCACCGGCGAGAAGCTCTATGGCTATGTTCATGTGAAGCTCGAGGGCATTTCCACGGGCCAAGCCTGCCCGAGCTCGGGCTTCCTTGGCAAGATGCGCTCCTTCCTCGTGCGCGAGGCCGGTTCCGGCGGGGTCAACCTCGTGGTGCGGCCAGAGGGCGTCGACTATGGCTCCGGGCTGACATCCGGTGAGGTGCCGCTGATCAACATGCCACTGTTCGTCATGACCTTTGACGAGGCGAACAACAATCTCTGCGAGCTGACGGTGAACACGGGCAATCTCAACTCGCCCTATTTCCCGATCGCCTTTGCCGGCAAGCAGGTCACGATGGAGCTGCTCGTCTGGGAATCGAAGACCCGCCAGACGAGCCTCGCGCGCGAGATCAGCGAGTTCGGCACGCTGGCCGGCAACAATCTGCTGGCCGGCCTCGCGGCTGGGCGGATCGACGCTTTCACCAACAACCTGATGTCGCGGTTCAACGTCAGCGACTCAGAGACCTTCATCCGCACCTATCAGTATGATCTCCGGCCGGACGCGTACGGCATGCGGGTGCAGCTGACCGACGGGGCGGTGAGCGACGGGGTGCTGAGCGTGGAGCTCGGCACCCGCGCCACGCTGCACAACACCGCCGCCCATCGCCAGCCGCCCATGGCCGCGCCGCCCTCGCCGGGAACCATCCTGTCGATGCGTCTCGGCGCGGCGGGCGAGACGCTGCGCGACCTTGCCAATGCCGCTGTCGGCAACGCTACGACACTGAATTATCGCGGCTATCAGGAGACGACCGAGCGCAGCCAGTTCCTGCGCGGCTGCAAGGCGATCACCCAGGCCCTCGACGAGAGCGGGCTCAACCGCTGGGACCGGGCGCTGGCGGGCTATGCCTTCTACGAGGACAAGTTCAACAAGTCGGAGCTGGATTTCACCGAATGCTATTCCAGCGTGATGATCGCCGACATTGAGGCGCTCGGCGGGCCACGCATCAAGCCGCCCGGGCCTGACCTTGCCGAGGCGCAGGTGATGGAGATCGGCTGCGACCTGTTCATGATCGTGCCGGGACAGCCGCCCCAGAAGGTTGGCCGGTCTGACAAGCCGGAATGCCAGCAATCGGTGTTCCCGACCTCGGCGCAGATGAAATCCATGCTGCTCGGCCACATCACGCCGATGCTGAAGGCTGTCGCCATGAGCGATGTGCGTCTTCATGCCGACGAGGTGCTGGGCTCGCAGACATCCTACCAGGATGCAGGCGGGCTGCTGTTTGCCGAGGCCAGTTCGGGCGGCGCGGAAGGTCCCGCGCCGGCGCTCGACTATGGCACCGTGCTGGCGAGCCGGCGCGTGCTGGAGAGTTTCGGTTGCTTCCAGCTGTTCGATGCCAGGCCCGAAACCGAGGCGACCCATGATGACCGGCCGCGCTTCGAGGCGCTGGGACGGGTGGGTGAGACCGGCACCGATGTCTGGGTGCGCGGCTATTTTGACGCCGTCGATCCGGGCACCCAGCTCGCCCGCCTGTGGAAGCTGGAGGTGTTTGACCACCTGACTGAGCTGGCGAAGCGTCGCTTTTCCGAACAGTTTCCGTCCGGGTGTGGCACCGGCGAACCGCTCTACCGCTCGAACCTGGTGTTCGGCGCGCGCCAGGCCGGCGGGGGCAGCATCCTCGCCGATAGCGGAAGCGACGCGGGCTGATCGTCGCAAGGGGGACTCGCGCCCGGTCAGCGGCCGCTGGCCAGTCCCCGCCCGGTGAGCGCCGCTTCGATCTCGTCGAGAATGGCCGGGTCGTCGATCGTGGCAGGCGGCTTCCACGGCTCGCCATCGGCAATCTTGCGCATGGTGGCGCGCAGGATCTTGCCAGAGCGGGTCTTGGGCAGGCGGTCAACGACGAGGATGGTTTTCAGCGCGGCCACCGCGCCGATCTCACCGCGAATACGCTGGACGCAGGCACGTTCCACCTCTGCCGGCAAGGCCGTGCAGCCGGAACTCAGCACGACGAAGCCTAACGGAACCTGGCCCTTCAGGCTGTCGGCGATGCCTATGACGGCGCACTCGGCCACGTCCGGGTGGCCGGCGAGCACTTCCTCCATGCCGCCGGTGGAGAGGCGGTGGCCAGCGACGTTGATGATGTCGTCGGTGCGCGCCATGATGTAGAGATAGCCGTCCTCGTCGATGTAGCCGGCGTCGGCCGTTTCGTAATAGCCGGGGAAGTGGCTGAGATAGCTCTCTTCGAAGCGCGCGTTGGCCTGCCACAGGGTCGGCAGGTTGCCAGGCGGCAGGGGCAGCTTGACGCAGACCGCGCCGAGCGTGCCCGGGGCAACACGATGGCCGCCTTCGTCGATTATATCGATGCGGTAGCCCGGCATCGGCACGCTGGCCGAGCCCGGTTTGACGGGCAGGGTCTCGATGCCGACCGGGTTGCCGGCGATGGTCCAGCCGGTCTCGGTCTGCCACCAATGGTCGATGACGGGCACGCGCAGGGTCTCCTCCGCCCAGGCGAGCGTGTCGGGGTCGGCCCGCTCTCCGGCGAGGAAGAGAGTGCGAAGGCTTGAGGTGTCGTAACGCGCAAGATGTTGGGCCTGCGGGTCCTCCTTGCGGATGGCGCGCAAGGCGGTTGGCGCAGTGAAGAGCGCAGCGACCCGGTGCTCGGAGATGACCCGCCAGAAGGTGCCGGCGTCGGGCGTGCCGACGGGCTTGCCCTCGAACAGCACGCTGGCGCAGCCGGCGAGCAGCGGCGCGTATACGATGTAGGAATGGCCGACCACCCAGCCGACATCGCTGGCCGCCCAGAAGACTTCTCCCGGGTGGACGTCATAGATGTTCGCCATCGACCAGGCGAGCGCGACCATGTGACCGCCGGTATCGCGCACAACGCCCTTGGGCTGGCCGGTCGTGCCGGAGGTGTAGAGAATATAGACCGGGTCGGTCGCGGCCATGTCCACAGGGGTGGGGCGGGCGCCGGCGGTGCGGGCGGCCTCGATCTCGCCGGCCCAGTCATGGTCGCGCAGCCCCATCGGCTCGGCGGCGAGCGTCTCGCGCTGGACGATGATGCAGCCCTCCGGCTTGTGGAGGGCCGCCTCGATCGCAGCATCGAGCAGGGGCTTGTAGGCAATGGTGCGGGCGGGTTCGATCCCGCAGGAGGCCGACAGGATGAGCTTTGGCCGGGCGTCATCGATGCGTGTGGCCAGCTCGTGCGGGGCGAAGCCGCCGAAGACGACGGAGTGGATGGCGCCGATCCGTGCGCAGGCGAGCATCGCGATAGCCGCTTCCGGGATCATTGGCATGTAGATGATCACCCGGTCGCCCCAGGTGACGCCATGGCGCTGCAGCATGCCCGCGGCGAGTGTCACCGCCTCGGTAAGCTCGCGATAGGTCCAGCTGCGCACGGTGCCGGTGACCGGGCTGTCATGGATGAGTGCGGTGCGCTCGCCATGGCCTGCGGCGACGTGGCGGTCGAGGCAATTGTGGCATGTGTTGCCGCGACCGTCCGGGAACCAGCGGCCATAGACGCCGGCGTTAGGGTCGAAGGCGCGGCCCGGCGGGCTCGTCCAGTCGATGGCCCCGGCGGCCTCCATCCAGAACCCTTCCGGGTCGCCGGCCCATGCGGCATAGGTCTCGCGATAGCCCATCTCGGCGCCTCCTCTGCTCTGTCGCCCGCCCGTCCCGGGCCGGTGGCCGGGCGCAGCGGACGCTGGTTAGCAGTATAGGCGATGAGCCTGCCGCGTGTCCGGATAGACTTTCGGCGGGGCCGCACGGCGCCGCCACGCGGTCATGACCTGAGGCTGAACCTTGCCGGGAGGGGTTGCAGGCGCCACACTTCCCCCAAGCCCTTCCCCTGCGCCACCTGAGAGCCCCCCATGACCCGTGTCCGCCTTGCCGCCGCCATCCTGTCTGCAACCCTCGCCGCCGGGGGGCTTGTCGCGCAGGCCGGCCCGGCTGACGAGCAGGCGCGCATCGATGCAATTCTCGCCCCGCTCAATGGCGAGTATGGTGTCTCCGATGCGGCGATGGCGACTGCCGTGCTCGGCGCGGACGGCAAGCCGGTGGGCGTCACCGCCTATGCCGCCCCGGTCGATGCGATCAAGGCGGGCGACATGGCGGCGTTCATCGCACTGGTGCGCATGGCAGGGGCTGACGATGACGTCCTGCGCGGGCTCGGCGCCGTCGTCCTGTCCGTCGACCGGATCGCGGCGCAGGATCATGTGGCGGCGCGTGCGCTGATCGAAGCGGGCGAGGGTGATGACTATACCGGCCCCATCCTCGATTTCGTGAATGCCTGGCTGTATGCGCTGGAGGACGACATCCCGGCCGCGATCGCCGCCCATCGCGGGGCCGATGCCGGCCTGCCGGGGCTGACGGCCGACCTGTCGCTTGCGGCCATGCTGGAGGCGGCGGGCCGAGTGGAGGAGGCGCTGGCGGTCTATGAGACGCTGACGCCGTCGCGGATCGAGGCGCCCGAACACCGGTTCGATGCAAAGGGGATCCTGTTCAGCCATGTGAAGATGGTGGTGGCACGCCATGCCCTGCTGCTGCGCCGGCTGAACCGGATAGAGGAGGCGCAGGCTGTCTACCGCCGTCTCGCCGACGCCGAGCCGGAGCGTGCGACCCAGTATGCCGCCGCAATCGAAGCGCTGGAGACCGGGCGGGGGATTGACGATGAGGCGGTGACGCTCCGCTCGGCTTTCGCCCAGTCGATGAGCGACCTGTCCAATGCCCTGTTCCAGCAACGCTACATCCGCAATGCCCTGATCGGGCGGCGTCTCGATGGCTTTGACGCGCAGCGGGCGACGTTCGACCAGCTTGCCCTGCTGGTTGATCCGGCAAGCAGGTCATTGCGCCAGACCGTGATGGCCGGGCTGTATGAGGAGGCGCTCTTCGACGGCGTCGCCCATGTGGCGCAGACCGCGCCGGAGCCGAATGCCGCGCTGCAATTGTCTGCCGCGCAGGCGCTGCTGATGGCGGGCGAGGACGCGAAGGCCGCCAGCGCCCTGGAGGCGGCGCTTGAACTTGCCGGCGAGGATGAACGCTATGAGACCGCCTCCGGCGCGGTCAGCCTCTATGCCCTGCTCGGCAATGACGCGCGCGCGCTGGGGCTTGCCGCGGAGGCCCGCAGCCTGGCCGTGAATGGTTCAGAGCGCGCCAGCGCGGCGGGGCTGACCGCCAGCGTGCACCAGCAGTTTGCCCGTCCGGACGAGGCTGTCCGCCTGGCGCGCGAGGCGGTCGCGCTCGATAACACCCATGAGCGACGGATGGCGCTGGCGACCTATCTCGCCGAATCGGGCGCGGTCGAGGAGGGGCTTGCGCTGATCCGCGCCGACCGGCTGAGCCGGCCGAACGATCCATATATGCTCAACACGCTCGGATATTTCCTGATCGAGCACACCGACCGGTATCAGGAGGGTTTCAGGGTCCTCTACCGCGCCAACGAACTGGCGCCGAATGACGCCTATATCGCCGACAGCCTCGGCTGGGCGTACTACAGGCTTGGCCACCTAGACGATGCCTCGCGTCTGCTGAAGATTTCCAGGGATGAATTGCTGCCCCACCGCCACTGGGAGATCGAGGACCATCTCGGCGACGTGCTCTGGCATCTCGGCGACGAGGCGGCGGCGCGCGCGGCCTGGCAGGTGGCGCTGGACGGGCACCCGCCGGTGAACAAGCGAGCGAGGATGACCGACAAGCTGGAGAACGGTATCAGCGAGCCGGCGCCGGAGACGCAGAAGCTGCCGCGGGTATCCAGCGACGAGCAGGCCGTGGAGGAACGGGACATCTGAGGAAGGCTTTGCCGGGGGCGCCGGTGCGCGCTAAGCCTTGGCATGGCGATGATGCTGCGTTTTCTCCCCGCCGGACTGGCCGCCATGATGGCGGCCCTCGTCCTTGTGCCCGCCGGCTGTACGAGCGATGACGGCCGGTCGCCGATACCGGGGCCGTCCTCGTTCTTTGGGGAGGCGCGCCCGGCCGAGGCCGATGCCTACAGTCATTTCCTGGTGGCGCGCTTTGCGGCCCTGACCAATGACCCGGTTACGGCTGCGAAGAATTATGAGGCGGCGCTCGCCCATGATGGCGCAGCCGAGGATGACATGGCCGAACGCGCCGTGTTTGTTGCCCTGCTGGCCGGCGATGTGGAGGTGGCGACGCGGATGGCACGGGCCGCCGGCCCCGATGGCGCGGGCGCCGGGCTCAGCCGGCTGACGCTGGCGGTCGATGCGATCCGGCGCGGGCGCCTGCGCGAGGCCGATACCCTTCTGTCGGAGGGGGGGTTCGGGCCGTTCAACCGGCTGGTGGTCGATGCGCTGCACGCCTGGGTGCTGAGTGAGACCGAGGGCCTTGCCGCTGCCCGCGCGCGCCTGCTTGCCAGCCAGAGCGGCGATGCCGTGCTTGACAGCGTGCTGTACTACCAGCTTGCCATGATCGAACTGGCCGGGGGCGAGACCGAGGCGGCGCTGCGCAGTCTGGAGCAGGTGTGGAGCGGCGGCGCGCGGCTGGCTGTCGCGGCGCAGGCGCAGGCCCGGATCCTTGCTGCGCGGGGCGAGCGCAGTGAGGCAATCGCCCTGCTTGACACATTCCGCAGCGAGATCGGCATCAATGCCGGGCTGGAGCACCTGCGCGGGCAGATCGAGGCCGGTGGCCGGATCCGCCTGGAGCGGCCCTCGCTGCGCGAGGGAGCTGCGCTTGCGATCTATGCCCCGGCCGCCGCGCTGGCAGCGCAGACCGAGGGCGATCTCGCCGGGGTCTATTTCGCGCTGTCGCTCGTCCTCGACCCGGACCTGCATGTGGCCCGCACCCTGTGGGCGCAGGCGCTGGATGAGGCGGACCGGCGCGAGGCGGCGATTGCGCTTCTCTCCGGCGTGCCGGAAAGCTCCCGCTTCTTTGCGACCGCACGCGGCCAGATGGCATGGGCGCTGCGGCGTGAGGGCCGCGACGAGGCGGCGCTGGAGGTTGCGGCAGAGGCGCTCGCGGCGCAGCCCGACCGGTCGCTCAAGATCCAGCTTGGCGACCTTTACCGCTCGCTCGGACGCGACGGCCAGGCCGAGCAGGTCTTCACCGAACTGATCGAGAGCGATGCCGGCGCCGGGGTGGAAGACTGGCGATTGCTGTTCGCCCGCGGCGCCGCGCGCGAGCGACTGGGCCGCTGGCCCGAGGCGGAGGGGGACCTTACACGCGCGCTCGCCCTCAACCCGGACGAGCCGGCGCTGCTCAACTATCTCGGCTATAGCTGGGTCGATCGCGGCCTCAACCTTGACCGGGCGCTTGGCATGATCGAGCGGGCGGTGCGCCTGCGCCCGCTGTCCGGGGCGATCATCGACAGTCTCGGCTGGGCGCACTACCGAATGGGCAATTACGACATCGCCGTCAGGCTCCTGGAGCGGGCGGTCGAACTGGAGCCGGCCGACCCGGTGCTGAATGACCATCTCGGCGATGCCTACTGGAAGGTCGGGCGGCGGCTGGAGGCGCGCTTCCAGTGGCAGCGTGTGCTGCAGCTCGACCCGGACGCGCGGGAGGCCGAGGCGGCCGCGGCGAAGCTGGCTGATGGTCTTCCCCTGGCAGGGCCTGACCTCGCCCGGACCGAGACCGGCCTTGGTCCGGCCGTGCCGCCGCGTCCGTGAGACGGAGATGTCGGGGGCAACATCCATCCTCGCCCCGGCGAAGGTGAACCTCTTCCTGCATGTGGGGCCGGTGCGCGGCGATGGCCGCCACGATCTCGACAGCCTCGTTGTCTTCGCCGATGCGCGTGCGGCCGATACGCTGGAGGTCCTGCCGGAGAAGGCATTCAGCCTGCAGGTCACCGGCCCGCATGCCGCAGCGGCGGGGCCGCTGGAAGACAATCTGGTGATGAAAGCGCAGCGCCTGCTGGAGGCCACAGCGGGGGACTTGCCGGGCATGGCGGTCACACTTGAGAAGGCGCTACCGGTGGCCGCCGGGATTGGCGGCGGGTCGGCCGATGCGGGCGCGTTTCTCCGGCATGTTGGGCATCTCGCCGGTGTGCCGGGCGGGGCGCTGCTCGCGCTCGCTGCGAGGCTTGGCGGCGATGTGCCGGCAGCGCTGGGCGCGCGCCCCTGCCGGATGCGCGGCGATGGCGACCGGGTGGAGCCGGTGGACGACCTGCCGGCGCTGGCGGCCGTTCTTGCCAACCCCGGCGTGCCCTGCCCGACCGGACCTGTCTTCCGCGCCTATGACGCGGCAGGCGGCGGCGCGGGCTTTGCCGAGACCGACCTGCCGGCGTTTGACGGGGCCGGCGCGCTGATCGGATGGCTGGCGGCGGCGACGCGCAATGACCTGGAGGCGCCTGCGACCGGCCTTGTCCCGGAGATCGGCGCCTGCCTCGGGGCCCTCGACCGCCTTCGCGGAGCGCAGCTTGCCCGCATGAGCGGCTCCGGAGCGACGTGTTTTGCCCTGTTCGGCGAGGAGGCGGCCGCCGAGCGCGCCGCGGCGCAGCTGGTCGCGGCGCAGCCCGGCTGGTGGGTGCGTGCGACCCGGCTCGGGGGGCTTCCGTGACCGACTGGGCGATCCCCTTTCTCGTCTCCCTCACTGTCTGCGGCCTGATGGTCTGGCGCGGGCCGCGCGATGCGCCCGACGGCCAGCGCAAGCTGCAGGCACGACCGGTGGCAAGCAGCGGCGGGCTCGGTATCGCGGCGGGAATGCTGGCCGGCCTGGCCGTGTCGCTGGCGCCCGGCCCGGTTGCCATGCAGGTCCTTGCCCTGCATGGCGTCGCGCTGGCGATCCTGCTGGTGGGCCTTGTTGACGATTTCAGGCCGCTTGATGCCCGGCTGAAGCTTGCCCTGCTGGCGGGCCTGTCAGTGGTCGCGTGCTGGCTCGGCTGGGCCCTTCTTGTGCCTGGCCATGGCGTCCCCTCAGGACCAGTATGGGCGCCGCTGCTGATCGCAGGGGGCGCACTCTGGCTGTTCGTGGTCATGAACGCGGCGAATTTCATGGATGGCTCGAACGGCCTGGCGCTGGGCTCGGCGTTCATAATGCTGGCGGCGCTGGGCGCGCCTGCGGGGGGCGCTGGCCCGGTCCTGCCGGCAATCCTCGGCTTCCTTGCCTGGAATCTCGGCGGCAGGCTCTATGCCGGCGATGCCGGCGCCTATTTCGTCGGCTTTGTCCTGTCGGCGCTGGCTCTGTCGGAGGTCTATGCCGGCCGGTTCTCGATCTGGGTCCCGCCGCTGGTCGCGCTGCCCTTCCTGGCGGACGTGCTGATGACGCTGGCCTGGCGGGCGCGGCGCGGTGAGAGGCTGATGCAGCCCCACCGGATGCATGCCTACCAGCTGTTCCGCCGCGCAGGCTGGGGGCATCTGCGCGTCGCAGCGCTGTGGTGGGCGATGGCGGCAGTGTGCGGGGCCCTGGCGGTGTCGGTGGCGGGCCGGGGCGTCCTTGTCGAGGCGGCGGCCTTTGCTGGCGCGCTCTTCATCAGCCTCGCGCTGTGGCTGTGGCAGAGGCGGATCTACTCGGCGCGGCTCGGCCTCAATAGGCGCGACTGACGCAGAAATCGGCGAGGTCGGATAGGGCTTCGCGGGCCGGGCTGTCGGGCAGGCCCTTGAGTGCCGCCTTGGCAAGGGCGGCATAGGCCTCGGCCTCCTGGATGGTCGCTTCGGCGGCGCCGGTCGCGCGGATCAGGTGAATCGCGCGCGGCAGGTCGCCATCTTCCTGGCGTTCCGGGTCGAGCGCGCGGTCCCAGAAGTCCCGGTCGGTATCGGAGCCGCGGCGTCTTGCGATGACGACGGGCAGGGTTACCTTACCCTCGCGGAAATCATCGCCGACGGACTTGCCGATCATCGAAGTGGTGCCGCCATAGTCGAGTGCATCATCGATGATCTGGAAGGCGAGCCCGAGCGCACGACCATAGGCGGCGAGCGCGGCGGCGTGGCTGTCCCCGCCGGCCGATAGTGCCCCGGCACGGGCGGCCGCCTCGAACAGGGCCGCGGTCTTCGCCTCGATGATCGCGAGATATTCTTCCGTCGGAAGGTCGAGCCGGCCCTGGGCGGCGAGCTGGCGGACCTCCCCCTCGGCGATCACTGTCGACGCGTGGGATAGGATGTTCAGGATATCGAGATTGCCGGTCTCGACCATCAGGGTAAACGCTCGGGCAAACAGGAAGTCGCCAACGAGGATGGAGGCGGAATTGCCCCAAATCGTCTTTGCCGCCGGCTTGCCGCGTCTGAGATTGCTCTCGTCGACCACGTCGTCATGCAGCAAGGTGGCCGTGTGGATGAACTCTACGGCAGCCGCGAGGGCGTGGGTGCCGGGCCTGACAAGACCGGTCGCCCGCGCAGCCGCGAGTGTCACCATCGGGCGAAGCCGCTTGCCGCCGGCCGCCACGAGATAGCCCGACAGGTCCGGGATCATCGCGACGGGACTTGCCGTGTGCGCCTTGAGCAGGCGCTCGACCTCGACGAGATCGTCCGCGAACAGGGCCTGCATGCGGTCGATTACCGAAGGGCGCGCAGCGCCGGCGTCATGGGTCTGCAAAACGGTCAAGCCACGTCCTGACTATGCGGATGGATTTCGGTCAGCCTCAATGGATAAGGTGAAATGCCCTGCGATCAACAGTCGGCGCAGGGCAGCAGGCTGTGGCATAAGGCCCATGCCATGGAAGAAGTGTTCCGAACGAATGATCTGGTCAAACTGTCCTACGTGCAGCACCTGCTGGATGAGGCCGGTGTGGCATATTTTGTCGCCGACCAGCACATCTCGGCCACCGAGGGCAATATCGGGGCCTTTCCCCGTCGTGTCCTCGTCGCTGCGCGCCTGGCCGGCCGCGCCCGTCTCGCGCTGAAGGGTGTCGAGCCGGGATGAGCGGTGAAAGCGAGGATGCCTTCTTCGGCGGCGCGGTCCGGGTGATCCAGCCGGCGAAGGGCTTTCGCGCTGGCACCGACAGCGTGCTGCTGGCCGCCGGACTGCCGGATGTCGGCGAGGGTGAGGCGCTGGAGATCGGATGTGGCTCAGGCGCCGTGCTGCTGATGGCAGCCTGGCGGGAGGTGGCCGCGCAGCTGACCGGCGTTGACCGGGACGAGGATGCACTCGGCCGTGCGCGGCGCGGGATCGCGCTCAACCCGAGGGCAAGGGGACGGGTCGCTGTGGAGCAGCTCGGCGTCGCCGGCCTGCCGCATGACTGGCAGAACCGCTTCGACCTGGTGTTCTCCAACCCGCCCTTTTTCGAGCCGGGGCGGATCACGCCGCCGCCGGGGGCCAAGCGGGACGCCTATCTTGCCGAGGTGCGGCTTGAGGAGTGGCTGACCGCCATGCTGGTCTGCGCGCGGGCGAAGGGCTGGGTGGTGCTGGTCCACCGGGCCGCAGAGCTTGCGCGGATCCTGGCGGTGCTCGACCGCCAGGCCGGGGAGATCACCGTCCTGCCGGTCAGGCCGCACCCGGGGGCGGAGGCCAAGCGGGTTCTGGTGCGCGCCCGCAAGGGGCTGCGGCGCGGGCCGATGCGCCTCCTGGCCGGGCTCGACCTGCACGCGACGCCCGGCGGGGCGCGTACCGACCGTTTGGAGGCGGTTGCGGCCCGCGGCGCGCCGCTCGACTGGGCGTGAGCGCGGGCCGCGTCGGCCCTTCTTGATTATCGATATGTCGGACCCACCTCAAGGAAGGGCGGCGGGGCCTGACATGGAGGATACGGTGACGCTTTTCACCCTGCTCCTGATCGGCGGCACCGGTCTCGGTCTGGTCATTGGCGGCCTGTCGAACCCGCTGGTTTACCGCCTGGTTTTCGGCGGCCAGCCGGACAGTGCCGACGACCCGGAAAGCTGGTGCGACTGAACCCCGCCGGCGGCGCCCGTCTGGACTATTCGCGCCAGGTCCGCGTCATGGCGTCCTGCAGCGGCTTGATCAAATAGCTGATCACCGATCGGGTGTCGGTCTGCACCAGAACCTCGACCGGCATGCCCGGCTGGATCGGCCACCGCTCCGAATTGATCCAGTCCGCCGGAATGGATATGGTGCCTTCATAAAAGAAGGCGCCGGTCGCTTCATCTCGGATCGCATCGGCCGAAACCTTGATGACGTGGCCCTGGGCTTCCGGTGTGGTTGTCTGGTTGAAGGCGGAAAAGCGCAGGCGTGCATCCTGGCCCGGCGCCACCTTGTCGATGTCCTGAGGAGCGATCCGCACCTTGGCGATGAGGTTGTCGTCTTCCGGGACGATGAACATCACCGGCTCTGATGGATTGATCACGCCGCCGACGGTGTGGGCCTTGATGCCGATGACGGCGCCCTCGCGCGGGGCGATGATGTCCAGCCTGGAGAGCTGGTCCTTCAGGGCAATCCGCCGCTCCGACAGTTCCGCGATCTGGGTTTGCACCTCGCGCAGTTCGGTCAGCACCTCCTCAAGGAAGCCGTCGGTCAGCGACGTTATCTCGATCTCGGCCTCGCCGATCCTCACCTCGGTCGCGGCGATCTCCGACAGGAGCGATTCGCGCTCGCCGGTCAGCCGCGACTGCTCGCGCTTGAGGCCGAGACGGCGATCCTGGGTGGCGAGCCCCTTTTCGAAAAGGTCGTCAAGGCCCCTGACCTCCTGCTCGATCAGGATGGACTGGCTGGCCTTAGCGTCGACCTCGCTGTTGAGCCCGTCAATGCGCTTGCCGAGCTGGCGGATGCGCTGGCGGAGAATATTGACGCGGCTCCTGCGGGAGGCGGCGCGGGCATCGAGCAGGGCGTTCTGGGAGACAAGGATGTCCTGCATGGCGGGGTCTTCAAGGACGTCGCCATAGCCGGCCCGGATGACGAGTTCGCTGTTGCCGTCGCGCTCGGCCTTGAGGCGGGCCTCCTGGCCCAGCAGCTCGAACAGGCGCGCCTCGACACTGGCGAGCGAGGCCCGCGCGGCGGTGCCGTCGAGCTCGAGAAGCACCTCGCCGGCGCCCACCCGGTCGCCCTCGCGCACATGGATGTGGCGGACGATTCCGCCTTCGAGGTGCTGCACGGCCTGCTGATTGGTTTCCACCGCGACGAGGCCGGAGGTCATCACCGCGCCTTCATAGGGCGCAAGGACGCTCCAGGCGACGAGGCCGCCGAACACGCCGGCGATGAAGACAAAGCCAAGGACGAAATAGCTGCGGATCGAGGTCTTGCGGGTCTCAGCCATCGGTGGTGGTCGTTGCCTTGCGAATGGGGGTCACGCTTGCGCCGCGTGCCTTGGCGTTCTGGGCGAGCTTGGCGAGGATCTCGTCACGCGGACCAAGGGCCTTTATCTCGCCGCCGTCGAGGATCATCAGCTTGTTGCAGTTGACGATGGCGTTCGGGCGGTGAGCGATGACGATCACGGTGGCGCCTCGCTCGCGCAGGCCGAGTATCGCCTTCTGCAGTGCATCGTCGCCCTTCTGGTCGAGGTTGGAATTGGGCTCGTCGAGGATGACGAACATGGGATCGCCATAAAGCGCGCGCGCCAGCCCGACGCGCTGGCGCTGTCCGGCGGAGAGATAGGCGCCGCCCTGGCCGATCTCGGTGTCATAGCCGTTCGGCAGGCGGCGGATGAGATCGTCACAGGCAGCCGCCTCGGCGGCGCGGATGACAGCGTCGGCCGGCGCGTCGGGGTCGAAGCGTGCAATGTTCTCGCGTACGCTGCCGGAAAACAGGTCGACCTGCTGGGGCATGTAGCCGATCTGCGGCCCAAGCTCGCCGCGCGGCCAGTTTCGCACGTCCGAGCCGTCGATCCGCACCGTCCCTGTGAGGACAGGCCAGACGCCTGAAAGGATGCGCGCAAGCGTCGACTTGCCGGCGGCCGACGGGCCGATGATGCCGATGCAGTCACCGGGTTCGAGGCGGAAGCTGAGGCCGCGCAGGATCGGCTTGTCGAGGCGCGGCGGCGCTGCGAAGACATTCTCGACCGACACCTCGCCGCGGATTGGCGGCAGCTGCATCGTCTCCGGCGCTGGTGGCGCTTTCTCCAGATAGCCCTTGAGCGAGCCCCAGGCCTCGCCCGCGGAAGTGATGACGCGCCACTGGCCGACAAGCTGCTCGATCGGCGCAATCGCCCGGCCCATGAGGATGGAGGCGGCGATCATCGCGCCCGGTGTCGAAATCTGCTGGATCGATAGATAGGCGCCAATGCCGAGGATCGCCGACTGCAGGAACAGGCGGAAGGCCTTGGTCCCGGCGGAGAAGGCGCCGAGGCGCTGGGAGGATCGGGTGATCGCCTTGTCGGAGCGGTCGAACAGGTCGCGCCAGCGCGTCTCCAGCCGCTCGCGCATGCCCATGGTCTCCATCACCTCGACATTGCGGGCCATCTCGCCGGCCTTGAGGGTGGCCTCGCGCTCCAGCCTTTCGGACTCCAGCAGGAGGTTGGAAGAGGTGCGCTGGTTGATCAGGGCAACGATCACAAGGACGATCGCGCCGAAGGTCGCCCAGACGCCATAGCTCCAGTGCAGCATGTAGATGACAAAGAAGAACAGCGGCGCGTAGGGCGCGTCGAACAGGGTGGCGAGCGCCGGGCTGGAATAGAATTTCCGCAGTGTGCGCAGGTCGCGGATCGGCTTTTCAGTCTCGCGGCCGGGATCCTTCAGATTGGCCGCGATGGCCGCTTCCATGGCGCGCTTGCCGAGCAGGTCCTCGAACTTGGAGCCGGCTTCGGCAAAGATCGCCTGGCGCACGAAGTCGAGAACGCTCAGCGTAAGGTAGAGCACTGCCACCAGGACGGTGAGCGCGATCAGGGTCGGCACCGAATTGCTCGACAGCACCCGGTCGTAAACCTGCAACATGTACAGGGGCCCGGTGAGCATCAGCACTGAAATGAAGAAACTGAAAAAGAGCAGGCCAGTAAAGATGGCACGGGACGCGGACACCGCTCTGCCAAGTTCCTTCGATGGCTGCTGCTTGCCTCTGCGCATCGGCGCGTCCCCAATCGATCCGGATGGTATCAGGTGTTCCTGCCCGCACACTTAGCATGGGCGCCGGCGATTGAAATGCCCCTTTGCGGGAGATGAGCATCCCTTCACACGGGCGAAGGGCGCTGAGAGGCCCCCGCGCAGTTGCACCGGCCAGCAAGCGCGCCTATCAGGTGCCGGCTTCCGACACCCTGATCCTGCGCAAGGCCGACCATGCCCGACAGTGCCGACCACCCGCTTCCCCTTTCGCTTGAAGACGTGCGCGCTGCGGCCGGAATGATTGCCGGTCAGGTGGAGCGTACGCCGCTTTCGCACTCACGCACGCTGTCGCAGATCACCGGCGCGGAGGTCTGGGTCAAGTTCGAGAACCTTCAGTTCACCGCCTCGTTCAAGGAACGCGGTGCGCTCAACAAGCTGAGCCATTTGTCGGAGGCAGAGCGCAGGGCCGGCGTGATCGCCATGTCGGCCGGCAACCATGCCCAGGGGGTTGCCTATCACGCCAGGCGGCTGGGCATCCCGGCGACGATCGTGATGCCGAAGACAACGCCCTTCAACAAGGTCAAGCACACCCGCGACCATGGCGCGCGCGTCATCCTGGAGGGCGAAACCCTGCACGAGGCCCAGGATCATGCCTTCCGCCTGCGCGACCAGGAGGGCTACACCTTCATCCACCCCTATGACGACCGGCTGATTGCCGCCGGGCAGGGCACGATCGGGCTGGAGATCCTGGAGGACGCGCCGCAGATCGATACGATCATCGTGCCGGTAGGCGGCGGCGGCCTGATCTCGGGGATCGCCGTGGCCGCGAAGGCCCTGAAGTCGTCCGTGCGGATTGTCGGGGCGGAGGCCTCTATGTATCCCGCCCTGCGGGCTGCGCTCGACGGGCGGGAGCCGGCAGTCGGCGGGGCGACGATCGCGGAGGGCATTGCGGTGAAGGCGATTGGCGCGCTCGGCCTCGCGGTGGCGCGCGCCCTCGTCGATGATGTCCTGCTGGTCGATGAGGAACACCTGGAGCGGGCGATCACCCTGTTCCTCGACGTGGAGAAGACGATCGCGGAGGGGGCCGGCGCGGCGGGCCTTGCGGCGATGCTTGCCCATCCCGGCGCATTCGCCGGGCGCAAGGTCTGCCTCGTGCTCTGCGGCGGCAATATCGACCTGCGCTTGCTCGCCTCGGTGCTGACCCGCGCGCTGGTGCGCGAGAACCGGCTCTCCTCGGTGCGGATCGTCGGCGACGACCGGCCAGGCCTTCTCTCGCATGTGTCGAAGATCATCGGCGACACCGGCGCGAACATCATCGAGGTCGCCCACAACCGGATCGCCCTCGACGTCCCGGCCAAGGGGGCGGAGTTCGACATCCTGATCGAGACCCGCGATGCCCAGCACACCCGGGACGTCATTGACGCGCTGACGCAGGCCGGCTTCCCACCACGCCGCCTGTGACCGGTTGCCACCGCCGGTGCGCACAGGTCCTTGCCGGGCCGGGCCGCTCATGCTTGCTGAAGGCTTGTCCGCATGGGGATCGCGTGGCGTGAGTCTGTTCGATCCGTCCGATATCGATCCGGTCGCCGCGCCGCTGATGACCAGCGGACGCAATGCCGGCTGGTGGAAGGGCGCTGTCATCTACCGGGTCTTTCCGCTGAGTTTCCGTGACAGCGATGGCGATGGCTTTGGCGACCTGAAAGGCGTCATCGGCGGGCTCGACCACATCGTGTCCCTCGGCGCGGATGCGATCTGGCTGGCACCGGTCTACCGCTCGCCTCTGGTCGACAGCGGCTTTGATGTCAGCGACCCGTGCGATGTCGATCCGGTGTTCGGCGACCTGGAAATGCTCGACCGGTTGGTGGCGCGCGCCCACCGGCTGGGGCTGAAGGTGATCCTTGACCAGGTTTGCAGCCACACATCCAACCAGCATGCCTGGTTTGCGCAGAGCCGGCACTCGCGCGACAATCCGAAGGCGGACTGGTATGTCTGGGGCGATCCCAAGCCCGATGGCAGCCCGCCGAACAATTGGCAGTCCCTCTCCGGCGGGCCGGCGTGGTGTTGGGATGCGCGGCGCGGGCAATACTACCTGCACAGCGTCCTGCCGCAGCAGCCAGGCCTCAACCTGCACAATGACGCGGTGCAGGCGGCGCTGCTGGAGATTGTCCGCTTCTGGCTGGAACGCGGCATTGATGGCGTGCACCTTCATGCCCTCGATTTCGCGATGCCCGACCCGCTGCTGAGGGACAATCCGCCATCGGGCCTTGCGCCTCACCGGGCGCGCATGCCCGCTGACCTGCAGGCGCCTGTGCATTCGCGCGCGCAGCCGGAGATCCTCGCCTTCCTGGAACGGCTTCGGGTAGTGCTCGACCAGTGGCCTGACCGGTTTGCAATGGCCGAACGGGTCGGGCCGGGCGGCCCTGGCGCGCTTGCCGGCTTGACCGAAGGCGATGGCCGCTTGCACGGCGCCTGCAGCGACGACTTCCTCGCCGCCGGCAGCCTGTCGGCCGACCTTGTCCGAAAGGCGCTGTCGGCCTGGGCGGAGGCGCGCGCTGCCGGCTGGCCGGTCTGGGCGTTTGCCAGCCATGCAGTGGCGCGGGTCGCCAGTCGATGGGGTGAGGGGCAGGACCGAACACGGGTCAGCCGGGTGGCGATGATGGTGCTGCTAAGCCTGCGCGGCAGCCCGGTCATCTACCAGGGCGAGGAACTGGGCCTGCCGGACGGGCGGGACGGCGCGCGCACGCCCTTCCCATGGCTCTGCGACGCGCCGCATGCCGGCTTCACCACCGGCACGCCCTGGCTGGCGCCGGATGCGGCCCACAGGACCCGGGCGCTCGACCGGCAGGCCCGCGACCCGGGCTCGATGCTGGCCTTCACCCGGCGCCTCGTCGCGCTGCGCCGCAGCCATGGTGCCCTCAGGAGCGGGCCGCTCACCCTCCTTGAGTCGCCAGGCGACGTGCTGGCGTTCACCCGCGCTGGGGATGGCGGCCCGGCACTGACCTGCGTCTACAATCTGGGCGGCCGGTCGGTGGACTGGTCGGCGGCAGGCCTGGCAGGCCATCGGGTGGTCGTCTGTGACACCGGCAGCGGCGCAGAGGGCCTTCCCGCGACCTTGCCACCCTGGTCCGGCTATTGGCTGGTACCTGGCGGCGCCGCGTGAAATCCGTGTCATGAGTGAGGTTTAACGCCCAATCGGCCCGGTCCTGCACTATCCCTGTGCGGGCGCCGCAAGACGACGGCGCAAGACCGCAGCAGCCGCGGGCTCCTCCTCCGGAGGGGTCCCAGGGAGACTGACCATGAAAGCCTTCACCCTCCTGACTGGCCTCGCCGTGCTGGCCGGTGCCGCCCTTGCAGAGAGTATTCCGGCAGAGAGTATTCCGGCAGAGAGTATTCCGGTAGAAAGTGACCCGGCGGGCGAGCGTGTGTTCGATGCGATGGACCGCGACGGCGACGGCGCAGTGAGCGCGGCCGAATACGCCATCCACGAGGGACGAACGCATGGCGTTCCTGTCGAGGACGCGCTGGCTGAATTCGACGCGATTTCCGGCGGCGATGGCAGTCTTTCGCCGCAGGACTGGGCGGCCCATGGCGGTGACGCCGCCGATGCCATCGCTTCCGATGGCGACCTGTCGATGGACGCGATTGCAGACGAACCGGAGGCGCCGCGCACGACCGACGGGCAGAGCAACTAGCCTTCGGGGGCTTGCCGGGCGGGCTGCCTGACGCCTCTCAGCCCGCCCGGCCCTCTTGCCTCGACCTCGCCCCGGCCCCGGCCGGGGCGCCTTTTTTGCCAGAGAAGCGCGCGGAAAGGCTTGAATCCCCGGGCCGCGGCGTGCAGGGAGTGCCTTCACAGACGGCTCAGGCATCGCTAAATCTGGCTTGCAAGGGGCGTTTGACCGCCCACGCGATTTTCCAGAACAACAAGTCGGTTCATGTCAGACAAAGAGAACAAGCAATCGGTCGGTCCTGTCACCTTTGCGCGCCAGGTGCGTGCAGAGGGGGGCAAGGTGACCTGGACGTCCCGCCAGGAGACGATCGCTGCAACGATCATGGTCGTCATCATGTCGATCATCATGGCACTTTTCCTGTTTGGCGCTGACATGGTGATCAGTTTCGCCGTCCGCCTGATCACCGGCCTGGGCTGAGCCTGCACATGCACACAGGGAGCGCATCCGCCATGGCCGAGGCCAAGTGGTACATCGTCCACGCCTATTCCAATTTCGAGAAGAAGGTCGCCTCCTCGATCCTCGAACAGGCTGAGCGCAAGGGCCTCGACCATCTGATCGAGTCGATCGAGGTGCCGACCGAAGAGGTCGTCAAGGTCGATCGTGGCAAGAAGCGCACGGTCGAGCAGCGCTACTTCCCGGGCTATGTCCTGCTGAAGGCCGAATTGACAGATGATGTCTACCACCTGGTCAAGGACACGCCGAAGGTGACGGGCTTTCTCGGCGCCGATGGCGGCAAACGTCCGCTGCCGGTACGCCAGCGCGAGGTCGACCGGATTCTCGGCACCGCCGAGGAGGCGCCCGACCGGCCGCGTCCGCAGGTCACCTTCGAGATCGGCCAGCGCGTGCGGGTCAATGACGGCCCCTTCCAGAGCTTTGAGGGCTCGGTGGAAGAGGTCGATGAGGCGCAGGCCCGCCTGAAGGTCACCGTCTCGATTTTCGGCCGTGAGACTCCGGTCGACCTGGAATACGATCAGGTCGAGAAGATCGACTAATCGCCGCGCGGCTCTCACCGGGCCGCTTGAACCAGGCCAGGGGTTGGCGTATCCCCACTCTCCCGGGCCGCCTTAGCTCAGTAGGTTAGAGCGCTAGATTGTGGATCTAGAGGTCCCCCGTTCGATCCGGGGAGGCGGTACCACCCCTTCCTGGCCGTGCCCGCCGGTCGGCCGGTGCTCAGTCACCGCTTCGGTGACAGTTCGGTCGGCTGCGTCCGGCCGTGCAATTGGTGATCCACCAGGCCAGGTCGAGGTATTCCGGATAGGTCAGTTTCACCCGCGGCATGTTTGAGCCGGCAAATTCCGCATCCGGATTGTTGAGGTAGCGGCGCAGCCTTTCCTCGCTCCACACTTCATCGCGGCCGGTCATGGCCTGCGAATAGGGAAAGCCCTCAAGACTGCCGACCCGCCGTCCGATGACGCCATAGAGGTGCGGCGCGGCGACAAGCTCTTGGGTGTGCACGGCATGGCAGGACGAGCAGTGGGTGTCGAACAGGATCTGACCGGCATGGGCGCTCGCCGAGACCCGTTCGGCGTCGATCTGCGCCGTCACGGCGCGAACAGCTTCATAGCCCGACACCTGCAGGGACCGGTCAAGCGGCTGCTCGCCGGGCTTGAGGTCGCGACGGCGTTGCAGGATCAAAAGACGGCTGGAATCGGTGAGCATCGCCACGCGCCCGTCGGGCAGTTCGGCAATGTCGCGGATGCGCTCGCCAATCTCGATGCGTTCGGCATAAACGATCTCGCGGCCCTCGCGCCGAAGGCGCCAGAGGGCCTGGTTCTCAAGGGTGGCCAGAAGCAGGTCGCCCTGCCAGAGCGGGAAGTGGTCGCCGGTCAATTCCTCCAGCGCGCCGACAGCGATGGACGGCAAGAACGCGAATTCCGGAACGGTATAGCCGTCATGGCGCCCCTGCTGCCGGTTGAGCGGCCAGGGCCGGCGCGGGAAGCCATAGCCCATGCCAAGGGAGACATCCGGCCAGCCATAATTGCCCTCCGGTTCTATGATGTTGATCTCGTCGCCGCCATTGGGGCCGTGCTCGGATTCAAACAGGACGCCGTCGCGTGTCAGAACCAGCCCCTGGGGATTGCGCAGGCCGCGAGCAAGGATGCGCGACTGACCGGTCGCAAGGTCGAGTTCGTGGATCTTGCCGAGGTCGACATCGCCGGACTGGGCGGCGCGCACGTCGGAGTGGTTTCCGTCATAATCATAATCGCCGATCGAGATCAGCAGCGTGCCGCGACCGGTGAGGATGAGCGCGCCGCCATCGCGCAGGCCGGAAAACAGGTTGCCCTCGCGCTTGGGACCCATGCAGGGTTCGGCCTCGAACACCGGCTCGAACGGCCCGGCGATGGCCAGGCCTTCGCGATCGGCGACGAGGTCAGCGCGGCTGACAACAAAGCGGAAGCACTCATCGTCATAGCGGTTGTGGCTGACATAGAGATCATAGCGCCCGCGGCCGCGGGGCCGGGCAGCCAGGTCCATCGTCCGGATCCAGGCGCGGTTGAACAGGGGTTCGCGGGCAAACGCGCTCTGCTCGAAGTCCTCAAGCCGGATCGGCACGCGCGGCTCCAGGAAAGTGATCGCGGCGGTGCCCGCCCGGCGGTCCTCGCGCACGACGCCAAAGCGCCCCTTCGGCGTGACGAACAGGATCGACCCGTCGATGGGCAGGAGGCCGCCGCCATTGCCATAGAAATCACCGAGCGGGATGCTGGCAAGCTGGAGGGATTCAAGCGTGCTCTCCAGGTCGGCATAGGGCACCTCTACCGTGTCACCGGCGTCACGGCGCCAAGCATCAAGGTGCCTGCCGCCACTATCGGCAAGCGCGCGCACCCGAAGCTTCAGGTGCTCGAACGCGTCGGTCCGGGTGAACAGGACACCGCTGGCAAAGGCCGCCGCGACGAGGGCGCCGATGACGGCGCAGAGACACCCCGTCCATAGCCAGCGCGGCCGGCCAGCGAGATCCTTTACCGTAAAATAGCGTGGTACGCCGACGAGCCACTGCAGCGCGCCGGCCTGTCGTCTGTCCATGGGTTAACCCCCTTGTCCAGCGGTCGGGCCATTGTTCCGATAAGTAACGCAAGAAGCCGGCCGGGCACCATGGTGAAGTCCGCACAAAAAGTCGCATGCCTGAACGCGAAGCCGTCCGGGCACGAATGACGCGCGCGACGGGCCGGACCGTGTCCCGGACGGTGTGAAAACGTGGCCTGCATGGACAAATTCTTGCCAGCAGGTTAAATCTGCAAATGAATTCATGAGCCCCTCGGGGAGGGTGAACGCCTTGCTCAGACCTGTTCTCCACGTCATCCGCCGTGTGCGCGGTTTCCGACACAAGACGCCGGCGATCGTGGCCTTTCTCCTCGGAATCGCGCTGGCCCTGCCGATGCTGATGCTGGGACGCGATGAGGCGCTTGCCCGTCCGGCGTCTGATTATGCAGCGTCCGCGCTGGTATTCCAGCCGACCGGCATGCAGGCGCCGACCAATGCCCCATGGTCGCGACTGATCGCCGGCGAGGGATTTGAGAAGGTCACATCGGTCGGTGTGACACCGGCGGGCGACATGGTGTTCGGGGGTGTCAGTCTCGACCTCGATGGCCGGCGCCCGACCGAAGCCCTGCGCGTGGTGACCAGCCCGCGCGGCCTGCTGAAGGAGAGCCTGCGGCTTGATACCGACCGGCTGGAGCATGTGGTAGACGTGACGATTGCGCCATCGGGGGCGGCGTTCGTGTCGAGCTGGCAAAACCGCCACCTTGCAATCGCGCGTTATGACACCGGCGAGCGGCCGGACTGGGTGCACGACATGCACCTGCCTGATGCTGCGGGCTGGGGCCGGCTTGCGCCGCTCCGTGATGGCGGCGTGGTGGTGGCGATTGCCGGTTCTGCCGGCGCCGGGCGTGTCGGGGCGCGCCTCGTCGATGCCTACGGCCAGCCCGGATGGGCGCTCGACTTTGACACCGGCCTGGGTGAAATACGCGAGTTCGGGGTCAGTGAGGGCGCAGATGGCTCGCTCTGGATTGCCGGCTCCGGGCCGGGCAATGATGGTGTGTCCCGCGTCTGGCTGGCAAGGCTGGATCCTATGGGACACCCTGCCTGGGAGACGGTGCTGCCCTTCGAGGGTGGCCGTCACCTTGCCGATATCGCCGCCGATGCCCGCGGCCTCTGGTTGCTCAGTTCCGGCGAGGGGTCTGGCCTCTCGCGGATCGGGCTTGGCGGCGTCCTGCGCAAGGAAGTCATGCTGCCGGCGCTGGTTGCCGAGATGCCGAACCGGCTGGCGGCAAGCAGCCTTGATGGCGATATCTTCCTGATCGGCGTGCTGTCGGATGGCGGTGATGCGGGCGGGCGCTATCTTGCGCGCTTTGATCCCAATGCCCGGCCGGTCTGGCAGATGCTGCGCCACCAGCGCCCGGGTACGGTGGTCGAGGACATCGCCGTGTCGCTCGACGGCCTGCTTGTTGCCGGGGGAGCGGCAAGCGAAGGCGAGCTGCCCGATGCTGAACTGCTGCTCCTGGCCCTGTCCGATTCCGGCGCCTTCCCGCCGGATTATGGTGGGCGCCCCAGCGAGACGGGCGAGGAGGCAGCGCCCTTCCTCCTGGCGGGTGCAGCGCAGGCACGGAGCACGAGCGAGCCGGCCGCGCACCGGGCTGAGGTCCGCGCGGCGAGCCTGTCGACCCGCGACGGGGATGCGCCGGGCGCTGTGGCCATGCCGGCATCGGCGTCGGTGGAGCCTCGCAAATCAGCGCCGCAGACGGCCGGGCCAGCCAAGGCGGCTGCAAGTCCCTCGCCCGCCTCAGTGGCGGTGGCCGACATTAAGCTTCAAGGACCTGCTCCTCTACTGGCGGCGCCGATGCCCGCCAGCCAACCGACCGACGTGACCGGTTCGCCGGCCCCGCAGGTGGACACAGAAGCTCCGGCGAGCGCGGCGACTGCGGAGGCTGCAACGGCGCAAACCTATCATTATGCCTGTACCTTCACGTGCCGGGCGCCGCATGAGGACCTGGTGAAATACCCGGTCAGGCACGTCATCCGCAACGTATCCGATGCGGACCCGGAGCGCTTTTCAAGTGACATGCAGATCATGACCCATGGCGTCTGCATGGCATCGGGTGGCACCTGGCTGCACGAGAACGCCGAGCCGGTCTGCGAGGCGATCCGCTAAAGCGTTCGCGGGCGAAACGGGAACCGGTTCGCCGTCCGCAAACGCTTAAACACAAAGAACTGTAGCGGAGCGATCAGCCCATACGGCCGGGCGCCGCTACAGGCCACTGCCGGACCGGTCCTGCCGCGTGCCTGAAACGGCCGCGGCTGCACCAGTGTCGGTCAGCTGTCGCCCGGGGACGCGCGTTCCTGCCCCTTCGCCAGGGCCCGCTGCCAGAGCATGTCCACCAACTCCGCCTTGTCGCGCCCACGCATGTCGACCGCGCTTGCCAGGTTGAAGTCACGCAGGACCGCGCGCAGGTCGGCTGCCACCATGGCAGCGAACTCGGCGCGGAACCGGGCCTCGTCGCCCGACAGGGCCATGGCGATCGGATTGAGCAAGTGCCGCCGGTCTGCAGCGTCGAAGACGATCTCTCCGCCCAGCGCCTTCACCAGCCGTGCGGCAAAGGCTGGATTGCCGCGCGCCTCGTCCCGGATCTCCTCGAAGAAGCGGTCAAGGCAGGCGAGCGCGTCTAGTCTCTTACCGGTGTCCATCGCTCGCCGGTCCGTTTCGAGAGATAGTCCACATAGCGCTGTGCGAGCTTGCGCACGTCGCCGACCACCGATGCATACTTTCCGCGAAAGGAATTGTAGCTGTCAGGGGCCGGGCGATCCATTGCCTTCAGGACGCTGACCGATTCCGGAATGGTTGCCCCGATAAAGCGGTCCTTGAGGTAGACGTCCTGGATGTCGCCCTTCATCTGCCGCGACAGGGCGGTGGAGCGGAAGCGGGTAATCACCACAAAGCTCTCCTCAGCGAGGCCCGGATTGATGTGGTTGCCGACCCAGTCGGCGAACTGTCGGGTGCCCCAAATCGAGACCTGGTCGGCGAGGGTCGGCATGACGAAGGTGTGCGCCGTCGCCAGCGCTGCCCGGGCGAGCGGCGACAGGTGGGGCGGACAGTCGACGAGGATGACCTCATAAAGCGACAGCAGGGGCTCGACGGCGGCAGCGAAGTGCTGGCTGAGCGCCGTCGCGAGCGTCGCCGGCGTGCCGCCATTGGAGTACCAGTCCTCCTCCAGGGACATTTCGCCGAACCGCAGTTTCGGGTGTGAGGGCAGGATCGAGATCCAGCCGAGCCGCTTGTCGCGCTCCTCGGCCTTGCGAAGTTCCTCGATCGAGACCGCGTTCGGCACGATGAAGGGACCGGCAGCCGGGCGCGCCCCCTCGACAAACTGCTGCAGCAGGTGGTGGGTGCCCTTGCCCTGCTCGTCGGCGGCGCGCAGGCCGGCCTCTGTCAGCAGCATCTGGCTGGAATTGGCCTGGGCATCGAGGTCGATGACGAGAACGTCGAGCCCGAAATAATAGGCCAGGCCGTCGGCGAGCATGACCGTTGTCGTGGATTTTCCGACGCCCCCCTTGAGGTTGGCGACCGCGGCGATGTTGGCCGACATTCTCGGGCTCCGGTGGGTTTCGGGGCGAGCGTGACGCAATTCCATATCGTGCCAGTCCGTGATTACAAGACAAGCTGTTGCAAACGCTGCACCAGATCGCGCCATCCCCCGGGCTGGAGCCGTTCTTGCAGGCCGACGCGGCCGGATGGCCCGGCCGAAAAGGAGAATGCGTCGCCATGCCGAAGGATGTCGTGGTCTGCATTCCGACCTACCAGCGCAATGACCAATTGCTTGCGCTGCTCGAGGCGCTTCAGGGCCAGGGCGTGCCGGAGGGCTACTGCCTGTCGGTGCTTGTGATCGACAACAATCCCGACGGGCGGGCCCGCTCGGTGGTTGAGACCGTCCTGGCCGCCGCAGGCCCGGTGCCAGTGGACTACCGTCATGAGACGCGACCCGGCGTCAGCCATGTCCGCAACACCGCTCTCGATGCCTGCCGCGCGGCGTCGGCCATTGCCTTCATCGACGATGACGAACTGCCCGCAGAGGACTGGGTCCGCCGCCTCGTCGAGCGCCGCGACGAGACTGGCGCGATCGCCGTGTTCGGGCCGGCGATTGCCGACTATGTCGAGGGCACGCCGGACTGGTTCCGCAAGGGCGATTTCATGTCCCGGCGGATCGAGCGGGACGGCCCGCGCCGACGCGTCGGCCCGACCTGCAATGTCCTCCTCGACATGCCGGCTGTGACCCGCGAGGGCGTACGCTTCGAGGCCGCCTTCTCTACCATGGGCGGAGAGGATACACTGTTCTTTCACGCGCTGCTGCGCCGAGGGCATGTCTTCGCCGATGCCGCCGGTGCAGTGACCTATGAGGTGGTGCCGCTGGCGCGCGCACGGCTCGACTGGCTGGCGCGGCGCCATCGCCGGGCCGGGTTCACCGATGCGGTAATGTGGGCGCGCGACCGGGCAGGCCAGCCGGTGCGCCTGCGTGCGGTGGTCGATGGCGGGATCCGGCTTGGCGTTGCCGCTCCGGTGGCCGCCCTTGCCTGGGCGCTTGCCGGCTTCCGGCTGGATGCGCGCACGGCCCGCTGGATCATGCGGATGCAGCGCGGCCGCGGCATGATCGATTTCGCCTTCGACCGGCGGATCGAGGCGTATGCGCACACCCCGCCAGACGGTGCGGTCTGATCGGAAACCCAGCAGGCTGCTGAAAATGGATTTTCGGTCCGCATTCAGTCGGCGATCATTCCCATGGAGTGTTCATGGTCGCCAGCCGATACAGATTTTCTGCAGGATATGGGAGAGAAATTTCGTCAGCGAGCCGCGATGAGCATCCTCCAGACTTCTCCAGCCGCTTGCTAGGACCCGTCCCGGACCGTGCGCCGTTCGAACAGGCGGACATGGGTCAGCGGCTGGTGGAAGATCGGCTCGGCTGCTGCGCGCCCGCGGATGTGTGCGGCCTCCACCTGCACGAAGCCGATATCATGGAGCGCTGCGTCGATTTTCCCGCCGGAGTTCCGGCCCGTGACGATCACCAGCGCTTGCGTGTCACCGGCGAGCGCTTCGGCGAGCCCGCCCTCGACCAGCAGGCCGCCGTCGAGCGCCGTGTCGATTTCGCGCGCGCTCGACCTGCGAAAGGCGTTGATGGAGTTCCCCGCGATCTTCCAGAAGTCAGGGCCCGGATAGCGCAGGAGGCCACCGCGCTCACTGAAATAGACGCGCCGCCCGGGGCTGGCGGCCCATGCGGCGGTGGCCGGAAAGCTCGCGGTAACGATCACCGGCGCGTCGCCATAGCCTTCCGTGTCGGCAAAGGCATACGCGCCGCGATAATCCTCCGGCTTGATGCGGTGGCGCAGTTCATTCGCGGTGGACAGGGCCGAGACCGCAATGAGCACAGCGGCGAGGGCAAGGCCGGCGCGAGGGGCCCTCAGGCGCGACAGGCTCCAGGCGGCCCCGAACGCGATCGCGAGGGTCGCCGGCAGGAACACCCGGTTGGTCAGGATCGCGGTCTGCAGGTGCAGGGCCGTGATGATGAGCGGGTAGACGATGATCAGCGCGCCGAGCAGGAGGGCAAGGTCGCGCCGTCCCCCCCGCCAGGCAAGCGGCACTGACAGAAGGGCCAGGCCATAGAGCAGCGCCTCGAACAGGATCGCGACCGGGCCAGCGCCCGGGAAACCGGTGGCATTGCGGAAATACCAGGGCGCATCGATGACCGGCGCCGGGTTCACGCCGGGAAAGGTGGCCATCGCCGATGGGATCTGGACCAGCCAGGGCAGGACAATGACGAGGAGGATGAAATTGCGCACGAACCAGGCCCGGGCGAAGCCCAGGCGCTCGCCGCCTGCCATCCAGCCGGCCGCAAGGCTGGCAAAGCCGATCAGCGCCATCACGATCAGGCCGATGACATGCGACCAGATCGCGATCGCCCCGCCGATGACATAGAGCGCGGCACAGCGTCGAGGCCCGAGCCGGCCCGGCGTGGTGTGGCCGAGCGCGCCCCACATGGCAAGCGCGGCGCCTAGCACCACATGGATATACATGCGGATTTCCTGGCTGAAATAGACATTCGAGGTCGACAGCGCGATGAGGGCCGCGGCGATCAGCCCGGCCCGCGCGCCGGCCTGGTCGCGCACCATCAGCCCGACCGCGATAACGCCGAACAGGCCGGTGACGGCCGAGGGCAGCCGCCAGAGGGCGGGATCGGTCACCACGCTCTGCCAGGCATGCTGGATGAGGAAGACAAGTGGCGGGTGGTTGTCGACCCGCCCGAACAGGAGCGTCGGCACGGGCAGCTGCGCCACCGCCACGGTAAAGGCCTCGTCCATCCACAAGCCGGTGCGGTCGAGCCCGGACAGCCGCAGCGCTGCGGCGAGCACAATGAGCGCGGCAAAGGCCAGCGGGAATGTACGCCCACGGATCGGGTAGGCGTCCGGCGAAAACCCGCTCCGGAGCAGGGCGTCGAGCCGTTGGAGGTGGCGGGTCATCATGCCGTTGCGTCTTCCTGAAGGGCGGCCGCTGCAGAGGCGGGATAGCCAAGGCGCGCCATCATGGCCCAGAAGTCTCCGGGCAGGGCGTCCAGGTCAGCCTCGCTCAGCGCCTCGCGCCAGCGCCCGACCGAGGCCGGCGTAATCGCCTGTGTCACCGAGCTGTGGTGGGCGAGCCGGCCGACATCGCCGAGGCCTTGGGGAATTTCGGTCAGGAAACGGGCCTCGAAGTCGAGCCCGGCCCATTGGAAGATTTGCCGGAAACCCGGCTCCGGCTCGGTGACGAGGGTTTCATAGGAGAGCATCAGGCCGCCGCGGCGAGCGCGCTTGAGGTGCTTCAGGCAGGCCGTGTTCGCGGATATCCAGCGCTCGGCCGAGGCTGGCAGGTCGCGCATGTCGGCGCGGACCTGCGAGGCGACGGAATCGAGGCCATTGCGGACCAGGTGCAGGTAGTAACCATTCGGGTAGAAGCGCAGGATGTCGTCGATATGGACGGTGTTATAGGGCGTCTTGTCCCCCCAGCGCGTCTCGGTGAAGCCGTGGGCGCGGGCAAAATACCGGTAGGCTTCCTCAAGCAGGCGGCGCAGCGAGCGGTCGGAAACAGGCAGCGTCTCCATCTCTCGGGCAAATGGCGTCAGGTCGCCGAGCTCGAAGGTGTGGAACTGGCGGTGCTTCTCGAAATAGGCGCAGAACAGCCAGACTTTCTCGCGCCAGGTCAGCCACATCAGGCGCGGCCAGCGCCCGATCAGTTCGCCGACCACGAAGGTCTCCGGCGGGATGTAGATCTGCCCTGAAGCCATCAGGACACGCCGGGTCAGCGTGTTGCCCGAGCGCGGGGCGCCGACGATGAAGAGGGGAGGCACGGGCGTTATCGTCATCACTGGGTGACCTTGCGCGAGCCAGCGCGGCGGTGGAAGCCGGCAAGCCGGCGGGCGGTCTCGATCGGTGCGACCGCCGGGGTGTCCCGCGCCGTCGTGCCGGGATCGGAGAGGAGGGATTGCCATTGACCGGCAACGGCTTGCGTCGAGAAGCGGGCGAGGCAGTGCCGGCGCGCGTCCTCTGCCGCATGGCGGGCACCCGGCAGGTCGGCGCGCAGGCGCTCCAGAAGGTCGGCAACCTCGCCCGGGCGGCAATAGAGCGCCATGTCGCCGAAACTCGGTTCAAGCCGCGGATCGAGGATGCACCGCACGCCCATCAGCATTGCCTCGGCAACCGTGCGCCCAAACGTCTCCACCAGCTTTGGAGAGAAGAAATAGGAGAACACGTCCAGCCGGTCGAGGAAGCCTGGCACCGGCTCGGCGTTGAAGGGCAGGATGTCCCAGCCGGCGGTGTCGACGCCGAGGCCGGCGAAGAAACCGGGATCTGCGCCCATAACCCGCACCCGGGTGTCAGGCCCGGCCGGCAGGGAGGCGGCGAGCGCCTCGCCCGTATCCGGCCATTTCAGCGGGTCGGCCCGGCCATGCCGGCCGATTGTGAGACCGGGGTTCGCCAGCTTGTCCCGTTTCGGGGCGAACAGGCCGGTGTCGAAGGTGTTGGCCCAGTCGCCCGCAGTGAGCCGGATCAGCGGCTGGAAGCTCGCCAGCTGGCGCCGGCAGAGGCCGGAGATCGGCGCCCACATCGGTGCGATGCCGAACTGGCGGCGCACGGCCGACTGCACCCTCATCGGGCTGTAGAGCAGGGCGCGGTTGCCCTCGAACGGCGCCTGGTGGGCAATGATGGCGGCGCGCTCGGCGCTCACCGGCACGCTATTGTCGACGCCGTGCAGGAAGACCATCGGGTGGTGGAAGAGCACCGCGCGGGCACGCACGCCCTGGGGTGGGCAGACGCTGACCCCGTCGAGATCGCTCAGCGCAAGGAGGTCCGGATTGTCGGCGTCGCCGGAGCGGAAGAAATGACGCGCGCGCGCGAAATGCAGGGCCACCCGCAGGCCGAGGTCGACAAAGGCCCTGACGTCGGTTGCGAACGCTGACGCTGTACCGCCCTTGAAGCGGGGATCGACCATCAGGGCCACGTCTGCGGCGATACCGGCCATTCCATCCGTATCCAAGCTATCCATTGCCTGCGCTAGGCAGTCCGGGGCTGGCTAGCAAGACCTGTTCCCTTTCTTGCGGTGAGATGGCGGCGATCACGGCGCCGCGGCGCTGCCCGGGCGCAGGTTTGAGCGTGCCTGTCCGGCAAGACCGAGGATGTAGCCGCGGAACAGCCCGCCGAGTGCGCCGGCATAGACAAGCATGCCCGCCGGAACGAGGACGAGCAGCTGCACATAGCTCGCCCTCTCCGACAGCGCCGGCCAGGCGGCCCCCAGGCCAAGGATTGCCCCAGCCATCAGGGCGGAGGCGACCACCGGCGGCAAGAGTGCGCCGATCCAGTCGCCGGCGCGCATGCCGATCGTGCGCGCAGTCTCGACCTGGAATGGCACGAACAGGATGATGTTGGCGACAAGGTACCAGAAGGCCAGGGTGGTCAGTCCATGTCCGACGGTGAGGGCAAAGACGCTGACATAGACCACCATCCGGATCACGGCCCAGCGCAGCATGACATCGGAGCGCCCAACCGATTTGAGGAGCGTCGCGGAGGTGGTGATGAGGGCCTGGATGATGCCGACACAGGCGAGCAGGGCAAGGATGGGCGCCATCGGGCGCCACGTCTCGCCGAGGGCGAACACGGTGAAGGGTTCGGCCACGAGGGAAAGGCCGACCATCATCGGTGTGGTGATGAGGGTCAGCAGCGCCAGCGAGGCGCGGTATCCAACGTGCAGTTTTGCTGTGTCGGCCTGCAGGCTGGAGAGCGCCGGGTAGAGAGCGAAATTCGCTCCGCCGGCGAGGCTGCGTACCGGCACCTGCATGATCTGGTAGGCGCGGCCGTAGAAGCCGAGGGCCTCTGCGCCGAGCACCCGGCCGATCAGGATGCTGTCCATATTGCGACTGAGGAAGGTGACGAAGCCGGCACCGGTCAGTCGCAGCGAGAAGGGCAGGACGGCGGCGATCTCCGACCAGTCATACGCAGGGGCGATCGGCGCACGCTGGAAGACGAAGGTGAGGGCGGTCTTGATGGCCTGCACGGCAATCTGCTGGGCAACCAGCGCCCAGACCCCCGCCCCGCGGCTGGCGAGCCAGATCGCCAGCGCCGCCGACAGGATGGTGGAGGTGATCTCGATGATGGCGATCGCGCGAAAGCGGAAATGCCGTTGCAGCCACGCCATTGGCACAAGGAACAGGCAGTGCAGGAACAGGACAATGCTGAGCGCGCGCATGACGTCGCCGACCCTTGGCTCATTATAGAAGGCCGCGATCGCGCCTGCGCCGAACCAGGCGAGCGTCGTCAGGCCGGCGCCGAGGGCGGTATTTGTCCAGAAGGCGCTGGCCCAGAAGGCCCGGGACGGTGCGGCGGCGCGCACTAGAGCAGCGGAAATGCCGAAATCGTTCAGCATGGTGAAGAAGGTGACAAAGGCGAGCGCCATGCCGACCAATCCGAACTCGGCCGGCGGAATGATCCGCGCAAGGATCGGCAGCACAATGACGAATTGCAACAGCGTCTTGAACAGAGTGACGCCGACATTGATCGCCGCGGAACTGGTGGTCTTCCTGGCAAGTGAGTTCATTGGGTCGGCCCGGTCCGTGGCGGCGCCCGGCAGGTCCGGCGCCGGTCCAGCGCTTACATGCAAAAAGCGGGCGCGTCATGGCGCGGGGGGGCTTGCCGGAGTGAGACAGGCCCGGCATGGGCCCTGCCATGGCATGGCGATTGCGGGAGTGTATTCCCGACCGCCCGGCAGGAGGATTACGGGTCTCGCCCCATGGCCAGTATCAGCGTTATCGTCCCGACCTATAACCGCGCCGGACTGATCGGCGAGACACTGGAGAGCGTGCTCGCCCAGACCCGGGCGCCGGATGAGGTGCTGGTGCTTGATGACGGCTCGGGCGACGAGACCGCAGCAATGGTCGCCCGTTTTGCGCCGGCGGTGCGGTATCTGCGCCAGGAGAATGCCGGCAAGGCCGCCGCGCTCAACCGCGCGCTAGGCGAGACACGTGGTGACTTCGTCTGGATCGTCGATGATGATGATATCGTCCTGCCGGAGGCGTGCGCCCGGCTTGCCGGCGCCCTGGAGGCCGACCCTGCGCTCGGCTATTGCGCCGGCCGGCATGAGGATTTCACCGTCGACGCGGCCAGCGGCGAAAAGCGGGTCAAGCCGGCGGGCTACTGGCGGGCATCGCAGCCGGGCGAGATCTTCCCCGACCTCCTTGATGGCTGCCATGTCTTCCAGCCTGGCCTCATCGTGCGTCGTGAGGTGTATCGGCGGGTCGGGCCGTTCAACGCCCGGCTGGTGCGCTCACAAGACTATGAGATGATGCTGCGGCTCGCGCGGACCACGCCTGGCCGACTGCTGGCGGAGACGGTGTTCCTGCACCGCGAGCACCAGGGCGCGCGCGGCTCCGGCGCGGACCGGTTCAGCGCAGCAGAGCAGGTGCGCAAATGGGCTGCCTACAACCGGATCATCTTCAGCGCGCTGATGGATGACCTTGCGCCCCGTGAGCACCTGCCTGTGGCGGTGTGGGACGACCCGGCGCGCGCAGCGACGCGGGCGCGCACCCTGCTGCTGAAGCGCGCCGGCGTGTTCGCCCGCCAGCTGATGTGGCCCGAGGCGTTCGCGAGCTGGCAGGCGGCGGCGGACGGCAGTCCTGCGGTCCCGTTTGATGCGCTCGAACGCGGGATCGTCCGGCAGGCGACGATGGGTCCGCTCGGCAGCGGGTCCCTCTTCACAGAGCCGCGGGTCATGCCGGCACTCAAGGTCCTCCACGACACGCCGTCCGGCCGCGAGATTGCCGGCCTCCTTGCCCGCAGCGTCCGCTGGCAGGTGAAACGTGCGCTGCAGGCGGGCGATGTCGCCCGTGCCGCGCGGATCGGGCGCTTCATCGCAGCCGGTCTGCTAGCTCGCTGAGCCCGCGCGGTCGAAGCGAAGCCATCCGGCGCGCGCCTCCAGCCTCAGGCCGGCCGGGCGCAGCGCAACGGTCAGCAGTCGCTTGCCGGGCTGCTCGACCAGCCGGAAGATCAGCAGCGCTGTGGCGATCACAAGGACAAGCGCCAGCGCCAGCGCCACCAGCGGCGGCAGGCCGAGATTGGTCAACACCCAGGTCAGGATCAGGCTGGGGCGCTCATGGAACAGGTAGAGCGGGTAGGAGGCGAGCCCGAGGGTCACCAGCGGCTTCCAGGCGAGCATGTTGATCACCGGGCTGCGGGCGATGAAGAGGGCAAGGGGGAGGATGACGAGGATGGAAAACAGGCTGTAGCTCGCCGCCTGCCCGGTCAGCCCGACCCCGCCATCAAGGGTGACAACCGGCCCGACAAGCAGGGCGGCCACGGCAAGGCCGCTGGCAACCCAGCCGGCTGGCGGCAGGGGCCCGCGATAGAGGTGGAAGGCGCACAGGCCGAGGGTGAACCAGTTCAGCATGTCCGGCTGCAGCGCCTGCTGCAACGAGAACGGGATCGCGCCTGCGCCGCGCGCCGAGATCAGGGCGTCGGCAAGGAGCGAGAGCGCCTGCACGCCCGCCCACGCCCAGAGAAACCGCGCCCGCCCTGCGATCAGGTAGACGATTGCGATCACGGCGTAAAAGCGCACTTCCGCCCACAGGGTCCAGTAGACGCCCTCCACCCATTGCGAGGGTGGCGCGCCGAGAAGGTCGGCGGTCACGGCCGGCGGGAAGAACACGATGCTGGAGAGATACTCAAGCAGCGTCACCCGGAAGCGGTCGAGGCCCATCACCCCGTCCATCTGCCCGAGCGTATTTATGAGGAGTGTCGACAGGGTCGCGCAGGCCAGCATGCAGGGCCACAGGCGGGCGATGCGGCGCGACGCAAAGTCTGCCAGCCCGCTGGTGCGCTGCAGCGTCATCATGATGACGAAACCGGAGATCATGAAGAACAGCAGCACGCCATAGCTGCCGAAATAGCCGATGCCCGGAATGGCGGCGAACAGGCTGCCATAGGGATAGAGCGTCGGTTCCTGTTGCGGCGGGGCCCAGCGCGCGCCGGCATGGTAGGTCACCACCATGAGCGCGGCGATGCCGCGAAGGCCGTCAAGCGCCTCCACGCGAACGCTCGGCCCCCGGGGGAGCGGCCCGCCCGCGATCATGGCGCTGCAGGCTCCGGCACTGCCGATCGTCTGCTCATGGCCTGGCGATCCTTCCCTCGGTTTCGAGCCCCGAGCGGGGCGGCACGGTCAGAACAGCCGGTCGACATAGTCGAGATAGTCGACAATCTCCTCGATCACCCGCGGGTCGCCGAGCGAGGCGTCCGGCATGGTGGTGCCCGGAGCGAAGCCCTGCGGGTCGTCGAGATAGGCGGCGAGGGTGTCAGCCGTCCAGCGGCCGCCCTTGCCCTTCAGCGCGTCTGAATAGCCCTCAAACCCGGTTGAGGCGATGCGGTCGCCGAAGATGCGGCGCAGGCCAGGCGCGTTGCGATGATCGCCCGGCTCGAAGCTGTGACACTCCGCGCAGCGCGTGACCGCCGTTTCGACCTGGCGCTTCACCGCTGCACTGGCGTTGGAGCGGTTTTCCAGGAAATTGGCGAGGACGTCGGACTGCGGGCGGCGCTCCTCGGCGGTAAGGAAGATCAGCTCCTCATTGTCGCTCCATATGACAAGCCGGCCATCGGTGTGCTGGTGAACATCACGGACCCGCGTGCCGACACGGATCGGCTCGGCGTAGACCGGCTGGCCGTCCTGTAGGCGCACCCGGTGCAGGCTGCGTTCGCCGAGCGAGCCGATGATAAGGTCGCCGTCCCAGCTCTCATGGAAGCCGTCGGCCACCGTCATGCTGGCGGTCGCGACCGAGGGCACCCAGGAGAAGACCGGCGGTTCGAAGGTGTCATGGCGGCCATAGGTCTCCGCCTCCGGCAGCCGGCCACCCTGATAGGTCGTGCCATAACTTTCCTTCGGCCAGCCATAATTGGCGCCTTCGCGGATGCGGTTGAGCTCATCGCCGCCGCGAGGCCCATGTTCGACCACGTAGAGCCCGCCATCCCGGGCAAATGCGATGCCCTGGGCGTTGCGGTGGCCGTAGGAGACCATGCGGTGGGCGCCGGTTCGGATGTCGACGGCGAGCACCTTGCCATACTCCATGGCCGGGTCCTGGGCGATGCCGAGACCTTCAGAGCGCATGCCGTCCATGTGGAAGTCGCCGCTGGTCAGGTAGACCGTGGAGGGCGCGCGAAAGGCGAGCCGCCCACCGGCCATATGGCCCTCCAGCGCCAGGTGGCGCATCTTCAGTTCCAGGCAGGGTCTTGTGCGGAACAGGACCCGCCAGTCGGCCGCAGCTGCCTCGATCTCGTCGATCGATGTGGCGCCGGCCGGGAAGTCAAGCCGCGCCAGCGTGTTGGTGACGCAGGCTTCCTCGGGGTGGTACTCCGTATAGGAGGCGATAAGGCCGTGACCGTCCTCATTCTGGAAGTAGAGCAGGTCGTTATAGCGCAGGTAGGACGTGACAAACCTGTAGTCGTCAAACGCCGGATCGGTGTCGAGCGCCACATAGGCGGCCCGGTTGTTGTCAGGTGCGACGATCTTCGTCTTGCGTATGGTGTCAGGCCCGCCCGCGGAATACAGCTCGCCGGTGTAGGGCAGCACCAGGACTTCGCCACCGAAGGAGGTCAGGCCGCCGCCGGTCTCGGCCAGCGAGTTCTGCGCCGTGCGGCCGAACGGGACGATGCCGACCTCTGCGCGCAGGCGCACCAGCGCGGAGGGGATCTCATCGATCGCCACCTTCGGCGGAGGGCCGCTGCGCCCGAACATGTCGTCGAGCTTGCGTTCAACCTTCGACATCAGGCCGGCCGGGAAGACTTCCTTCTCGCCGACCCAGAAGCCGAGATAGAAGGTGAGCCCGAGGACGCCGGCGATAAAGCCGGCGAGGATCGCCCCGAGCGCCGCCAGCAGGGGTGTTCCGGTCAGGGACAGGATACGGGTGCGCCCGGCCCAGTTGCGCAGCGCTGCGACGGGGCCCGTCCGGGCCGCCTGCGGCACGCTCATGCTGCGCCCCGCGCTGCCTGCGGCTCAGCCTCGCCGCCGGCGGTGGCGGCGGAGCGGACCTGCGCATCCTGAAGGCTCGCCATGAGCTTCTCGGCCATCCGGTTGCCGTCGCGCACCGCGTAATTGGTGCCCCGGTCCATCGGGTAGATCTGCGAGAAATTGGCCATCAGCACGCCCGGACAGGGCGTCTCGTGCGGCACCAGCTTGTTTTCCTCAAAGCCGATATCGACGATGTGCTGGGCGTTGCGCATGCGGAACAGCGCGTCATCGACCACCTGGCTGCGGTCGAATTCGGGGAACATCTCCCCGAGCTTCCCGTACCACTCGCTCTTCAGGGTGTCGCCGTCCATCGACATGTAGCGATGTTCCGGAGGGACATAGTCGCCGATATAGTAGATGTTCAGTCCATCATACTTCTCGCTGCCAACGAGATTCGTCAGGCTGAGGAAAACGACGAAAGGCGCATTCGGCGAGTTGTTGTTGTGCCAGTAGTATGGCGTGAACTTCTGCTTCGAGGCGAATACCTGAACCACGGCATCGAGGTAATCAATGCTTTCGATCTTCTGGAAGTAGGTCGGGTCGGTGCTGCGATAGTCTGCGATCAGCTTTGCCAGGACATTGCTCGGCACGGTCGCCAGCACCCGGTCGAAACGCTGCTCGCCGGACCCGGTGGTGACCACGACCTCGCCGGTCGTGTCATCATGGTGCAGCTTGCGGATCGGGGTGTTGAGGTGGATCGCATGGCCCGCCTCGGTTATCGGGCCCATCACGCCATCGATGATGCGCTTGAACCCGCCGTCGAAATAGCCGAGCGCTTCGCCGCCGAGCTTGGCGTCGCGGCTATCGACCCGCTGCAGGATGCGGCCCCACAACCAGCCCATGGTGATCTTGTCGTAATAGCGGTCGAATTTGCCCTTCAGCAGCGGCTCCCACATCACGTCGGTGACCTGACGGCCGGCCCATTTGCGCAGCCATTCCAGCGCCGTCACCTCCGACAGCTTGCGCCAGTTCTTGGTGCGCTGCAGCCAAAGGACGCTGACGCCGGCGCGGATGCGGTTGTGGAAGGCGAGCGGTTTGAAGCGGATGAGGTCGATCGGCGTCATCGTCGGGTAGAGAACGCCGTTATAATAGGTCGACGCATTGGAGAGGTGGTAGTTGAGCGCGTCGGAGAGCCCGAGTTCCTCGACGAGGGCGAGGATGTACTCATCGGTCTTGTAGAGGAAGTGATAGGCCTGCTCGACCCGCTGGCCGGCGAGGTCGAACCCTGCAGCAAGACCGCCCAGTTCGCCGGACGCCTCGAAGATCGAGACATCGACGTCTTCCTCGGCCAGCCGGTAGGCGGTGACAAGACCGGTCAGGCCGCCGCCGATGATTGCGATGCGCGGTTTGCTCATGACTTCAGATCCCCTTGGACGCCAGCGTCGGCGCCCTGTTGCCGTGCTGCTTCAGGCTTTGGCGCCGGTCTCTGCAACCCCCGTGCCCAAAGGCGCCGTGCTCCGGAACGTGATCCTGGAGTTGAGGATATACTGGATGACGAACACCACCGGCAGGGAGGCGATCTTGCCGACATTCGCGCCGAGCGCCGGATCCCCGAAGGGCGCCTGGACGGCGAGGATGACACCATAGCCGGCAAGATAGCCGATCGTGCAAACGATGATGAAGGACAGCAGGCGAAGGCCGGTGTGGTCGGTTGTCCTGAAATTGTGCCGCGCATTGACGACGAAGCTGAACAGCACCGAGGTCGGCACCGAGATGGAGTGCGCGACCAGCTCGCTGGTGCCGACGAAATTGAACAGGATGAAGAAGAGGACGACGTCGATCGCGCTCGCCGTGGCGCCGATGATGAGGTATTTGAGGAGGTGGTGGTGCTTCACGGCCAGCCCGCGCACGCGCGCCGCAAGGCCGTCCTCCGTCCCTGTCTGGTCACTCGATACACTCATGGATTGCCCGCCTTCTCTTTCGACCCGCCAGCCTGGCTGCGCGTACCAGTTAACCTTTCGTGCGTCGCCCGGATTCTCATCACAGGCGAGTTCTGTTCGCGCCTGCAGCAAGGTCGGCCGGCATCCGCCATTCACCTGCCGGGCGCCCAGCAAGTCGCGTGCCGGTGAGGCGGTCTCAAGCCGACGCGCCGCGGCGCCAGCGCGGCCAGCGCATGCGACCCCAGACGAAGGCCTGGGTCGCGACGTAATTCCACACCACGGTGATCAGGGCGCCGGCAATCGCGGGTGCGACATACCAGATCGCCTCATATTGCTCGTGGATGACGGTGGCGACGCCGACATTGCCGATGACACCGAGCGAGCACAGCGCCGCGAAGATCCCGAAGCCAACCCAGAATTTCGCGCCCCTGAGCTGGCGATCATGATAGGTAACGAAATTGTTGACCGTGTAGTTGAAGAACATCGCCACCGCGGTTGCCGCGAGCTGGGAAGTGGCAAAGCCGGCATGGCCAAGACTGACGAGCGGCATCAGCACTGCCAGGTGGACGAGGATGCCCACGGCGTTGATGCCTGCAAAGGAGATGAAGCGGGCAGGGACCGGCAGGAAGCGGGAAATCTTCTTCTCGATGAAGAACAGGAAGAATTCGTACATCACCCGGTTATCGAGCTTGCTCTCGCCGTGCTGGCGGGAGCGGAAATTGAACGGCACTTCCTTCACCCGCGGGCGCGGGCGCGCCGAGGCGACGAGATCGAGCAGGACCTTGAAACCGAGTTCGGACAGATCCGGCAGCGCGCGCTCAACGACGTTCCGGCGCAGGCAGAAGAAGCCCGTCAGCGGGTCGGTCATGTTGAGCCCGAAAAAGGCATTGGCGAGTGAAATCCCGGTGTTGGAGATCTTAACCCGCGTCTGGGAGGACAGACCGGAGGCGCCATCCTCGGTGAGGAAGCGGCTCGCCGACACGATCTCCGCCTCGCCATCGCGTACCATCTCGAACATGCGCGGCAGAACGCCCTCGTCATGCTGCAGGTCGCCATCCATCACCGCGACGATGTCGGCAGAGGCAGCCAGTGCGCCCTCGATCACCGCCGATGACAGGCCGCGCCGGTTGTGGCGGGAGATCAGGCGCACCCGCGGGTCGCTGCGTCCGAGGGTGCGGACCGCGTCGGCGGTGCCGTCTGGCGAGAAATCATCGACGAAGATCACTTCCCAGGTGATCGTGCCGAGGGTGGCATCGAGGCGCCTGACCATCTCTGCCACATTGTCGCGCTCGTTGAATGTCGGCACGACGACGCTGAGTTCGGTCGTTCCGGCGTGGGACGCCCTGGGGCCTGCGGGTGCGGCCTGTGCCGCCTCGGGAAAGGAGGTATCGTGCATAACGTCCAGCATTGCGAGCTTCGTGCCGGAACGAAGCCCTCGGCACGCTGTCGGCGATTGCCGCTTCGCTGTCCAGTGCCGTTGCGGCAAGCGCCCGTCCAGCAGCCCTGCCCGGCGCGCACATTGCACCGCCGCGAACAGTGCCCCACTTCTGCAAGCGCATGAACCGGCACCGGAGCGCCCCCATGAGCCGTGACGTGACTGTCCTCATTCCTTGCTACCGCAATGGCGACATCATCGGCGATGCGGTGCGCAGCGCGCTCAGCCAGACTGTCAAGCCGCAGGTGATCGTGATCGACGACGCGTCCGGCGACGGCACGGCCGATGCCGCGCGCGCTGCCGGTGAGGGGTCCAGCCGGCTGATCGTGCTTTCCGCGCAGGACAATCGCGGACCGGGCGCGGCGCGCAATCTGGGCCTGGACCGGACCGGCACACCCTGGGTCGCCCTGCTTGATTCAGACGACAGGATGGCGCCCGACCGCCTGGAAAGGCTGCTTGCGATCGCCCGGGATGGCGGCTGGGACTTCGTCGCCGATGACATTTTGCGGCTGACTGACTGGGCGGAGCCGGAGGCGGCGCGACGCCTGTGGCGCGACGAGCCGGTTGGCCTCGTTGATCTCGACCTTGCCCGGTTCGTGCGCGAGAACATTGCCCACCACACCGGGCGTGGCCGCGAGCTCGGCTTCGTCAAGCCGCTGATGTCGACGCGGTTCCTCAACGCGCATTCATTGCGCTATAATCCGTCCATGCGGCTTGCGGAGGACTATGACCTGTACGCCCGGGCCCTGCTAGCCGGTGCGCGGTTCTGCGTGACCGATCCGCTCGGTTATCTCGCCTTCGACACGCCGGGTTCGCTGTCCAAGTCACACCGGGCGGAGGCCCTGGAGCAGGTCTACCGGGCCGACCGGAGCCTGCTTGGCGATCCTCGCCTGCCTGAGAGCGCGCGTCGACACGTACGAGAGCATCTCAGGCTTTCGCACGAGAAATGGGCGTGGGTGCGCCTGATCGAGGCGGTGAAGGCGCGCAATCCTGTCGGTGTCGCCGGCAGCTTCCTCGCCCCGCCGGGCGTCATCACCAGCCTGCTGGCCCGGCTCGCCGAACGCTTGCGTCAGGGCCGCCCGGATGCGGCCGCGGAGATGGACTGATATGGACCCGGCCAGCGCTTGCACGCCAGGCAGCGACAGGACGATCCCGGCCGCGTGGGCCGGGCACCGTGACAAGGCGGTCATGATGATCGATAACCGGGCAAACCAGTCGGTGGGTCCTGTCCGGTGATCGCGAAGGCTTATAACAGGCTCCTACGAGCAGGCGGCGAGGCGTGGCGCGCCACGAAGGCGGTCTGGTATGGCGCCTATGATCGCGCGCTTGTCTTCATTGAGCGCATCGAGGCGGAGACCCGCCCGGAGACGCGCGCGGCGGCCCGTGCTGCGCGTGCGGCTCCGGCTGTGGCTTCTGCACAGGAACCGCCGCGCTGCGTGGCCAGCGCGCCCGACGACACCCGTCTCTATGCCATCGGCGACATCCATGGCCGCGCCGACCTGATGAAGCGCCTCCTTGATGACATTCTCGCCGATGCAGCCGGCGCGCCAGAGACGCGCAAGGCCCTCGTCTTCCTTGGTGACTATGTCGACCGCGGCTTCCAGTCGCGCGAGGTGATCGAACACCTCATCTCCGCCGACCTGTCCCCCTTCGAGACACATTTCCTGAAAGGCAATCACGAGGCGGCGTTCGAGATGTTCCTTTCCGACCCGGACTTCGGGCCGGAATGGGCGCGCTTCGGCGGTGCGGAGACGCTGATGTCCTATGGCATCCAGCCGCCGCGCTCGAAAACGGCCCAGGGTGAGTGGGGCGCGGCCTGTGAGGAGCTGAACGCGGCCCTGCCGGTCGCCCACCGGAAATTCCTCAACGGCCTCAAGCTCTATGAGGTCTTCGGAGATTATGTGTTCGTGCATGCGGGCTTGCGCCCTGGCCGGGGCCTCGACTCGCAGGCGGAGCGTGACCTTCTCTGGATTCGCGAGGACTTCCTCAACAGCGATGAGGTGTTCGACAAGCTGGTGGTCCACGGTCATACGCCGATCGGCGAACCCCACCGCGACCACCGCCGGATCGGCATCGATACGGGCGCCTATTTGACAGGGCGGCTTACCGCGGCATGCTTTGTGCGCGACGAGGTGCGCTTTCTATCCACGTGAGGCAGGGCGGGGCCGAACCGACGGGCCGCCGCCATCCATCCAGGGGGTTGCTATGATGACCGGGTTCCGTTTTGTCCTGATGGCGTTAACAGGCGCGCTGGTGCTGGGCCTGTCGGCCTGCCAGTCCGGCGGCGTCGATACATCGATGCCGGCAGAGGACCTGCAGACGATCACCTTTACCGATTACCAACTCGGGAGCGGCGACCGGTTGCGTGTCAACGTGTTCGGCGAGCCAGAGCTGTCCGGCGAGTTCGTGGTCGATGGCGCGGGCGAGGTGTCGCTGCCCCTGATCGGTAATGTCCGCGTGGTCGGGATGACCGTGACGGCCTTCCAGCGCGACATTGAGCGCCGGCTGCGCAACGGCTACCTCAACAATCCGCAGATCAGCGCCGAGGTCACCAATTACCGGCCTTATTACATACTTGGCGAGGTCAACCAGCCGGGCGAGTATCCCTATATCTCCGGCCTGACCGTGATGAACGCCGTCGCCACCGCGTCCGGCTTCACCTATCGCGCCAACAAGCGGCACGTGTTCATCCGCAGCGACGGCCAGTCCTCGGAGCGCAAGGTGGAACTGTCCTCGGCGACGCCGGTGCAGCCCGGCGACACGATCCGTATCGACGAGCGGATCTTCTGATCGTGCGGTCGGGCCTGCCGGGCGGCGTTCTGCCCCGCCACGGCCATTGCTTATGCGCCCGGGTTCCCGCCCTTGGGGAGTTTGTCGGGTTTTACTTCCCTGTCGGGCGAATTGCGGCCGTTTCGATAAATTTTTCGAGACATCGTCAGCAAACCCCAACGCCTTCATGGTTGTTTACCTTGACAAGGCCGGGCTTTGATTCCTGTTGATCGTGATACGGGCTCACCAACCGAGCAATTGCACGTGGCACGCGACTTGAAGACCCCGGACCAGACGCTTGAGGCCGGCCCAGGCGGGGATGCTCCCCATGCCGGCAAGACGGGGATGACCGGAATGTCCAAAGGTTACCTGATCGGGTCCATGGCGGCCCTGGCGGCGTTTGGCGCCGCAGCGGAGGCCAAGGCCCAGAGCATGTTCCAGCGTGATCGCTATGAAAATGTTCGCGAACGCTACCAGCGTGATTTCGACCCCGAGCCGTTGAGGCTCGGCGGATTCATTACACGGCCGGTGCTGGAACTCGGTGCGGAGTCCGACGACAACGCCTTCGCCGATCCTGAAGACGAGCAGTCCGACGTGATCGCAACCGCGCGTCCGCGCATTGACCTGGTTACGGACTGGTCGCGCAACCAGCTGGGTGCGACGGTTGAGGTGGAGCGGCGCGAATACCTCGATATCAGCTCCGAGAGCGTCACCAATTTTCGCGGCGGCCTGCGCGGCCGTCTCGACATCGGCAGCGATCTCAACCTGACAGGGGCGGTGAGCTTTGCCGACGAGAACGAGGAACGCGGCTCGGTCGCCGCCCTCGACACCTTTGCCGAGCCGGTGAACGTCCAGTTCTTTGGCGGCGAGGTCGGCGCGCGCTTTACCCGCGACCGGATCCAGCTGCGTGCGGACCTGTCGACCCGCACGCTGAGCTATGATGACGTGCCCCTCGTGGCCGGCGGGACCGCCGACCAGGGCTTCCGGGACTATACCGAAAACCGGCTGCGCACCCGCGCCGCCTATGCGATTTCCCCCGACATCGCCGTGTTCGCCCAGGCGGTGGCCGACCAGCGTGTCTATGACGAGCTTTCCCTGGTCGATGGCGAACTGGTCAGCCGCGACAGCAATGGCTACGCGTTTCAGGTCGGCACCGATTTCGAGCTGCCGGCGCTGTTGCGCGGCGATGTCGCGGTCGGTTACCTTCAGGACAACAAGGACTCAGACATGTTCGCCGACTTTGATGGCCCTGCTGTCGATGCCAGCGTGGAGTGGGTGCCCTCGCGCCTGACCACGGTCACCCTTGATGCCGCGCGCCGCGTGATCGACCCGGGCCTTGAAGAAGCCGGCAGCGCCTTCGAGACCAGCGCCGGCGTGCGTGTTGACCATGAGCTCTATCGCAACATCATCCTGTTCGCCGGGATTGACTGGAGACAGCGCGAGTTCGACGATATCGATCGCGACGACGACACGCTCGGGGCCCGTCTCGGGGCGATCTACAAGCTGAACAAGCGTGTTCACCTGGAAGGCTATTACCGCCGCCGCGACCGCGACTCATCGCGTCCGGAGGCGGACTTCGAGCAGAACATCCTTGGCCTCAGTCTCAGGGTCTATCCTTAGGGGCAAGGTCAAGTGGCGGGCCACCGTCGCGCGCCATCCGCCCCGCCAACACCGACGCCGCTTTGGGAGTGCAGAAGGTGAACCAGCAAACCCGGTTTGGGCTTCCAAGGGCCATGCCCTTCTCGGCTGCGCCAATGATGGACGTGCAATCGAACGACGCGCTCGTCGACGTCAAGATGATCCTGCGCGCCCTGAGGCGTCGGTTCTGGCTTGCGGCAACAAGCTTCGTGCTCACCGTGGCGCTGGCCACCGTGTACACCCTGAACCAGACGCCCATCTACGACACTGCGGCCCGGCTTCAGCTCGATACCCGCAACCAGAACGTCGTGAACCTCGGCGACGTGTTGTCCGGCCTGCCGCCAAACACCGCGATCATCGACACCGAGCTGCAGGTTATCATGTCGGAGACCCTGCTTCGCAAGGTGGTTCCACGGCTCAACCTGACCGAGCATCCAGAATATAACTGGACCCTGCAGGAGCCAAGCGGGTTCTCGAAATGGCGCAATGATGTGCGCGCGATGATTGGCGGCTGGTTCGGCGGCGGCAATGCCGGCGCGTCCGGAGACACCGAAGGCGAGACGCCGCCGCCCGCTGTCATGTCGAAAGAGCAGCTGCAGGAGTCGGTCTTCAACTACGCGCTCGGTCGCCTGCAGGGCGCGGTGTCGGTCTCGCGCATGGGCCCGACCTATATCATCGACATCCGCGCGCGCTCCTCGGACCCGGAACTGGCTGCGGCGATCGCCAATGCCGTTTCCGAGCAATATCTCGTCGAGCAGCTTGAAGCGAAGCTCGAGGCGACGCGGCGGGCCAATGACTGGCTCGCCGAGCGTCTCGACAATCTTCGCCAGGAGGTCAATGAGAAGGAAAACGCGGTCGAGCAATACCGCGCCAGTTCCGGCCTCCTGAGTGCCCAGGGCTCGACCCTCACCGAGCGGACGATTGCCGACCTGACGGCGGAGCGTTCGGTCCAAGGGGCGCAGCTGCAGGAGGTCGAGGCGCGCCTCAACAATGTCAGGAACCGGCTGAATTCCGGAGCCGGCCTTGAGTCCGTTGCCGAGGTGCTCGGCTCGCCGGTGATCAGCAACCTTCGAAACCAGCAGGCGCAGATCCAGCGCCAGCGTGCCGAACTGCTGACCCGCTACGGCCCGCGCCACCCGGATGTGGAATCGATCAACAATGAGGTCGATGACCTGCGCGCCCAGATCGACGCGGAGGTCTCGCGCATTGTCGCCAGCCTCGAGAGCGAGGTCGAGATCGCCCGCGGCCGCGTCACGTCCTTCGACCGCAGCCTCGGCGAGGCTCGGGGGATGCTCGCGGCCAACAACCGCGCCACCGTGCGCCTTCGTGAGCTGGAGCGTGAGGCGGAGGCGAGCCGCGCGCTCTACGAGGACTTCCTGCGCCGGTTCAAGCAGACCAGCGAGCAGGGCAATCTCGCCCAGGCCGATGCGCGGATCCTGACCACCGCGCGGGTGCCGGGCAGCCCGTCCAGCCCGCGCACCAAGGTCAACCTGGCGCTCGGCATCATCCTTGGCGGCGCCATGGCGGGCGCCCTGATCCTGCTGGCGGAGCTCGGCGAGAACCATTTCAGCTCCGGCGAGGAGCTGGAGCGCGCCTTCGGCGTACCGCATATCGGATCGATCCCGCTGCTTCCGGGCCTGCGCGGCTTTGGCCGCAGCAAGAAGACGCCGGCCGACTATGCCATCGAGAACCCGTTATCGGCCTTCTCTGAAAGCCTGCGCAATTTGCGGGCCTCCATCATCTTCGCCGACCTCGACAACCCGGCGAAGAGCGTCGCGATCTGTTCGTCCCTGCCTGATGAGGGCAAGACGATGACCACCTACGCACTCGGCCGCCTGTCGGCAATGTCCGGCTCCAGGACGCTGGTCATCGATGGGGACTTCCGCCGCCGCCAGCTCACCGAGGCGGTGGGGATCGCGCCAGAGAACGGCCTGATCGAACACCTGTTTGGCGAGTGCGGCCTCGACGAGGCGATCACGATCGACGAGAAGACCGGTCTGCACATTCTGCCGCTGTCGCGCTCGCGCAACACGCCGCGCGACGTTTTCGGCTCGCGCTCCTTCGACAACCTGCTGGAGAGGCTGAAGCAGACCTATGATCTCATCGTGTTCGACACCGGCCCGATCCTCCTGATGGCGGAGAGCCGCGTGCTTGTCGGCAAGGTCGACCAGGTGATCGTGGTGGCGAAATGGCGCTCCACCCGGCGCGCGTCGGTGCAGCAGACCATGAACCTGCTCAACCAGTTCCATGCCAATATTGCCGGGATCGTCCTCAACTTCGTCGACCTGCGGCGCAAGCGGATGCTGAGCGAGTCTGAATCGGGCAGCTATAAGGCCTACTCCAAATACTACATGGAGGGCGCCCGCTAACGCCCGGTCTGGCGCGGAGGTTGCACCCGGTCGGGTCGACGGACGCGCTGGCCCCCGGGCTGGGGAATGGCAGCGAAGGCAGGCGGTCGGCAAAGGGGATGAGCAGGTGGACGCAGACCTTCTGGTACGCGAGATGAGCGAGGCCGGCGGCACCGACCTGCCGCCGGCACGGCGCGCGCGCGGCATCTATTTTGGTCCCGACGCGACCCATGCGACGATCCGCAAGCGGATTGAGGCGTTCGAATCGACCGGAGTGGAGATGACCGCCTTCACCTTTCGGCGGACCTGGGCCAATGCCGGCTTTACGCCGCCCTGGACCAACATACACCTCGGCGACACGATCGACCGCAATTACCTCAAACGCCTGCCCAAGCTCTACAGTGCCTACCGCACAATCCTGCGCCACCATGAGACCCTGCGCCAGGCCGATTTCCTGTATGCGCGCAATTTCGACCTGATCCTGCTGGCCCTGGCGGTAAAGCTCCGGCTCGGCCTGAAGATCCCTCTGGTCTATGAGATACCGGACATTCAGGGCGTGTTCTTCCGCAAGGATCGGATGGGCAGGCTATTCCGCTTTGTCGAGCGTCGGGCGCTCCGGCGGATCGACCTTCTCGTGGTGTCCTCGCCCGGCTATCTCGACGGCTATTTCACCCCGGTCCAGAACTACACGGGGCGCACCTTCCTTCTGGAGAACAAGGTGCTTGCCCGCCAGGTGGCGGCCCTTCCCGAGATTCCCGCTCTGATGCGGCCGGCCGCGGAAACCGTGCGCGATCGCTGGATCATCGGCTGGCACGGCACGCTGCGCTGCCCCAAGAGCATGCGCCTGCTGGCTGAGATCGCCGACCGGATGGGCGACAGGGTGGAGATCTATACCCGCGGTTATCCGACCCAGACGGGCGTGGAGGCCTACACGTCACTGGTTAGCGCGCGCGACAACTATCTCTATGACGGTGAGTACACGGTACCCGACGACCTGCCGGAGCTTTACCGCACCGTTCACTTCGCCTGGTGCATCGACTTCCATGACGCCGGCGGCAATTCCGAACTGCTGCTGCCCAACCGGATCTATCAGGGGGGGCTGTTCGGCGCCGTGCCGATTGCCCTTGGGTCACAGGCAACCGGCCAGTATGTCGCCCGCCACGGCCTCGGCTTCACGGTTGACGAGCCGCTGGAGGAGAGCATCCCGGCGCTGCTCGAGAGCCTCAGCTGGGACAGCTATCTCGAGATGCGCCAGCTCAACCTCGTCGCGCGCGATCGCCTGTTCATCGATGATGGCCGCGATATCGCCGCGCTTGTTGATGCGATCGTCGACCCATCATGACCGGGGCAGGCTGGCGGATACCAATTGAAGCTTATCCGGGCCTGCATTAAGTCTGATGACTGGAGGCTTGCGATCATTCCGGATGGGTTCAGCAGGGAAAGGTGAGACAATGAAAGTCGACTGGAAGATTATTGTCGCATTGATTGCGCTCGCCTCTTGCGCGAGTCATGCGGGCGCACCGGCGCAGGCTGACAATGAGACCAGTGCGCAGACGCAATCTTTCATCTGGACACCGGAAGAAAGCCAGGACCGTCGTAAATGGTATATCTCCGATTTTACCATGTCGCAGGACTTCATGCAGGCGGCCTGGGAGGCCGACAATGTCACGTTTGGCGATGAGGCGGTCCGGCTGAAGCTCACCCATGCCGGGCGCGATGGCAAACCCTATACCGGCGCTGAGCTGCAACGCCGCGGTTTCTTTTCCCACGGCCGGTTCGAGGTGGTGATGCGCGCGGCTCCCGGCTCGGGCACGGCGACCGGCTTTTTCACCCACACCAATTCCTATTTCGGCGATCCCCATGACGAGATCGACATCGAGGTGGTCGGCAAGGACACCAGCATCCTGCTCGCCGGCTATTTCGTGAACGGCCGCAAGGGCCCCTCGCGCGACGTGAAGCTGCCCTATGACGCTGCGGAGACCTTCCAGCTCTACGCCTTCGACTGGGCGCCGGGCGGCATTCGCTGGTATGTCGGTGACCAGCTTGTGCACGAGGTCACCGCCACCGACGCGCCGATCCCGGTTGCGGCGGGCCGGCTGATCTCCCACCTTTGGACCGGCGGCAAAGCCCAGTATGACTGGCACGGCCGCCCCGACTTCGAGGATGGCGCCACCATGGCGATCCGGTGTATGTCCTATCGCGAGGCCGGTGACATTGCGGGCGCGCAATGCAGCGACCGGTTCAGCTTCGACCTGCCGCCAGTGGTGCTAGACTGATGGCGGGGGGCTTTCTCTCCTGCACGGGCGGCCAGCGCGGAGACCTGCTGACATGAGCGATTTGGCCTATCCCGGCCGGCGTCCGGTGCGCCCGATGCTTCCCCCATACCGGATGGCGCATGCCGGGGGTGTGCAGCCGGTGCGCCTGTCGCGCGCGCCAAACGCCCCGCTCCTGGAGATGGTGCTGCTGACGCTGTGGTTCCTCGTCATCACCGTGACCTTTCGCGGCGAGGAACTTCTGCTCTACCCGCTGGCGCTCTATTTCTGCGGCAGCCTGCTGCTGCGTCGTCACCAGCTCTGGAAGATCACGGTGCAGAACGTGGTCCTGTTCGGGTTCCCGATCCTCGCGGTAATGTCCACGATCTGGTCGCCGGCGTCAGGAGCGGCGATGAAGTTCGGCATCATGCTGACGATCACATTGCTGGTGGCGATCTATGCGGGGGCGCGCTTCTCCCGGCGGCAGATCGTCCTGTGCGTGTTCATCGCCATGGCACTGATTACCATCCGGGTTGCGCCCTTCGGGATAGTGTCAAACAATTTTGCGCCATTCTACGAGAAGAACGAGTTCGGCAGGGCGATGCTGATGGCAGTGCTCGCCTCACTGGCGGTCGCTTACGACCATCAGCGGGCGATGCCGCTCAGGCTCTTTGCGCTCGGCCTCGTTCCGATTTCCACCTATCTGATCTTCCTGGTCGAGGCGATGACATCGCTTGTCTTCGCGCTCTTTGCGATCCTGGCGATGACGGGCGTCTGGCTGATGTGGAGCCGCTTCAGCCGCGTCAGGCATATGCGTTCACTTGCCGTTCTGATCGGTATTGCCGGTAGCGGCGCCCTCGCCTTTGCCGTTCTCAACGCTGCGGACGGCAACATCACTGACGCGTTCTTTGCTCTGCTCGGCAAGGACTCGACCCTCACCGGGCGGACCTTCCTGTGGGAGGCGGCCGAGCGGCTGACCCAGGAGCGGCCCTGGCTCGGCGTCGGTGCGGAGGGATTCTGGCGCTGGGGCGAGGGCCAGGCGGCGACCCTGACAGAACTGTTCTACAAGCAGCCGGGCGCTCGCTTCTCCTTCCACAACTCCTATTACGAGGCGCGCGTTCACCTCGGCTGGATCGGCATGGTCTTCATCGTCGCGATCGTCGCCTGGTGCTGCTTCTTTGCTGTGATCTCGTGGATCCGCGACCAGTCGGTCGTCAACACCATGTTCCTCGTGATCGCGATCACGACCCTCATGGTTTCGTTTACCGAGTCGAAGGTCTACAACTCCGTCTTCAGCGCCAACATGACCCTGTTCTATATCGCGGCGGTGTCGGCGATGGTGCCGCGGGCAGTGGGCGCGGCTGGCAGTCCCGGGCCATGGCAGGTCGCCGGGCCAGGCGGCGCACCTGGCGGATATGGCTATCGGGTGCCCGTCCATGGCGAATGAGCCGGACGTCAGCGTCGTCATCGCGGCCTGGTCGGCTGAGGCCTTCATCGCCCCGGCCATTCGCTCCGCACTGGACCAGGACGGGGTCGACGTCGAGGTGCTTGTTATCGACGATGCTTCGCCTGACCGGACGGCCGAGGTCGCCCGTGAGGCGGCGCCCGGCGATGCCCGCCTGAGGGTGGAGAGCCTGGCTGCCAATGGCGGGCCCTCGCTCGCCCGCAACCGTGCAATCGCACTTGCAAGGGGACGCCACCTCGCCGTGCTCGACGCCGATGACCGCTTCGCGCCGGGGCGACTGCAGCGGCTGGTAGGACTGGCTGATGCGACCGGCGCCGATCTCGTCGCCGACAACATGACGCGGTGCGGCGGCCCTGACGGGACGCGCGATGACGGCCCCTTCCTGCGGCCGGATGCGATCACCGACGGCCTCCTGATCAGCCTTGCGGACTATGTCGATCCGCGCGCCCGCCAGCGCTTCGGCGGGGCGCTCGGTTACCTGAAACCGGTGTTCCGCCGGCCAAGCCTGGAGCGTCTCGGCGTGCGCTATGACCCGGCGCTGCGCAACAGCGAGGACCATTATCTGGTGGCCGAGCTGCTGGCGCGCGGTGCCCGGTTCCGCCTCAGTGCGTCGGCCGGCTACAACTATCTCATTCGCGAGGGATCGCTCTCCCACCGCCTGTCACCGGCGCTGACCGGAGCGATCGTCGATGCGGAGCGGCGTTTCCATGCCGCTCACCTGGCCGGCGCCGATGCCCGGGCGCGCGCGGCGATGCGTCGGCGCCTCGCATACTGGCAGCACGTCCACCAGTTCGAGCAGGTGATCGCGGCCCTCAAACAGCGCCGGCCTGTCTCTGCAGCACGCGCCTTTGTGGGCCGACCGGCGAGCATCGCCTATTCCAGTGCGCGCCTGGCCTCCATCGGAGCATCGCGCCTCGGGCTGTAGCGGCGCGCCGGATTACCGCAGGACAGCACGCGCCAGCAGGAACAGGCCGCCCCAGCTCACCGTCAGAACCGCCAGTATGCCGAGCGTCACGGCCCAGCGCGGGAACGGGTTGTCGACCGGCAGGTCTTCCGGGTCGATCATGGATTGCGGCGCCGGCTCCGGGCGGCGATCAGGCCTGACCGGGTGCGTGAGGTCCCGGAGCGCGGGCTCGATCAGCAGCGGGGCGGCGCTCCCCGTGATGTCGCGGCTGTACCGGCTCATCCTGACCTCTCGACCCTCATCATTCCTCCCTGCACACTCCGGCCCGGGGGTTAAGCGTCGGTGTATGCGACGTGCCCTCTCCGCCTGATCGGGGCGAAGTGGTCTTTCTGGCCATTGAATTTGGTGGTTTGAGGGCGGGACGCAAGCGGCTGGAACCCACCTTCAGGCGGGCTGCGATCAGTTATCCGCGAGCGACATGCAACGGTCTGCCGGACCAATCCACAAACATGTCGTTCCGGTCTGTCTCGAATGCCGTGAGGCGCGCGGGCTCAAACAGCGCCCTTGCCCAGCAGGACGGCGGGAATCGCCCGGAACAGCAGGCCAAGATCGTAAGCGATCGAGCGTCTCTGCGCATACTGCCGGTCAAGCTGCACCCGGTGGGCGTATTCGGTATTGCTGCGACCGGTGACCTGCCACAGGCCGACCACGCCTGGCACCATGGCGTCATAATAGACGATATCGTCGCCATAACGCTCCGCCTCATAAAGCGGGATCGGGCGCGGTCCGACAATCGACATGTCGCCCCGGAAGATGTTCCACAATTGCGGCAGCTCGTCGAGGCTGGTGCGGCGCAGGAAGCCGCCAACCCGTGTGATCCGCGGATCATCCCTGAGCTTGGAGAATGTCGCCCATTCGGCGGCGCGTTCCGGATCGCTGTCGAGGACGTCCTGCAGGCGCTTTTCCGCGTCGCGCACCATCGTGCGCACCTTCCAGCAGTGAAATGTTTCGCCATTCAGGCCGCGCCGCTTCTGCCTGTAAAGGATCGGACCGCGGTCATCGAGCCATACCGCCGCGATCATCAGACCGACCACGGGGCTCATCAGGATTGTGAACGGAATGGCAATCGCAAGGTCCATGACCCGCTTCACGCGTCCGGCGCGGCGGATACCATCGGGCGGCGCGCGACGGCGCGGCGGCTTCGGCCAGGTCAGGCGCTCGCGCAGGGAAGCACCAGGGCCCGTGCCCGGGCTGTCGACACGCCTCGGACCATCGCTGTCGCGCCTGGCGATCCCAGGTAGCTTGGACAGGCTTGCAGCCGGCTGCGTCTTGCTGATCATGATCGTCCCGCCCCCGAACCCGGACCGCGCCCTCGAAATTCACCACTCCGGATGGACCCGGCCACGATGGACAGGCAACATCCATTCCAGCCCGGGCGATTGCCATGAAAACGAGGGTAATCGACCCGACCCGGATTGTTCGTGTCACGCTAACCGTCTCTTTACGACTCCATTCTCCAATGGCGCGAACGTCGCGCTGCGTTTCATCCGTATTGGAGGCACTTGCCCCTTGATCTTGTGCTGCGCCGCACAATCAGAGCGCATGGAAACGGCATTTCCCCTGATTTTGCGAAGGTTTTGTAACATTCGCGCCTGCGAATGTGAAAGCACCGAAGGATTGGCGGGACGGTCTGCCGGGCAGCCTTGATGGTTGTGTTTATCAGTGCGCATACGGATGACGTGTCCGGGGGGTTCGCGGGCGCTTGCCCAGGACGTCGGATTAACCCTTCGACACCGCCTGTCCCGGGATGGAACGTTCCGGCCGACCATGCCGGCGGAGCCGTCGCCGCCGACGCGGCGCGACCTGTTGCAAATCGGTATCGGTGGCGGCAAAATACATCGCGGCATTCCGGGAAAGCCGTGGCGGTGCTCTCGCTAAGGGGCGCAAAACGTCCTACAGAAGGGTCGTACGGTTAGAGCCGTATTGTCCTGCGGCCGACCGAATTGGCGTCGGCACACAAAGGGGATTGGTATGAAGAAAACTCTGTTGTGCGCGACAGCAGCTGCGGCGTTCGCGTCGGCTGGCAATGTCGCCCTGGCCGAGGACGGCTGGTACGTCCGCGGCGATCTCGGCTACACCTTTGACGGCAAGCTCGACCATGACGTGGAAGGCGATGTCATCGGCAAGATCGGTGGCGATTCCAACGTCAAGGACGGTCTTCTCGGCCTCGGCGTCGGTCTCGGTTACGGTTTCGACAATGGCCTTAGGGTCGAGGGCGTGATTGGCGGCCGGTTCGGCGAGCTTGAGCCTGATGCGGTGATCAACGGCAATCCGCTGGCTGGCGGCGTCATCCCGTCGATCGGTTTTGGCCCGAACGGCAACACGGGCAAGATCGATTATGTGCCGCACGCTCCCGACGGCAGCGCTCAGATCTACAGCCTGATGTTCAACGGCCTCTATGATTTCAATCGGGAAGGTCGATTCCAGCCCTATGTCGGCGCCGGTCTCGGCTTCGCGCAGGTCAATGCCGAAGCGCGTACCCTGGCGGCGAATATCCTGACCTACGGCCCGGGCCGCACGGTCACGGGCTATCAGGGCCCGATCGGCGTCAACGGTTTCTCCGACACCGAGACAGGTCTTGCCTATCAGGGGCTCGCCGGCATCGGCTACAAGCTGACGGAGCAGCTGACTCTCGACTTCGGCTATCAGTACTTCAACATCCAGGAGCTGGAATATACGGGTATCGACCTTGCCGGTAACCCGATCCGGCACGATGCCGAGTACAGCGACCATACCGCCAAGGTCGGCCTGCGCTGGCAGTTCGCGGCACCGCCGCCTCCGCCTCCGCCCCCGCCGCCTCCTCCTCCGCCGCCTCCGCCCCCGCCGCCGCCGCCGCCTCCGCCTCCGCCGCCCCCCGAGCGTCCGATGGTGCAGCCGGTCGCCGCGTGCGCCTCGCTCAACCAGTCCTTCGTGGTCTATTTCGAGTGGGACAAGTCGGACCTGACGAGCCAGGCCGCGGCCGTGATCGATCAGGCCGTCGCCAACATCCGCAGCCGGTCCGACTGTGCCCCCAACTCGGTGACCATTGTCGGCCACACCGATACCTCCGGGTCGCGCGTCTACAACCAGCGCCTGTCGGAGCGCCGTGCATCGATTGTCGCCGGGGCCCTGTCCCAGCGTGGCATCCCGCAGGCGATCATCACCCAGGCCGCCCGCGGCGAGACGGAACTCGCCAAGGAAACCCGCGATGGCGTGCGCGAGCCGCTCAACCGTCGTTCGGAAGTGACAATCCTGGTGCGCTAAGGCGTCCCGGAACAGTCCTGACCCGATGAGGGGCCCGGTCCAGCCGGGCCCCTTTTTCTTGGCGCCCGGTGCGCAGCGCGGCGCTGGTGCTTGCCGCAATACCGGTTCTGGGCGACGACGGTCGGATGAGCGCCCGTCCGGGCGTGTCCAGCGCCCCAGGAGGCTTCCCGATGCCAAAACCCGACAAGGCCTACCGCAAACGCGTGCTCGGCGACCACGCGCTCAGCCCGGAAACGCTCGCGCTCGGCTATGGCTATGATCCGCACATGTCGGAGGGTGCGATCAAGCCGCCGATCTTCATGACCTCTACCTTTGCCTTCCGTTCCGCAGCGGAAGGTGAGGCCCTGTTCCGCATCCTTGCCGGGCGTCAGCAGGAGGGCGACCCGGAAGAGGCCAACCTCATCTATGCCCGCTTCAACAATCCGAACATGGAGATCCTGGAGGACCGCCTCACCCTGTATGATGGCGGCGATGAGGCGCTTGTCTTCTCCTCCGGCATGGGCGCGATCACCACATCCCTGCTCGCCTGTGCGCCGTCCGGCTCGACGGTCCTGCACACAAGCCCCCTCTATGGCGCCTCGGAGGTCTTCATCCGCTCGCAGATGCCGGGTTTCGGCGTCCGCCCGGTGGAGACCGACAGCTGGTCGGATGAGGAGACGCTGCTGGCGCGCGCCCGCGAGGCCGCTGCGGCCGGCCCGCTCAGCGTCATTTATACCGAGAGCCCGGCCAACCCGACCAATGCGCTGGTTGACCTGAGGGCCTGCGCCCGGGTGCGCGACCGGATCGCCGAGGAGACGGGCCACCGCCCCATCCTGATGTGTGACAACACGATGATGGGCCCGCTCGGACACCGGCCGATCGAGAATGGCGCCGACCTCGTCCTGTACTCCCTGACCAAATATGTCGGGGGACATTCCGATCTCATCGCCGGCGCCGCGATTGGCCGCGAAGACGTGATCACCCGGATCCGCAGGCTGAGGAACTCCATGGGCGCGACGCTGGATGCGCACACCTGCTGGCTGCTGATCCGATCACTGGAGACAGTCGGGCTGCGAATGGAGCGGGCCTTTCAGAATGCAAGGCACTGTGCGGAGTTCCTTCGCGACCATCCCAAGGTCGAAAACGTCCGCTATCTCGACTACCTGCAGCCGGGCACGCCGCAGCGGGCGATCTTTGATGCGCAGTGCCGGGGCGCCGGCTCGACCTTCTCCTTCGACGTGAAGGGCGGCAAGCCAGCAGCCTTCCGCCTGCTCGACAGCGTGCGCGTGATCAAGCTGGCGGTCAGCCTCGGCGGCACGGAGAGCCTGATGTGCCATCCCGGCTCGACCACCCATTCCGGTGTCCCGGAGGATGTCCGCGCCCGGATTGGTTTCACAGACGGGCTGGTGCGGCTGTCCGTGGGCATCGAGGCGGCGGACGACCTCGTGGCCGACCTTGCCCAGGCGCTCGACCAGGTCTGATACCAAGCTGCATGGACCCAAAACCGATCCACGCAGCGCGGGGCAAGCGCGACCGCGCGTCGGCGCTGATGCGCCGGATGCGCAGATGTACCCTCATCTGCGCACACTGCTATGAGGCAAGGCTTGCTCAGCCGGGCATGCCCTCGGCCGGCTGGCGGACAGCGTGCTCGGCGGCGACGCTGGCCTGCGGCCAGGCGCAATAATCGGCCGCATACCAGGCGCCGGGCCGGAAATTGCCCGACAGGCCCGGCCCGCCAAAGGGCAGGGCACCGGATGCTCCGACGGTCGGCCGGTTGCGATTGAGGATGCCCGCCCGCAGGGTCTCGTGCGTACGCACCCAGAGGGCCTCGTCGTCGCTTACCAGCCCGCCGGCGAGACCATAGCGCGTGGCATTGGCAACCGAGAGCGCCGCCTCGAAGCTCGTGACGCGTACCACCTGCAGGAGCGGGCCGAACAGCTCCTCGTCCGGCACGTCCCTGGCGGCCGTCACGTCGATGACCCCCGGCGTGACGAAGCCATGGCCACGCTCGCCGCGCTGCAGCGCCAGCAGGGGCGTCCCGCCCCGCGCGATGAGGTCCTCCTGGAAGGCGACCGCGGCCTCGGCGGCCATTACAGACGCCAGCGGCCCCATGAAGATGCCCGGCTCGTCCCAGGCGCCGATGACCAGCCCGCGTGCCCGCGCCAGCACCGCCTCGACCACCGCGTCGCCGAACCCGCCGGCGGGCAGGATCAGCCGCCGCGCACAGGTGCAGCGTTGGCCCGTGGTCAGGAAGGCCGACTGGGCGACAATATCGGCCGCCGCCTCGATATCTGCCGGGTCCCAGACGATCAGCGGGTTGTTGCCGCCCATTTCCAGCGCCAGCATGATCTCCGGGCGTCCGGCGAAATGGCTGTGGAACAGGCAGCCCGTCTTCGCCGAGCCAGTGAACAGCAGGCCGTTTATGTCCGCGTCAAGCAGCGCCGCCCCGGTCTCGCGCCCGCCCTGGACCACGTTGAGACAGCCCTCCGGCAGCCCTGCCGCCTCGGCGGCCTCCACCATCAGGTGGGCGACCGAGGGCGCAAGTTCCGACGGTTTGAACACGCAGGTATTGCCAGCAAGCAGGGCCGGCACGATGTGACCGTTTGGCAGGTGGCCCGGAAAGTTGAACGGGCCGAACACCGCCATCACGCCGTGGGGGCGGTGCGCCAGATGGCTTGAGCCGAACGGCATCTCGGCATGGCGCGTGCCGGCCCGCTCCGCCTGTGCCTTGACCGACAGGGCGATCTTTCCGGCCATGGCCGCCGCCTCGCCGCGGCTGTCCCAGAGTGCCTTGCCCATGTCACGGCTGATCGTCTCGGCAAGTGCGTCCGCGCGCGCAGCCAACGCTTCGCCATAGGCTTCCACAAGTCGCGTGCGGTCCGCCTGCGGACGAGCGCACCAGCCAGAAAGGGCCGCCCGCGCCGCTGTGACCGCGTCGGCGACATCGCCTTCCGTGGCCGCTTCGCCGTCCCATGTCACCGCGCCGGTCGCCGGGCACAGATTGGAAAAGCGCTCACCGGCTCCGGTGCGCCACCTGCCATTGACATAGACGCTGTCTGTCATGCCTCGCTCCTTGCCCAGACCCTTACCACCTCACCCGGCCGGGCCTTCAGCGCCGCGAACACCTCCGGCGCCGCAACGGCGCTGTCGTCTGTCAGCTGCGCCAGTCCCGCCTGCACGACTCGGAAGTCGGCCAGCCGGTCGGAGGAGACCAGCGCCCGGGCGCCCTCGCCGCCGGTCTCGCCCGCCAGAAGGCGCACGACCCGGCTCTCCCTGATGGTGCGGATCACGCGGCGCGGCACCGTCACCAGCGGCCCGCCATCGAAGATGTCGACCACCCGCTCGAAGGTGAAGCCTTCCCATTCCAGAAGTTTCAGCGCGCCGACCCCGGCAGAATGCACCCGCCCGATCACCTCGCGGCCTTCTGGCGGCAGGAGATCGACGTAGATGGGATATTTCGGCATCAGGTCGAGAATGAACTGATTGTCGGTGATGGCGGACAGGAAATCGGCCTCGGAAAAGCTCATCCGGAAAAAATGCGCGCCGAGACAGTCCCAGAAGGGTGCGCGGCCCGTGTCGTCGACAACCCCGCGCAGTTCCGCCAGCACCTGGTCGCCGAACCGGTCCGGCGCCGCCGCCATCAGCAGGTAGCGCGACTGTGCGAGCAGTCGCCCGGCGCCGCCGCCGCGATGGCTTTCCTTGAGGAACAGGGTGCCGACCTCGGTGAAGCCGACAAACTCGTTGGTCAGGACCAGCGCGTCCATGTCGAAGCGCCGGTCGGCAGCCTGGCTGGCCTGGGCAAGCGTTATGATGCGATAGTTGAAGAAGGGACAATCCAAACCGACACCCGCCTTCACCGCAGAGCAGCCGGCCACCTCGCCGCTCTCGACATGCTCCAGCATCATCAAATACTTTCCGTATTGCGGCGCGGCGAGGTCCCCCCGGAAGGCCTTGCCCGAATGTTCCAGCCGCTCGCGCAGCAGCGCCTCGTTCACCGGCAGGCTCGTGAAGCCTGGCCCGGAAAGCTCTGCCAGTTCCATCAGCGCGTCGAAATCATCCAGGCGCGAGGGGCGGATGACAAGGGCAGCGTCGTCTGGCATCCGCACTCTCAGTCCATCAGCGCATGGATACCGGCGGCATCTATGCGGCCATCGGCGAGCCGGTTGAGGATCAGCGCCGACAGGCTGGCACGCTCGGCGAAGCTATCGGTGAGCACATATTCCTCTGCGGAGTGGATGCGCCCGCCGCGCACGCCGAGCGTGTCCACATTCGGCACGCCGGCTGCGAAAATGTTGTTGCCCTCACAGACCCCGCCAGTGTCCTCGAAGCTGAGGGTGAGGCCGAGCGCGGCGCCGGTGCCGGCGACCGCGTCGAACAGGGCCTGCTGGGCAGCATTGCGCGGCTTTGGTGGTCGATAGAAGCCGCCGTGCAAATGGCTGCGGATGCCGGCGCGCCGGCCGGCGCGGTCAAGCAGTGCATCGACTTCGCGCTGTACCCAATGCGCGGCGGCCTCGTCGGGCGCGCGCGCACCGAAACGCACGATCGCCAGATCCGGTACGATGTTGACCGCGCTGCCTCCATCGATGCTGCCGACATTCAGGGTGACACCCTCTCGCCGTCCGTTCAGCGCTTCGAGGCTGACCACCAGTTCGCTCGCCGCCTCGATCGCACTGACACCCGCCTCCTTGGCGCGACCGGCATGCGCGGCCACGCCGCGGATCACCACGTCATAGATCGCAGAGCCCTTGCGCCCGCCCGACATGGCACCGGTCTCCATAGCCGGCTCATAGGTCATGCCGACCATAGCGCCGGACTGCGCCGCTTCGGTCAGCGCCGCAGCGCTGGCAAAATTGCCGATCTCCTCATCGGGGGTGACGATGATCTGGTAGCCGACACGCTCTTTCAGGGCGCCGCCCTCAAAGGCTTTCAGCGCCTCCAGCATGACGACGAGCCCACCCTTCATGTCGGCGAGGCCGGGGCCGTTGAGCTTTCCCTCGCCGAGATCGGTGACCGTCTCGAACGTCCCCGGCGGGAATACGGTGTCATAATGGCCGGACATCACCACCTGCACAGGTGCGTGCGGGCGCGCGCGCGCGCGCAGGACCGGCCCCGTGCTCGCCTCTTCGGCTTCGCCCCTTGCGTTCACCCGCGGGACCGTGCCCGGCGGGTCGAGGCGGATTTCGGCATCGAGCCCGGAAAACGCGTCGGCCAGCCGGGGCGCGAAGGCGACGAGGCCCTGCGTGTTCCAGCTGCCCGTATTCTGGCGCGCCCAGTCGACGGTGCGCGCCACCATCGCCTCGGCAGCGGCCGCGATCCGCTCGCAGGCGGCCCGGTCATCGCCGGTCAGGTGCTTAAGGTCAGACATCGCCCATAAGTTTCACGGGGCGGGCGACGGGGCAAGGGGCATGGCGCGGTGACACTTTCTTCACCACGTCCCGGCGAGACGGCAATCCGGTTCAACCTGACCTGACCTGCAGGTCCCGCCAAGTTGCATTTCGCCCTTCTCCCCGCCGCCGCGCTCGCCCTTTCCCATCTGCCGGTCACCGCCGAGACGCCCGAGGGCTGGTCGGGCCTCAAGGTCGACGAGGTGGATACCATCATCGCCACCGACGCGAACGGCGATCGCATGATCCTCACCCCGGCCGGGCGCCGCTATGGAGCGTCTCCGGACGGGTCTGACAGGGGTGCGTTGAACGCCACACCCGGGTTGCGTCAGCCTGCGACGACCTCGCGATAGGCCCGCCAGGTCGCCAGCCCGATCACCGGGAAGACGATGACAAGGCCGAGGAAACCGGTGGCGATCCCGATCACGGTGAGCAGGGCGATCAGCCCCGCCCAAAGCAGCATCGGTCCGAGATTCTGCGAAAACGCCCTCACGCTCGTCACCGTGGCGATGAAGATATCGGTCCGCCTCGCCAGCAGCATGGGCGGTGCAACCACAACCAGGGCGAAGGTGAGGATCGCGATCACGCCGCCGACCAGCGTGCCGATTCCGGCCATGGTCCAGCCTTCCTCTGTTGTGAGCATGAAGCTCAGGAATTCCGGCGTCGACCTGTGCACCTGATAGGTCGAGAGCGCATAGATGAGCTGCGCCATCCGTCCCCAGAACAGATAGATGAACAGCAGTCCCATGCCGAGAAAGGCCAGGTCGCGCGTCGAAGCCGTCCTGACGAACATCATCTGCACAAGCGTCGGGCTCTCGCCCTGTTCCAGCCGGCGTGCTGCCTCATAGAGCCCCATGGCGAGCATCGGCGCAACCAGAAGGAAGCCGCCTGCGAGCACGCCGATCCAGGTGAAATTGCCGGTGACGAGGAGACTGATCGCCAGCGCCCCACTGATGCCGGCAAGCGCGATGCCGTAAACGGTGCAGGGCAATGCCGCGCGGCGGAAATCCCGCCAGCCACCGGCGAGCCAGCGCATCGGTGCGTCCATGCCGACCCTGTTGATGTCCGGCAGGCGGAAGGCGTCGCTCGTCGTCTGGTCCATGGTGCCTCACTCCCCATTGTCTTGTGGGGGAAGTCTAGCACACCCGCAGTGACCGGGCAGCCGGCGGGCGCGGACCTATTCTGCCGCCAGCGCGTGGGTCGGGTAGGCCGGGTTCTCGCGATACCGCCTGAATTCGGAGCGGGCGATGGAGCGCAGGTGCACCTCGTCAGGCCCATCGGCGAGCCGCAGCGTGCGGATGCCGGCATAGCTCTCCGCCAGGCCGAAATCGGAGGTGACGCCGCCGCCGCCATGGGCCTGGATCGCATCGTCGATGATCTTCAGCGCCATCCGCGGGGCGGCGACCTTGATCATCGCGATCTCGTCCCTGGCGATTTTGTTGCCGACCGTGTCCATCATGTAGGCAGCCTTCAGGGTCAGCAGGCGGCACATCTCGATGTCGGTGCGGGCCTCGCCAACCCGCTGCTCCCAGATCGAGTGCTCGGAGATCGTCTTGCCAAACGCCTCGCGGCTCAGCAGTCGGCGGCACATCTTCTCCAGCGCCATTTCCGCCGCGCCGATGGTGCGCATGCAGTGGTGGATGCGGCCCGGGCCGAGGCGGCCCTGGGCGATCTCGAAGCCGCGGCCCTCGCCGAGGATCAGGTTCTCCGCCGGCACCCGGACATCTTCCAGCAGCACTTCGGCATGGCCATGCGGCGCATCATCATAGCCGAACACGGGCAGCATGCGCAGGACCTTGATGCCGGGCGCATCGAGCGGAACGAGGATCTGGCTCTGCTGCAGGTGGCGCTCGGCCGTAGGGTCGCTCTTGCCCATGACGATCGCCACCTTGCAGCGCGGGTCGCCTAGCCCGGAGGACCACCATTTGCGGCCATTGATCACGTATTCATCGCCGTCGCGCACGATCGACGTCTCGATATTGGTGGCGTCGGAGGAGGCGACCAGCGGCTCGGTCATCAGGAAGGCGGAGCGGATCTCGCCCTCCATCAGCGGGCGCAGCCACTCCTCCTTCTGCGCCATCGAGCCATAGCGGTGCAGCACTTCCATATTGCCCGTGTCGGGGGCGGAGCAGTTGAACACCTCAGACGCCCATCCGACCCGGCCCATCAGCTCAGACAGCGGGGCATATTCGAGATTGGAGAGGCCCGCGCCGTGGAACGCGTTGGTGTCATGCTCGCGCGAGGGCGGAAGGAACAGGTTCCACAGGCCTTCCGCTTTCGCGATGGCCTTCTTCTCCTCAAGGATCGGGATCACCGTCCAGCGGCTGTCGGCCTCATCATGCTGGCGCCGGAAGGTCTCGACATTCGGGAAGACGTGCTCGTCCATGAACGCCATGATGCGTTCGCGGTAGTCCTGCGTCCGCGGGCTGTAGTCGAAATGCATTGGTGTCCTCCTGTCTGGTTCCGGCCGCCGGCACGCTGGGCCGGTGCCCGGCCATGGTGACGGTCCGACGCCTGGATGGAACTCAGGGACAACACGTAGGGCGCCGGGGCCGCCGCGTCTGTCGTGACCGGATGTCCCTTGCGCCGGACCGTCCGGCTATTTCCGCCAGACCGAGGCCAGCGCCGGGTCATCGACACCGCCATCATACTTGTTCAGCTCGTGGCGGCCGACGACCATGTGGTGCACCTCGTCCGGGCCGTCGGCGAGCCGCAGCGTGCGCTGGCTTGCATACATGCGCGACAGGGGCGTCCACTGAGACACGCCGGTCGCGCCATGGATCTGGATGGAATTGTCGATGATCTGGCAGACGCGCTCCGGCACCATCGCCTTGACCATGGAGATCCACACCCGTGCTTCCTTGTTGCCGAGGACATCCATCGCCTTGGCCGCCTTCAGCACCATCATCCGCATCGCCTCGATCTCGATCCGGGCACGCGAGATGATCTCGGTATTGCCGCCGAGCTTGGCGAGCGGGCGGCCGAACGCCTCGCGCGACAGGCCGCGCCGGCACATCAGGTCGAGCGCCTTCTCCGCCGCGCCAATGGAACGCATGCAGTGGTGGATGCGGCCCGGCCCGAGACGAAGCTGCGAGATCTCGAAGCCGCGCCCCTCACCCAGAAGGATGTTCTCCTTCGGCACCCGGACATTCTCAAAGCGGATGTGCATGTGGCCGTGCGGTGCATCCGGCTCGCCGAACACGTGCATGGGGCCGAGAATGGTGACGCCGGGATGCGGCAATGGCACCAGGATCTGGCTCTGGCGGCGGTTCACATTCTCCCCGTCATTGGTGCGCACCATGCAGATCATGATGCGGCAGCGCGGGTCGCCTGCGCCGGAAATGTAGTACTTCTCGCCATTGATCACCCACTCATCGCCATCCAGTTCGGCGCGCATGGAGACATTCTTGGCATCTGAGCTGGCCATGTCCGGCTCGGTCATGGCGAAGGCGGAGCGGATCTCGCCATTCAGAAGCGGCTTCAGCCACTGTTCCTTCTGTGCCGGCGTGCCGACCCGTTCCAGAACCTCCATGTTGCCCGTGTCAGGGGCCGAGCAGTTCATGGTCTCCGAGGCAAGCGGGTTCTTGCCGAGTTCGGCGGCGATATAGGCATAATCGAGGTTGGTGAGGCCCTCGCCTGTCTCGGCGTCCGGCAGGAAGAAATTCCAAAGGCCCTGTTTCTTGGCCTCGTCCTTGGCGGACTCCAGCGCTTCAAGCTGGCCGGGCGCATATGACCAGATGTCCGTCTTGCCCTCGCCGAGGCGGTGGAACTCCTCGCTCATCGGGTTGACGACCTCCTCGATGAAGCGCTTTACGTGCTCATAGAGCGGGCGCGCGTCATCCGACATGCGCAGGTCATTGAGTTCGGTGTCTGCGGGCATCGTGCCGTGACTGTCGGGCATGGGGCTTCTCCTCCTCGGTCATGTCTGGTCAAACTGTTGAGAGTGAAGGTATCGCTCTGTCCCTGCGACAGGCAAACAAAATCTTGCGCCGGCGCTCAGGGAACCGCACGCAGACTCAAGCTAGGCGGCTCAGCGCCATGACCACCGCCGCCGCCCTCATCATCCTTGCCACCAGTGCGCTGACGGCCTTCCTGTCCGGCATCTTCGGCATGGCCGGCGGGCTCATCCTGATGGGGGTGCTGGTGTCGCTGCCATCGGTCAGCGTCGCCGCGGCGATGGTGATCCACGGCGTCCTGCAATTCGCCGCGAATGGCTGGCGGGCCTTTCTCCTGCGCCGGCAGATCGCCTGGGCCCCGGTCGGCTGGTACCTTCTCGGCGCGCTGCTGGCGGTGATCGCGCTGCTGGCCGTCACCTGGCGGCCGGACAAGGCCGGGGTGCTCCTCCTCCTCGGGCTGACGCCGCTCCTGGTCTGGCTGCCCAAATCGCGCTTCGATCTCGATTTCCGCCGCAGGGGTCATGCGGTCCTCGCCGGCGGCCTCGTTCAGGCGCTGAACACGCTCGCCGGTGTCGCCGGGCCGCTCCTCGACCTCTTCTTCGTGCGCACGGCGATGACCCGCCAGGAGATCGTCGCCACCAAGTCGGTGACCCAGGCGATCGCCCACATCGTCAAGATCGGCTTCTGGAGCGTGCCGCTGGTCGCCGGGGCGCAGGGGGCCGCGCTGCCGCCCGCCTGGTTCTTCGCCGCCGCCATCCCGCTCGCCATGGCCGCGACCTGGCTCGGCGGGCGCGTCCTCGCAGCGATGAGCGAGGTCAATTTCCGCCAGTGGGTGCGCGGCCTCGTCACCGCGATCGGCGTGGTCTTCCTGCTGCGCGGGCTTGCCGAATCCGGCCTGTTCTGAGGCGGCGGCCCGGCCCCTGGAGCGCCGGGGGCGCCGTTCAGGACCGGGCCGCGGCCTGCGGCGCCTCTTCCCGTGCGTGCCGGCGCGGCACCATCAGGGCGGCGGCCTTTTTCAATGGCTGCCAGTAGAGGGCCTTCACCGTGCGGTAGTCCGACGTTTCCGCCCCGATGCCGAGGGTCAGCGTCTCGCGGCCCTGCGGCACATAGAGCGTGCCGAACATCCGGTCCCAGACCGCCAGCGTCCCGCCCATGTTCCTGTCCCAGTGACGCTCTTCGGCAGAATGGTGGACCTGGTGCATGGCCGGCGAGACGATCCAGCGCTCCACCCGCGGCCCATAGGAAATCCACACCGGCGAATGGCGCAGCGTCCCGCCGGCAATGTTGGCGGCAACCCAGAGCGCGTTCGCCCCGAACAGCAGCGGCACGTTCACCTGGTCGGCAAACAGCGCGAAGGTCGCGGCATTGATGGTGCCGACCACCAGCACCCGCAATGTCGTCATGAACAGCAATTCTACCGGGTGGAAGCGCTCGGAGGTGACGAAATTGAGGTGTTCGGCCGAATGGTGGACCTTGTGGAACTCCCACAGCACCGGAACCTTGTGCAGCAGCCAGTGGCCAAAGAACCGCACGAAATCATCGGCAAGGAACAGCACCACCATGAGGGCGCCGGCAATGGCCCAGGCCAGCGGCGTGTCCGGCCAGACCATCAGGCCCGGCAGTCCGGCAAGGGCGGCATCGCCCACCGTCTTCGTCGCCCCGGCAACCGCCCCGACGATCACCGACAGGATCAGCGCATGGATCAGCGGGTTGATCAGCCAGATCACATAGTCATTGATCGCCGAGCGCGAGGTCCAGACCTCCTTGCGCAACAGGGTCGACAGGGCCGAGCCCCGGGCCCCACTGACCCGGTGCGCCACCATGGCGATGACAAGGGCCGACAGGATATAGAGGATGTAGTGGCGCGAATGGGCGCCCTCGAAGATCGTGGTGAGCGGCGAGATCGCCGACGCCAACACCTGCTCCAGAAAGTCCGTCATGCTGCGCCGCCTCGCTGCTGCCCGTGGCATGGCGCAGACTACCGCCGAAGGGTTACTGCCGGCCCAGACTGAAGCGACAAATTTCGCGGGATTGCCTGCGCCCTGCTGGCGCGGCGACACGCCTGACGCAGCCCGGCGCCGTGGCGTCAGCGCCGCGCGCGGAAGAAGTCCCGCAGCAGGCGCGCGGCCGTCGCGGCTTCATCGCACGAGGCACGCGCCACCTCAGGGCGCCAGTGGCAGGTCGGCTGGTCGAACACGCGCGCGCCATGCACGACGCCGCCGCCCTTCGGGTCATCAGCGGCGAAGACGACCTGGCCGATGCGGGCAAGGCTGATCGCGCCGGCGCACATGGCGCACGGCTCCAGCGTCACATGCAGGCTGAGCCCGCTCAGCCGGTAGTTTCCAAGCGCCCGGGCCGCTGCACGGATCGCGACGATCTCGGCATGCGCAGTCGGATCGCAGGCGCTGATCTGCCGATTGCGACCCTCGGCAATGATCGCCCCGCTCGCCGGGTCGGTGATGACCGCGCCGACCGGCACCTCGCCGGCGGTCGCCGCCTCCTGCGCCAGCGCCAGCGCGCGCTGCATCGGCTCGCTCATCGCTCTTGTCCTCCTGCCGGCCATGCCCAAGCTATGGCATCGCGCGCCGATCGCGAAGGAGGCCCCATGCGCATCGTCTCAGGCGCCCTCAGCGGGCGCACCCTTGTGGCACCGAAGGGCCAGAACACACGGCCGACCTCCGACCGCGCCCGCGAGAGCCTGTTCAACATCCTCGCCCATGCCTCCTGGTCGCCGCCGCTGGACGGCGCGCGCGTCATCGACCTCTTTGCCGGTTCCGGCGCGCTCGGCTTGGAGGCGCTGTCACGCGGTGCGGCCTTCTGCTTGTTCGTGGAAACGGCCAGCGCCGCGCGCGGGGCAATCCGCCAGAACATCGAAGCGCTTGGCCTGTTCGGCGTCACCCGCCTGCACCGGCGCTCGGCCACCGATCTCGGACGCAAACCGGCCGGCCTCGGCGCGCCCTTCGACCTCGCCTTCCTCGACCCGCCCTACCGAAGGGGCCTTGTCGAGCCGGCCCTTGCGATACTCGCCGAAGGGGACTGGCTGTCGGCCGGGGCGCTGGCTGTCGTGGAGACCGCCCCAGACGAGACCGTCATGTCGGCCGGCTGGCAGGTCCTCAACACAAGGGAGGCCGGCGCCGCACGCCTGACCTTCCTGGTCCGCACCTGACCTCAGCGCCGGCCGAACAGCCGCTCGATGTCAGCCAGTTTCAACTCCACATAGGTCGGGCGGCCATGATTGCACTGGCCGGAGTGGGGCGTTGCCTCCATGTGGCGGAGCAGGGCGTTCATCTCCTCGGCATTGAGCCGCCTGCCGGCGCGGACCGAGCCGCGGCAGGCCATGTTGCCCATCACCGCCTCGAACCGCTCCTTGAGGGCGAGGCCGGCGTCCAGCTCGGCGAACTCATCGGCCAGGTCGCGGACAAGGCCTGCGGCATCCATCGCCCCGAACAGCGCCGGCGTCGCCCGCACACAGACGGCCCCTGGCCCGAACGGCTCGATCTCAAGCCCCAGATCGAGAAGTTCGCCGGCCCGCTCGATCACGCGCGCGGCGCCATCCTCGCCAAGCTCGACCACGTCGGGGATCAGCAGCGCCTGGCGCTTCACACCGCCCTCTGCCATCTGGCGCTTCATCTGCTCGTAGACGAGGCGCTCATGGGCGGCATGCTGGTCGATGAGGACGATGCCGTCGGTGGTCTGGGCGATGATGTAGGTCTCGTGCAGCTGCGCGCGGGCCACCCCGAGCGGGAAGCCTGCCGGGTCTGCCGCAGCGCTCGCCAGCTCCACCCGGGCGGACGGCGCGGCAGGCTCGCCTGCAAAAGACGGCGCCGGCGGGGCGGACAGTCCGCCAGACGGGCGTCCCCAGCCGGTCGGGGCAAGCGGCATCGGCGCGGGCGAACCGGCCACAGCGGCCGCAGCCGGGAAAGGTGCGGCCCCCTCCACCCGGGCCCGTCCGAGCGCAAAGCCGGAGACCGTGGTCGAGGCGCGGTGCCCTGCGGCGGCCAGCGTGTGGCGGAGCGCGCCGACCAGCAGCCCGCGCACCCCGCCGGAATCGCGGAAGCGCACCTCCGTCTTCGCCGGGTGCACGTTCACATCGACAGCCTCCGGATCGAGGTCGACGAACAGGGCCGCCATCGGGTGGCGGTCGCGCGCGAGGAAGTCCTGGTAGGCCGCGCGCAGGACACCGCTCAGCATCCGGTCCTTCACCGGACGGCCATTGACGAACAGGAACTGGTGGCCTGCCGTGCCGCGATTGAGTGTCGGCAGGCCGGCAAATCCGGCAACGCGCACCCCGTCGCGCTCCGCATCAATCGCCAGGGCATTGTCGCGGAACTCGCGGCCCATGATTGCGCCCAGCCGGGCAAGACGCGCCTCGTCGGCAGGGCCCGACTGGGGCGGCAGGCGCAGCAGGGTGCGCCCGTCCTGCTCCAGCGTGATCGCGACATCGGGCCGGGCCATGGCGAGCCGGCGTACCGTATCGGTGATCGCCATGGTCTCCGCGCGCTCCGACTTCATGAATTTCAGCCGCGCCGGCGTTGCGTGGAAGAGGTCGCGCACCTCGATGCGCGTGCCGGTATCGCCAAGGCCCGTCCAGGCCGCCGGCCGCGGACCGTCCCGGGCGCCGGCATCGACACGGATCTCGGCGGCCTCCTCGCCCTGCGCGCGCGACAGCATGGCAAGACGAGACACCGAGGCGATGGAGGGCAGGGCCTCGCCGCGAAAGCCCATTGTGTGGATGTTGAGAAGGTCGATCCGCCCGTCCTCGCCGGCCGTGAGCTTCGAGGTGGCATGGCGCTGCAGCGCCAACGCCAGTTCGTCGGGCGCCATCCCGCAGCCATCATCGCTGACGCCGACAAGCGCGAGCCCGCCAGCAGAAATGGCAATGTCGACAGTCCCGGCGCCGGCGTCAAAGGCGTTCTCAACAAGCTCCTTCACCGCCGCAGCGGGACGTTCCACCACCTCGCCGGCAGCGATGCGGTTGACCGCGTCGCTCGGCAGGCGCCGGATCACCGGACGGGGCGGGGGATGGTACGAATCAGCCATGTCTGCGCCAGCCTAGATCGCTTCCGACCCCGGCGGAAGCAATCCGGCGAGCATGGCAGGCCGGGCGCGGACGCCCCGCACTCATCGGGCCCGTCAGGGTGCGTGCACCGGCTTTTCCCTGGCGGTGTCCATGAGGACGAAATTCATCGCGACCGAGACCCGGTCGCGCGACCCGGAATGCGGGCGCACCGCATGGCGCAGCCAGCTCGGAAACAGGATCATCATCCCGGACTCTGGCGAAAACTGCGCCTGGCTGCGCTGGATCAGCCCGTCGGCGGTCTTGAACATGAGATAGGGCACATTGCATTCCGTCATCGGGTAACGCGGGTCCTCGAACACGATCTCACCGCCCATGCCGCGCTCGGCCGCACTGCCCGCATCGGGGTAGTAGACCGCAGACCAGAAGGCGCCCGGGTGGCAGTGGAACTGGATCGTATCGCCGGGCTCATGGATGTTCGCCCACATGTCGAAGGCCCAGCGGAACCGACGCTGGCCCGGCGGGAAGACGTCGATCATGTGCTGGCTGGCGGCATTCACACCGACGCGAACAAGCGTCGCGGCCGCCTCGCCACCCCAGTCCAGCATTTCGGCGTCGGAATGCCAGCCGCCATGGCTGGAGCGCGCCTCATTGTGGGGGTGGCTCTCGCGCCGGGCGCGGATCGTCGCCATCAGTTCAGCATTGAGGCGGTCCGCGTCCGGCACGCTGACCCGCAGGAGCGGCGTTGTGAAAAGATCCATGCGCTGCGCGCGGACCACCGGTCCGTTTGCAGCCGGGGCAGGGCTTGCGGAAGTCTCATTCATCTCTCAACTCAGTCTTCGAACACGATCTCGGGCGGGTTTTTGGTCTGCACCGCGTCAATGGCGAGCGCCACATCACGGGCGAGATCGGCGAACAGGGTACCCGCCGGCCCGTCATCCAGCGCAGCAGGGCGGCCCCTGTCGCCGCCCTCCCGGATAGCGTGAAGCAGGGGTACCTGTCCAATCAGGGGCAGGCCGAGCGCGTCGGCCATGCGCCTGCCCCCGCCCTCGCCCATCACGTCGTGGCGCTGGCCGTGCGGGTCCTCAAACCAGCTCATTGTCTCGACAATGCCTATCACCGGAATAGCGGTCTTCGCGAACATCGCCGCCCCGCGCCGGACATCGGCCAGCGCCACCTCCTGCGGTGTCGTGACCAACAGCGCGGCCGTCACAGGCACCTTCTGGGCAATCGCAAGCTGGGCATCGCCCGTGCCAGGCGGCGTGTCGATGATGAGCAGGTCGAGCGGGTCGCTCTCCGGCGCCCAGGCCGCATCGTTCAGCAGCTGGGTTATGGCTGACATGACGATCGGCCCGCGCCAGATCATCGGCGCATCGGCGTCGGAGAGATAGCCGATCGAGAGCGACGCCAGCCCGTGCGCCATCACCGGGAGCAGCTTTCCGTCCGGCCCGGCTTTTGGCTGCGCCTCGCCGGTGCCAAGCATGATCGGGATTGACGGGCCGTAGATATCGGCATCGAGCAGGCCGACCTTGAGGCCGGCCCTGGCAAGCGCCGCGGCGAGATTGACCGCCACGGTGGACTTGCCGACGCCGCCCTTCGCGCTGGCGACCACCAGGATCCGCTGGATCGCGGGAATGCGCGCCGTCACCGGGCGAGGCGGCAGGGCGCCCTGCTGGAGCGCCTCGTCGGACAGGCGCGCGCCCTTTTCCACACGCCGGCGTTCCTGCCTCGGCGTCGCGCCGATCAGCGTCACCTTGCGCGGCGGCGGCCCCAGCGCCGCCACATCGACGGCGGCAACGCCGCGTACCGCTCTGGCCGCGGCGTCTGCGCGGGCGCACCGGGACGCGGTCTCTGCCGCGTCGTTACCGGCGTCCGAGACGTCGATCTGTGCACGGCCCTTGCTGTCGATCCGGACGGCCACGAGCCAGCCCGGATCGCCAAGCGCCTCTCGCAGGGCTGCGGCAAATACTTCTTGCGATGGGGCTTTTCGTCCAAACACCATGGAGCGCTCCTTGAAGCCCGGTCATACGCGTGCACATATCAGGCGCGTCACGTCACAATCCAGTCCAATCACATAGGAGGTGCTGCGTGCCCTGGAAGGATGAAGCAGGCTCCGGCAATCACGAGGCCTCGGGCGGCCCATGGGGCCAGGGCTCCGGCGGCAGCGGGGGCAATGGCAATGGCGGCTCGCCCTGGGGCCGACCGGGCGGCGGCGGCGGGTCCGGCGGCGGCAGTGGCGGCGGGCCGGATATTGAGGAGTCTATGCGCCGGATGCAGGAGCGGTTTCGGCGCGGACTTGGCGGGCGCCGCGGCGGCGGCCGGGGTGGCCGCGGCGGCGGACGCGGGCTTGGCCCGGCTGGCTTTGCCGTGGTCGGCCTTGTCGGCCTGTTCGCCTGGCTGTCCACGGGCGTCGTCATCATCGATGCAGGCGAGCAGGCCTCGGTTTTCCGGCTCGGCAAGTGGCAGACCAATCTCGGTCCCGGTTTCCATCTCCACCTGCCGGTCCCGGTCGAGCAGCATGTGGTTATCCCCGTGGAGCAACAGAGCCAGATCCGCATTGGCGACACGCGCGACGAGAGCCTGATGATTACCTCTGACGAGAACATCGTCGACGTGCAATTCTCGGTCTTCTGGAAAGTCAAAACCGCTGCGCCGCAGGATTTCATCCTCAACGTCAAGCAGCCGGAGGCGGCCGTGCGCATGGTCGCGGAGTCGGTGATGCGCGAGGTCGTCGGCAAGACCAGACGCGAGGAAGTCATCACGACAGGCCGCGGCGAGGTTGAGGAAGAGGTCCTCAGCCAGACCCAGCAATTGCTTGACGAATACCGGGCCGGCATCGAGATACGCCGGGTGGAAATTGCCAAGTCCGACGTGCCGCAGCCCGTTATCGAAGCGTTCAACGACGTCAACGTCGCCGAGCAGGATGCCGAGCGCAATTTCAACGAGGCGACCCGCGATGCCAACCAGATCGTGCCGCGCGCGCGCGGTGAGGCTGAGCGCATCCTGCTCGACGCGCAGGGCTATCGCGACCAGGTGATCGCCAATGCCAGTGGTGAGGCGGCGCGGTTCGTCTCGATCTACGATGAATACGTCCAGGCGCCACAGGTGACCCGCGAGCGCATGTACCTTGAAACCATGGAGCGGGTTCTTGCCCGCGCCGACAAGACCATCCTCGATTCGGACTCCGGAGCCGTTCCCTACCTCCCGCTCGACCGTATCGGTCGTAGCCAGTAACCGCAGGAGATCCCGCCCATGCGCACTCTTTCCTTTCTCCTGGTCGGCGTTCTCGTGATCGCCGCGATCGCCCTCCTGAACGCCTTCTACATCGTCCGCCAGGACCAGCAGGCGATCGTCCTGCAACTCGGTAATCCCGTCGCCATCAGGAATGCACCGGGGACCGACGAGGCCGGCCTCTTCCTGAAGACACCGCTTGTGCAGCAGGTCGCCGTCCTCGACCGCAAGAATCTCGGGCTCAACATCCCGGACATCGAGATCCTCGCCTCCGACCAGCGCCGCCTTGTGGTCGATGCCTTCGTGCGCTGGCGGATCGACAACCCGCTGCGGTTCTATGAGAGCCTGCGGACCGAGCAGGCAGCAGCAGGCCAGCTGTCGCGCTTCACCGAATCGGCAATCCGGGAAGTCCTCGGGGGCGTGCCGGTTCCCGAGATCGTTTCGGGCCAGCGAGCACAGCTTATGAACCAGATTCGCGATCGGATGAACCGCAACACCGACCGGCTGGGGATTGAAATCATCGACGTGCGCATTCGCCAGGCGGACCTGCCGCCGGAGATCGCCGAAGGGGTCTATAACCGGATGCGGACCGACCGCCAGCAGGTCGCCGAGCGTATTCGGGCCGAGGGTGAGGAGAAGGCCCGGCGAATCCGGGCCGAGGGGCAACGCGAGTCGACCGTCCTGCTTGCGCGGGCGCGTGAACGGGCGGAGATCATCCGCGGTGAGGGCGACGCCAGGCGAAACGAGATCTACAATGACGCGTATTTGCGCGACCCGGAGTTTTTCCGCTTCTACCGCGCAATGCTGGCCTGCGAGAACTCGATTGCAGACAATACCCGGCTGATTGTCGGCCCGGAGAATCTCGGCGTCTGCGACCAGTTCATCAAGCAGGCGGAAAGCTCTGGCCGGGCACGCCCGCGCTAGTCGTTTCGGGGGCGGGGCACACCAGTGACAGCCTCGACGCTCATTCTGGCCGGGATTGGCGTCTGGTTCGTGGCAGAAGGCGCAGCCTATGCCCTCGCGCCGGACAGCATGAAGCGCCTCCTCCACTGGGCAGCGCGTTTGCCGGTCGCCGAGCTTCGTCAGGGCGGGCTCTGGACGGTGGCCCTTGGCGCCATCCTGCTCTACGCAGCGCTGCGTTTCCTGTGAGCGCGGTCACGTCCCTCCGGGCTGATCTTTGCCCCTTCCCGGACCGCCAGCAGCCGGCTGTGGCACAGCGGCTTGATGCCTGCCCGCGAAACGCCATACTTGGATGCAGGGCTGGAAGGCCCCTGACGGAGCGGGAGTGACGAACGCGATGAAACGACTGGCTGCGGTGCTTGCGGGCGTGGCGATCGGGCTCTCCTCGGCGGAGGCGGCGCGGGCCCAGTCGCTCAGCGAGGCGACGCCGGAGGTCTCTCGGCCCGATGGCGCGCCTGACAGCTTTGCCGGGCTTGCCCGCCGGCTGATGCCCTCAGTCGTCAACATCAACACCCGCCAGACAGTGGCGCCAGCGGGCCTGCCCGACTTTCCCGAAGGCTCACCGCTGGAGCGGTTCAACCCCTTCTTCAACCGCGATGATGACGGGTTCCGCCAGCGCGGCTCGCTCGGCTCCGGCTTCGTGATCTCAGCCGATGGCCTTGTCATCACCAACAATCATGTCATCGAAGGGGCCGACGAGATCACGGCAATCTTCAATGACGGAACGGTCCTGGAAGCCGACCTCATCGGCACCGATCCCGATACCGATGTCGCGGTGCTCAGGCTGAAGACCGACAAGACGCTGCCCTTCGTGGAGTTCGCAGACAGTGACGCAGCCGAGGTCGGCGACTGGGTCATCGCGATCGGCAACCCGTTCGGCTTTGGGGGCTCGGTGTCGGCCGGCATCATCTCCGCGCGAAACCGTGATACCGGCGGGCGCTATGACGATTTCATCCAGACCGATGCCGCGATCAACCGCGGCAATTCCGGCGGCCCGCTGTTCAACCTCGGTGGCGAGGTGGTCGGCGTCAACACGGCAATCATCTCGCCGACCGGCGGGTCGGTCGGCATCGGCTTTTCGATCCCGAGCAACATGGTCAGGGATATTGCCGACAGGCTGGTCCGTGACGGCACCCTGCGCCGGGGCTGGCTCGGCGTGTCCGTGCAGGGGATCGATACCGACATCGCTGCTGCCTATGGCCTTGATGACGACAAGGGCGTGATCATCACCAGCTTCACCAGCGGCGGCCCGGCGGAGAAGGCCGATTTCGAGATCGGTGACCTGATCCGGCGATTCGATGGCGAGGTGGTGGCCGATGTCCGCAGCCTGACCCGGATCGTTGCCGACATTGCGCCCGAAACCGAGGTGGATGTGGAGATCGTGCGCAGCGGCCGGCCGCAGGTGGTGCGCGTCACCCTCGGTGAGCTCGAAACCGGCCGCGACGAGCCGGAAGAGGAGCAGACGCCGGAACTGGCGGCCACCGACAATGCCATGGGTGTCGAACTGGCCGAACTCGATGACGAGACCCGCCGGCGCCAGCGCGTCCCGAAGGATGTGGAGGGCGTCCTGGTCAGCCGGGTCTCGCCGCGGGGGCCGGCTTTCGGCAAGCTGCGCAAGGGCGATGTTCTTGTCGAGCTTGGATTTAACCGTGTCTATAGCCTGTCTGACGTCTCAAAGGCACTTGAAAGCGCCGCTTCGCGGCCGGAGGCTCCCCTGCTTGTGCGTGTCCATCGCAATGGCGTCGAGATTTTCGTGTCGGTGGAACTGGAGCCCACCAGCTAGGCTGGCGCCGCCTCCCCGTGCACCAATCCCCAGGAAAATCCGGCCCCGGACAATTTCGGCGTTGACGCTCCCTTAACCCTTCGGCCACTATATCTTGTGGCAGGGGTTGGGTTGGATACCGCATATGGCGGTTTCGCTCTGGGCCCCTATATTCATCTGTAAGCTTAGGGGTATCGTTATGTCCGCGTCGGAAGCCAGAACCACGTCAGAACTCGCGCCGCTGCGCCGGGGCAAGCCGAAATCGGCAACCGCGGCACTGCGCGTCATAGACGGCCTGCGGGTCGAGATCGACCCGGCCCGCGATTCGAATCTCACCGAGTTTGGCAAGGTGACCCTGACCGACCGCTACCTGCTGCCAGGTGAGTCCTATCAGGACATGTTTGCGCGCGTGGCCATTGCCTACGCCGATGATGGCGCCCATGCGCAGCGGCTCTACGACTACATGTCGAACCTCTGGTTCATGCCGGCCACGCCCGTGCTCTCCAATGGCGGCGCCGACCGTGGCCTGCCGATCTCCTGCTTCCTCAACCAGGTTGATGATTCGCTGGACGGTATTGTCGAGACCTGGAACGAGAATGTCTGGCTCGCCTCCAATGGCGGCGGCATTGGCACCTATTGGGGCCATGTCCGCTCGATCGGCGAGCGCGTCGGTCAGAACGGGCAGACCTCCGGCATCATCCCCTTCATTCGCGTGATGGATTCGCTGACCCTCGCGATCTCGCAGGGCTCGCTGCGCCGCGGTTCAGCGGCCTGCTACCTTGATGTCCACCATCCGGAAATCGAGGAATTCCTCGAAATCCGGAAGGCGTCGGGCGACTTCAACCGCAAGAGCCTCAACCTTCACCATGGCGTCAACATCACCGATGACTTCATGGAGGCGGTGCGCACCGATGACCAATTCGGCCTGAGAAGCCCGAAGACCGGCGAGGTGCTGCGCACGGTGAATGCCCGCAAGCTGTGGCAGAAGATCCTGGAGCTGCGAATCCAGACCGGCGAGCCTTACCTGCTCTTCACCGACACGGTGAACAACGCCATGCCGGCCCACCAGCGCCAGCTCGGCCTGTCGGTTCGCCAGTCAAATCTCTGCTCGGAAATCACCCTGCCTACCGGGATCGACCATCTTGGCGCGGCGCGTACCGCGGTCTGCTGCCTGTCCTCCCTGAATGCGGAGAAATTCCTTGAATGGAAGGACCACGCCACCTTCCTGGAAGACGTCTTCCGCTTTCTCGACAATGTCCTTGCCGACTTCATCGAACGCGCGCCGGACGAGATGGCCCGTGCGGTCTATTCCGCGAAGCGTGAGCGCTCCGTTGGACTTGGCCTGATGGGCTTCCATTCCTTCCTGCAGGCCCAGAACGCGCCGATCGAGAGCGCTGCGGCAAAGGCCTGGAACAATGCCATGTTCCGGCATGTCCGCCGCGGCGCCGATGCCGCCTCGGTGAAGCTCGCCCGGGAGCGCGGGCCCTGCGAGGATGCCGCCGATGCCGGCATGATGGCGCGCTTTTCCCACAAGATCGCGATCGCGCCGACGGCCTCGATCTCCATCATCTGCGGCGGCACCTCGGCGGGAATCGAGCCGATCCCGGCCAACATCTATACCCACAAGACCCTGTCGGGGTCGTTCACGGTCAAGAACCGCCAGTTGGAGGCCCTGCTGGAAGGCAAGGGCGCAAACACCGAGGCGACCTGGACCTCGATTCTCGAGCATGAGGGCTCGGTGCAGCATCTCGGCTGTCTCGACGACCATGAGAAGGCCGTTTTCCGGACCGCCTTTGAGATCGACCAGCGCTGGATCATCGAACTCGCCGCCGATCGCACGCCTTATATCTGCCAGTCGCAATCCCTGAACCTCTTCCTGCCGGGTGATATCGACAAGTGGGACCTGCACATGCTGCACTGGCAGGCATGGGAGAAGGGCCTGAAATCGCTCTATTACTGCCGCTCCAAATCGGTGCAGCGTGCCGCCTGGGCCGGCGCGGAGGGGCGCCGGACCGAGGGCGCCACCGCCGAGCGTACAGACTATGAGGAGTGCCTCGCCTGTCAGTAGGCCAGGGCAGCGCGGCGCAAGGTATGAACGCGAGCAGGCGGGCTTCAGGCCCGCCTGTTTCATGAAAAAGCCGATATATGGCAGGGCCCTGCAATGCTCCGGCCTGGTCACGGACACGGTCTGGACCGTTAACGATTTGTCGGAAAGATAAGGCTTCGGGACGGCGTGCCTTTATGCTACGTTAATGCAGGATTGGCCTAATCGGTAGGAAACTTGCAGGGATTAGGGCGGTGGAGCTTTTGGGACGCATGATTTTCTTTGTTACATCCAGTCTGGTCACCATGGCCTGTGGCGGCTGCCTGTCGATCACGGCTGCGACCCTCCAGGTCGCTCCGGCGGACAAGGCGCGGCCCAAGCCCATCATCCTCACACAGGGCCAGCGCCTGGCGGCTGATGGTGCGTTTGCCGCAGCGGCGGTAGCGCCGTCGCATCGCGCCGCACCGGCCGCGCCCCTCGCTGGTGAGGTGATCTTCCCGGACGCCAGCAATGCCGCCCTTGTCGGGCCGGTTCCGGCCACGCCGTCGGCTGCGCAGGACGCGCCGTTCAATCCCGCCTGGCAGATGCCGGCCCCGGCGGCCAACGGTGCGCGCGCCTTTGTCGGCACCTCAGTCTCCGGGACCGACACGCTGGACGCGTTCGCCGCAGCCCGCGATGCCCAGGGGCGTATCGGTCCGGTGGATACCGACCGCAGCTTCAATGCCGCCTTCGCGATCTCCGCCTTCGGCAGTGAGACCGGCCTGCCCGTCGATGTCGGGCTCGCCCCGCGCGTCGCCTATACCGAGGAAGGCGATTACCGCGCCCGCCGGGTCGGCGCGGAGGTGCGGATCGGCCAGAATTTCGACCAGCGCGGCGAGGCGGTCGGCGCCGATGCCTGGTACATCTTTGCCGGCGCTGATGGCGAGGCCCTGGTCTGGGAAGCCGGCGAGTATGGCTTTGACAGCTTCTCCCGCGCCCTTGCCCTGCGCGACCAGGTGACCGTCGGCGACATGCAGGCCGGCATCAGTGTCCAGCGCGGCCCTGGCCAGGTGTCGCTGAGCTATATTCGCCGCGAGGTGGAATATAATGACCGAAATGGCGGCCTCAGTGAGAATGAGGACTTTGCCGGCATCACCTTCACGATGAAGCGATAAGGCCGCTATGGCGGCCGGTGGCGCCGCCCGTCAAATCCACTTGCTTTTCCTCACGGGCCGGGCGCAATGCCGTCGGGGAAACGCGCGGGTGCGTTTCCGGCAGAATGCTGCGAGAGAGGTTTGCGCCCGATGCCCGGAAACCGCGTCTCCCGCGCCCTGCTCTCGGCGGCAACGGCCCTTTTCGGTCTTCCCATAGCGGCAGCTGACGAGGGCTCCGGTCAGGGCGTACTGTCGGTCACGTCGGAGAATGATCTGTTCGGCGGCACTGACCGCAACTACACCAATGGCCTGCGGGTCGAACGGGTGCGCCCGGCTGGCAAGGTGCCGGGGGTGCTTGCCGACCTCGCCCCTCTCATCCCGGGCCTCGACCTGGAGCGCACCCAGCTGCGCCAGGGCTTTGCCATTGCCCATGCGATCTTCACGCCCGAGGATATCGCGCGCGACAATCCCGACCCGGATGACAGGCCCTATGCCGGCTGGCTGCATGTCTCCTCCACCGTGGTCGCCCGCGACCATGACACCGAGGACAGCCTGCAGCTCAATCTCGGCGTGGTGGGCGAGACTGCCGCCGGCAAGTTCGTTCAGCGCAATTTCCACGACCTCATTGATGGCGAGGATCCGCGCGGCTGGGACTACCAGCTCAAGGATGAGCCCGGCATCGAGATCGTTGCCCAGCGCTTGCAGGTCTGGCGGCCGCAGGCCCGCCTGCCGTTCAACCTGGAATATGATTACGGCGTCCATGGCGGCGGCGCGCTCGGCAATGTGCGCACCTATGCTGCCATTGGCGCGCTGGCCCGCATTGGCTGGGACCTGGAAAGCGATTTCGGCCCGCCGCGTATACGACCCGCTCTCTCCGGGGCGGGGGTCTTTGATCCCTCGCGCAATCTCGGTGGCTATGTTTTTGCCGGGATCGATGCACGCATCGTCGCCCGTGATATCTTCCTTGATGGCAACACTTTCAGGGACAGCCGCCGCGTCGATGACCGCCGGCCATTGGTTGGTGACCTGCAGGCCGGCATCTCAGTCCATTACCAGGACGTCCAGGTCGCCTTCACCTATGTCCACCGCACCGAGCAGTTCATCGCCCAGGCGGGGCCCCAGCGATTCGGCGCCGTCTCGATCTCAGTGGCGATGTGAGGGGGAGGAGCGCTCACACTGTTCGCCGTGCCTTGTCCTTCTCGTTCTGCGCTTCGATGGCGGCGCGCGCGGCGGCCCACTGCGCGTCGGACCACTGGGTCAGCATGGCAAAATTGCCGCCCGACGCATTATACATCGCCCCGTCAATCGCGATGGTCTGGCCGTTCACATACTCCGCTCCCGGCGACATCAGAAAGACCGCGAGATTGACGAGCTCGTGCATTTCGCCGACGCGGTCCATCGGGTTGCCGGCGCCGTCCTCCATGCTGCGTGCGCCGCCCGTCATGTCGGGCGCGAGGCGTTTCGACATGCCCTCTGTCGGGAAGGGGCCCGGCGCGATGGCATTGAAGCGCAGCCCATAGCGGCCCCATTCCACCGCCAGCGACTGGGTCATCACATTGACGCCGGCTTTCGACATGGCCGATGGCACAACGAACGGTCCGCCATTCCACACCCAGGTGGTCAGGATCGAGCAGACATTGCCCTTCAGCCCCCCATTGATCCAGCGCTTGCCGATGTCGTGGGTCATGTAGAACGTGCCGCGGAAGACAATGTTGGAAATTGCGTCAAAGCCGCGGGTCGAGAGGTCCTCGGTCCGCGAGATGAAATTGCCGGCGGCATTGTTGACCAGTCCGGTGAGCGGCCCGTGCGCCGACCAGATATGGTCGTTCATCTCCGAGATCGCATCCGGCACGCGGATGTCGCACGCATGTCCCACAACGGTCCCGCCATGTCGCTCCATCAGCGCGGCGGCGGTCTCCTCGAGAACGCCGCCGCGTCGCCCGCAAATGTGCACTTCCGCGCCGAGCTTCAGGAAGCCTTCGGCCATCTCCCGGCCGAGCCCGGTGCCCCCGCCAGTCACGAGAATGCGCTCGCCGGCCATCAGGCCGTCGCGGAACATGAGTTTCGAGGTGTCCATGAAAGTCCTCCCGGGTGCTTTGTCTGTTTCAGCAGAGGATAGCCTGAACAGGCGCAGCGAAAAGGCCCGCAGAGCGATCAGCCCATGATGCAGGCGGTCAGCCTGTTGCCGTCCGGGTCGCGGAAACAGGCGGCGTAGAAGCCGCTGTCGCCGCGCGCCCCCCGCTCCGGGTCATTTGTCCCAAGTGTCACATGTCCGATCATTCCGGCCTCCCTCGCCCCCGCCTCGCTCGCCCATGACAGGAACAATAACAGAACATTCGGGAGCCGTCGAGCCCTATTTCCGAAAGGGCAGGCTGACGAGGCGCCAGAGCACCCACAGCGGCAGGACAATCGCTGCGCCGGAAAGCGCCGGGCGCCAGAAATTCGCGACGGTCCACTCCGCCAGCCCGTAGACATTGCGCGCCAGCGCCGCCAGCGCGCCGGGCACGTCGACATTCGGGTCGGCGGGGTTGAAACGCGTCGCCATCACGAAGAAGCCGACGATCACGCTCATCGCTGCCAGTTTCAGCGCGCCCCACGGGCCGATCCCGAACAGGCGCACAAGCACATGCCGGCGCGGCGGCTTGTCCCGTTTCACCCTGGTCGAGGTCTTGGCTGCGTGCGCAGGCGGCTCCACCTCGGGCGCAGGTGCCACCGGTGCAGGCGGCGGGGCGGTGTCCTGTCGGTCGCTCACCGCATCACCCTAACCCGTTGCAGTGCTGAGGAAAGTCTATTCCGCCGCCCGTTTCTGCACCATTGTGGTGTGCGGGTAGGGAATGGAGATGCCGGCCCCGTCGAGGGCTTGCTTCACCTGTTTCGTCAGGTCGAAGCGCACATCCCAATAGTCGCCCGCCTTCACCCAGCTGCGGGTTGAGATATCCACCGAGCTGTCGCCGAGACCTGTGACCTTCACGAATGGCTCCGGCTCGCGCATCACCCGGTTGTCCGCCTCGATCACGCTGCGAATGGTCGCGATCGCGGTATCCATGTTGTCGTCATAGTCGATGCCGAAGGTGAGATCGACGCGGCGGGTCTCATAGGCGGAATAGTTCTTGATCACGCCGTCGATCGCCTTGCCGTTCGGCACCATGATCCGGACATTGTCGACCGTGGTGAGAACCGTCTGGAACAGGGTGATCTCAGCCACCGTGCCGGCCTCGCCAGCCGTCTCGATCCAGTCGCCGAGCGCGTAGGGCCGGAAGATCATGATCATCACCCCGGCCGCGATGTTGCCGAGCGCGCCCTGCATCGACAGGCCGATCGCCAGTGTCAGCGCACCGAGGATGGCAACGAAGCTTGTCGCCTGCACCCCGAACACCTGCAGCGCGGCAATGAACACCGCAGCCGTCATCGCCCAGCGCACGAGCGAGCCGAAGAAACTGCCAAGCGTGTCGTCAATTGTCTCGCGCGCCCTGGCCTGGTCACGCACAAGCTTGCCGAGCCAGCCGGCAATCCGCAGGCCGATGACAATCACGACAAGGGCGCCGATGGCCTTCAAGCCGAATCCGAGGATGGCCTCGCCATACTGGCTCCAGAGGTCTTGCAGCGGTTCAGGCATCACGCGTCTCCTTTTGCTGTTCGTTTGCAAAGTCTCAGGATTCGTGGGGGTCCTTAACAGAGGTGTGTGACGGTCTCTTGTTGCGGTCTTCCAGTGAGCCGTGGAATTCCGTCTGGCGCGGATAGGGGATGGTGATCCCTTCCGCATCGAATGCCTTGAGGACAGCCCTTATGCAGTCCGAACGGCGGTCGAGGAATTCCGGCGTCGCGATCCAGGGGCGCGCGCGCAGGCGGACAGAATAGGATCCAAGTTCGTGCACGCCCGTCCAGATCTCGTCCTTGGCCAGCACACGCGGCACCGAGGCAAGGGCCGCACGCAGGGTCTCCAGCGCGTGCCCGACATCGTCCTCGTAAGCCACGTCGAAATAAAGGTCGAGGCGCCGGCGCGGATAGCGCGAATAGTTCAGAACCGGGTCCGCCCAGGCCTTGTCGTTCGGAATGATGATGGCCTTGTTGTCGATCCCTTTCAGGGTCGTGTGGAAGGGTGAGATCTCGACAACCTCGCCCTCGGCGCCGGCGATCGAGACCCAGTCGCCGATCCGGAAGGGCCGGAAGATCGCCAGCATGAGACCGGACGCCACCGCCTTCAGCGTGTCCTGCAGCGCAAGCGCGATGGCGAGACCGGCGGCACCGACAATGGCGACAAGCGAGGTGGTCTGGAAGCCAACCTGCTGCAGGGCAAAGATCACGGCGAAGGCCAGCACGGCGTACTTCACTATCGAGCCGGCAAAGTTGAACAGCGTCGCATCGGCCTTGCGCGCCCGGCTTGCCCGCTCGCCGAAGGAGCGAATCGATGCGGAGACCCAGGTCGCCACCGCAAATCCCGCGACCAGCACGACGGCGGCTGCGACAATGCCGCCGACCCGCAGCGTCACCGCCAGGCCGAGAATGTCGAGAAACACCGGCAGTGTGCTCACCAGGACGGCAAACTGCGCGAGCGAGCCGGCAAGGTCCCAGGCGGAGCCCTCGAACCCTTCCGCGTCCTTCACGCGTCGCCGGCCATGGTGGCGAACCAGTCGCTTGATCGCGACCGACACCGCATAGGCCAGCGCGCCAACACTTGCGAGCAGCAGAACAAGCCAGATGAAGGGCAGGGCGCCGCGCAGCCAGTCGGGCATGCCCTCCATTTCCAGGAGGCGCTGCAGCGGCCAGTCGGTCATGCCCGCGCCCCGCGAAAGAGGCCGTAATGCGCGCCGCGGGCGCCATGGCGCAGGCGTCGCCACAGGATGACCGCCCCGGCGGCGGCATATGCGATCGCGACCAGCGTCAGCCCCGTCCCCCACCAATTGGCTGCGAACAGCCCCACAATCCCCCAGGCCAGGGCGGCAAAGTACCAGAGGCTTCGGCTCATCAGGTTTGCGAACACCGCAGCGAGCCCGGCGAGGATGGCAAGGCTCACCCCTACCATCGGCCAGGGCGCGTCCGTCGGCCCCAGACCCAGCCAGGCGCGCAGTTGGATCGGGATGGCGACGGCCAGCGCCACGCTCGCCCAGCCGGCAAGCAGGCCCGTCAGCGCGTCGGCAACCCGCTTCACCGGCGAGCCGCCCAGCCCGCGCATCCGGTCAAACACCAGCGCCGCAGCGAAGGCCGATAACGTGATCACGCCGATCCCGGCGAGCGAGGCCGGGCCATGCCCGCCGGCGATCTCGTCCGCCATCCACCCCGTGGCCGTCATCCCGGCGATGGCAAGGAGCAAGGACAGCTGCTGGCTCAATCGCTCATCGCGCCGCCAGGCATGAACGGCAAAGACGGTGTAGAGCCCGAAGATCGGGAACCATATTGCAAACGCCCATCCCGGCGGGTCGGTTGGCGCGGGGCGCGCGTCGCCGGACCCGATCGGCGCGCCGATCCCGAGAAAGGGCAGTGCCGGCGTTATCCACAGCAGCAGGGCCAGCGGCAGCAGCAGGCGCTGCCACACGCCCGACCAGGCCGGCCAGTACGGGGGTGGTTTCGGATCGTCCGATGTCATGACAGGCCCTTTTCTCGCCTGGAAATCTTGTTATGTTCAACGCCAATTGGAGCACGAACGGTTTACTGCCAACCGCCCGGCCTCCCCGCCCGGGCGGTTTTGCGTATTGCGGCGGGCCGTCAAGGAGCAAACCCATGGCCGACATCCTGATGCCGAAGGCAACTGCCGTCTGGCTGATCGACAACACGACGCTGACATTCAGCCAGATCGCCCAGTTCTGTGGCCTGCACCATTTGGAGGTAAAGGGTATCGCCGATGGCGATGTGGCAGAGAACATGCGCGGCGTCGACCCGATTGCCGGCGGCGAACTCTCGCGCGATGAAATTCGAAGGGGCGAGGCCGACCCGGACTATCGCCTCAGGAAGCTGGAATCCAGGATCGCTCACATCCCCCAGCCCAAACGCAGGGGTGCGCGCTACACGCCGGTGATCCGCCGCGCCGACAAGCCGGATGCAATCGCCTGGTTCATCCGTCACCACCCCGAGGTGACAGACGCGCAGATCTCCAAACTCATCGGCACCACCAAGGCGACGATCACCAATGTTCGCAACCGCGCGCACTGGAACTCGCAGAACATCAAGCCAGTCGACCCGGTAACCCTTGGCCTGTGCAGCCAGATCGAGCTTGACGAGGTGATCGGCGAGGCCGCCGACCGCCGTGCGAAGATCGATACCGAGCGCGAGGCCGCCGCGGAGGGGCCAGGCCTGCAGCCGACCCGCGACAGCTTCGAGGTCGAAGCCGAGCCTGACGACGCCGGGGACAGTGGCCTCAGCGCCGACGATGTGTTCCGCGACTTCACCGGCTGAAGCCCCTGCCGCCCCGTGCGCCAGATGCAGCGCGCCAGAAGACAATCCCGGGTGTTTCGCACCAGCCTGCCTGTGCCAGAGACTGGCTGAAGAGGAGGGATACCCAGCGACAGCACGACCAAGCTCGAACTGCGCAATGACACCGGCGAGAAAACCGGTGTAATCAATGGCAACACCGCCAATCTCGCCCTCGGTGCGGACGGCGCCGACGGCGATATCATCCTGCGCAACACGCATGGAAGACACCGTCCACCTCGATGGCGGCGATGCCAATCTCCGTCTCGGCGGGAACGGCCACACCCTGGCGCCCGCGGACGGACCATCAGGGTGGGGAGGCTTGCCGGCTTCACCCCGCAAACAGCGCTTCGCAGCCCGTGCCGGCCAGCGCTGCATCGACCGCTGCGCGCGCGTCGCCCTCCAGCGCCGCATGGGCCTCGCGCAGCCAGCCGAGGCATTTCGCCTGATAGGGAAATGTCGGCTGCGTCCAGGCGCGTCCGTCGATCACCGTCTCGAACCGGTCCTCGCCGGCCTGAACCGCCTGTGCATTCGCTCCCAGGAAGGGCGCATAGACCCGCCCGATCTCACCAAGCAGCGGCTTCAGCGCCGCGCCGGCTGCCGCAGCGTCGAGCCAGTCGCCGGGCTGCGGATCGAGGCCGGAGAGGTCCTCCACCCGGTCGAGCCAGGCACGCACGCGCTGGCTTTGCGCCTGCGTCACCGCCGCTGATGTCGGCTCGATGATCGCCAGCTGGGTCAGCTGGCCGAATATCGCGAAATCCGCCGAGGCCGGCCGCGCGCCGAGCACGAAGCCCTGACGCTGCACCAGCTCGTCAAGCAGCCCGACAAACCGGCGATAGCTCGCCTCGATCGTCTCCGCCGTCACCGCATTGGAGCCGACCACATAGAGCCGGTCGACCTGCCGCGTGGTGAACATGTCGGCCAGTCTCGCGGCGTCATCGCCGGCAAGCTGCGGCTGCGACCAGTAGACCAGCAGCGGCCCGGCATTCTCCCGGTCGGCGGCATGCGCCCAGCGATAGTGGAACATCGCTTTCGTCAGCCACTCATCGCCATAGTCCTCGATCAGCGCATTGAGGAAGGCCACCGCCGGATCGTCAGGCAGGACCGAGCGACCCGGATAGGCGCCCTCAAGCCGGCGGATGATCGGCGTTGTGTCGACTGCCGCCTCCAGCGCGCCGTCCACGCTGCGGAAATACACTGTCGGCAGAAGCTTCACCTTCGGCTCCGGATAGCCCGCCGGCGGCGCCATATGCCCGCCCCAGCGCATCGCGTAGGGGATGTGCCGGTAGCGCAGCAGCGCCAGCAGCTTGCGCGTATAGGGCGAGCCTGGCGCCCCCATCAGTTCCAGTCGCCCGGTCTCCGCCATCGCCTGTCTCCTCCTCGTGCCGCGCCATGATACCCCCACCGCCCCGCCACGCGAAGGGGCCCACCCCCAACCGAATCATCGCGCACTCTCCCCCTGTCATCCCGGCCGGAGCGCGCAGCGCGGAGCGCCGGGACCCAGGTCCACCCCCCGCATCTGGGTCCCGGGCCTCCGCTACGCTCCGCCCGGGATGACAGGTGTTGCTGTCGCCCCGCGCGCCACGCCTCCCCCGCCGGCGGCGACGCGCGCCTCCCCCGCCCTGAGGGCGGAGGATCGAGGGGGCGGGGGAGCCCAAGGCGGCCTCCCGCTCCTCTGGCCGGTATGGTAACCCGATCCCATGCCGACCCGTCCTGCCACGCACACTGCCCGGCGCCTGCGCCAGGCCATGACCGGCCCGGAACGCGCCGCCTGGCAAACGCTTCGCCAATTGCGGCGCCGGGGCTTCCCGGTGCGAAGGCAGGTGCCGCTCCTCGGCTACACCGTTGATTTTGCGATCTATCGCGCACGGCTCATCATCGAGATCGACGGGCCGGAACACGCCGTCGGCGAGGCGCCGCTGCGCGACCGGGCACGCGATGGCGAGCTTGGCCGCGCCGGCTGGCGGGTGCTGCGCGTCGATGTGGAGACGGCGCGGTCGGCCGATGCGCTACTGGCGGCGGTGGGCCGGTATCTGGAGGCGTAATCGAAAGGCCCGGGTTGCCATACCGGGCGGCAGGACGGGTTGGAAGGCCTGCTCCCCCGCCCCCTCGGTCCCCCCGCCCGCGGGCGGGGGAGGCGCTTGGGGCGACGGCCAGGCGTCTGAATCCGCCGACCTCCCACCGAACGCGCCCGCCCCCAAAGCGCCAGCGCCAACGCTTATCCCACCCCCTGTCCCGGCCGCCCGCTCCCCGCGCTGGCTTGACAACGACAAAAGGGGGCAAGGCTCTCCGATCCCTTGTCCCGGCGGTTAGTCTGGCGGGCATGCCTGTTGCGGTTCGAGATGTCTTTCGCCTGACGCCCATCTTCTGGTGGCCGGTGCTTTTGCTGTCGCTGGTCCGGTTCCGGGGTGAGATCGCGCGGGCCCTGGCGGCGGGCCATACCCATGGCGAGGCGTGGTTGTTTCCGCGCGGCGAACTGGTGCTCGTGCTGGCCGAAAGACTGCCGGTGCCGCCGCCATTGCCGGCCTGGCAGCGGGCGATCGCGGACGCGCGGGCCATCCTGGCGCGGTGCCTGCCGGCGCCCGCCATGGTGCCTGCGAGCGCGCCTCAGCGAGACCAGCGCTGCGTCCGGCCTAAGGGCCCCTCCGCGGCGCTGGCGGCGCGGCTGCGCCTGCCCGCGCCCGACACATCGTGACCCCTGCCTCTCCCCCCAATTCGCGTCCCCGGCCGGAGCCCGCACACGGGCTGCGGGCAGCGGCGCTGGCGCTCACGCAGATATGAACCGGATGGGATGGGCGGCGCCGGCGATATCCGGCCTATATAGTGGCCATGACCGATGACGCTCTCCTTTCCCGCTTCTCGCGCCGCGCGCTTCTCCTCGGTGGTGGCGCCGTCCTCCTTTCCGGCTGTTCCCAGGCCGAACTCGGGGCCGCGCCGGCTGATCCCTACTCCGATAGCGAATGGCGCCGCCTCAGCGAGGCGGAGTGGCGCGAACGCCTCAGCCCGGAAGCGTTCCGCGTGCTCCGCAAGGAGGGCACCGAGCGGGCCTTCACCTCGCCGCTCGACACGGAGAATCGCCGCGGGGTGTATCACTGCGCCGGCTGTGACCTTCCCCTCTTCACCCATGAGATGAAGTTCGACAGCGGCACCGGCTGGCCAAGCTTCTTCACCCATATCGACGGGGCGATGAAGACGAAGCCCGACTACAAGATGATCATCCCACGGACGGAATATCACTGCGCCCGCTGCCTCGGCCACCAGGGCCATGTCTTCGGCGACGGGCCGCCGCCAACGGGTCAGCGCTGGTGCAATAATGGCGTGGCGCTGACGTTCCGGCCGGCCTGACCGGACGGGGGCCTGCCAGCGGCATTTGCCTGAAGCCAGGGCGGGCCGGCTTGTGTAAACTGGCACAATGCCGCTTCGCCTTGCCATTGTCGGGCGCCCCAATGTGGGCAAGTCCACCCTCTTCAACCGGCTTGCCGGGAAGAAGCTCGCCCTCGTCGATGACCAGCCGGGGGTGACCCGCGACCGCAAGGAGGCGCCGGGCCGGCTCGCCGACCTGCCGCTGACGCTGATTGATACGGCGGGCTTCGAGGATGCCACTGACGGATCGCTGGAGGCGCGGATGCGCGCGCAGACCGAAGCTGCGATCGCGGAGGCGGACCTTGCCCTGTTCCTCGTCGATGCCCGCGCCGGGGTGACGCCGGTGGACGAGCGCTTCGCGGAGATCCTGAGGCGCGCAGACCTGCCTGTGGTGCTGGCGGCCAACAAGGCCGAGGGCCGGGCGGGTGAGAGCGGCGTGATCGAGGCCTGGGCGCTCGGCTTTGGCGAGCCGGTCGGCCTGTCGGCAGAGCATGGTGAGGGCCTGGGGGAACTCTATGCCGCCATCCGGACTGCGCTGGGCGAGGAAGCCTTCGCGCGCGCCTTCGAGAGCGGGGACGGGTCCGGGGGCGAGGGGCCCGCCAGCGATGCCATGCTGGAACGCCTTGCCCATATCGACATTGACGACCGGACGCTCTCCGACGCGGCACTGATCGAGGCGATCGAGCGGTCCGGTGCCGACGATCTTGCCGACGCCCCGCCGGCAGCCCCGGACACCCCCATCAAGCTCGCCATTGTCGGTCGTCCCAATGCCGGCAAGTCGACGCTGATCAACACGCTCGTCCAGGCGGACCGGCTGCTCACCGGGCCGGAGGCGGGGATCACCCGCGATGCCATCACGCTGGACTGGGCGTGGGAGGGTCGGCGCATCCAGCTGGTCGATACCGCCGGCCTTCGCAAGCGCGCCAAGGTGCATGAGCGGCTGGAGCGGATGTCGACGGGCGAAACCATAAGGGCGCTCAAATATGCCGAGATTGTCGGCCTGGTCATGGACGCCAACGAGGCGTTGGAGAAGCAGGACCTGCAAATCGCCGACCTTGCCCTGCGCGAGGGGCGCGGCCTTGTCCTGATCATTTCCAAATGGGACACCATGGCAGACCCGGACGCGGCGGCGAAGGACCTGCGCGAGCGGGCCCGCCGGCTCCTGCCCAATGCCGGCGACGCGCCGGTGGTGTTCCTGTCCGGCCTCACCGGCCAGCGGGTGGAGCGGCTGATGCCCGCGATCGCGGAAGTCCACGACCACTGGACGGCGCGGGTCAAGACCGGCGACCTCAATCGCTGGCTGCGCTATGCGGTGGAGCGCCACCCGCCGCCCAGTGTCCACGGCAAGCCGATCAAGCCGCGCTACATGGCCCAGATCAAGGCCCGCCCGCCGACCTTCGTCCTGATGGCGTCGCGCGGCGCTGAAATGCCGGACATCTACAAGCGCTACCTCGTCAACGGCATCCGCGAGGCCTTCGGCTTTCGCGGCGTGCCGATCCGCCTGCATGTCCGCCAGAGCGCCAACCCCTATGCCGGGAGGGGACGATGAGGCTCCGGCTACGGCAATGGCAGGCCTGGACCACCCGAGGCACCCGGGCATTCGGCGAGAACAAGTCCGTCCGGCAGGCGCGTGTCTGCATTGCGGCAGGCCCCGGTGAAATCGGCCAGGTCGGCACCGATGACGCCGCTGAAATCGGCATTGGTCAGGCGGGCATCGAGGAAGGACGCGCCGGAGATATCGGCTGCGGAAAGCCTGGCATCGGAGAGGTTCGCGCTGTTGAACACCGCATCGCGCAGGTTCGCGCGGCTGAGGTCGGCGCCAATGAGATTGGCCGAGGACAGGTCCGCCCGCTCCAGCCTTGCCCGGTGAAGGATTGCCGCCTCGAAAGTGCTGCCGATGAAGACCCCGCCGGTGAGCTGCGCGCCAGTCAGGTCGGCGCCGGTGGCGATCAGGCCATTGGCCTGCACGCCAATCAGCCAGGCCGAGGCCAGGTCCGCCTCGGCGAAATTGGCACGGCCAAGTCCGGCGTGGGAGAAGACTGCCCGCTCGGCCACGGCGCCGGCGAAATTCGCGCCATCGGCGTGGGCACCGTGCAGGTTCGCCCCCGTCAGGGTCGCGCCGGGATATTGCGCCCCCGACAGGTCCCAGCCGGGCATGCGACGGCCGGAAAAATCACAGTCGATACAGGCACCGGCATAGGCTGGCTCGAAAGTCACCGTCGCCGACTGCGCGTCAGCGTCCTGTGCGATGGCGATGCTCCCCACAAGCACGGCCATCAATGTGATACGATGCGTCCAAACCATGACCAATCTCATACGACCGCGGACCGCGCAGGCGATATTGAATTTGCCTTAACGTGTCTGTTTTTGCGTCACAGTGTTGCAAGTCTGCAGCGCAAGGCCAGCCGGAAGGCGGGTCGAGGCGTCGCCGCAGGCGCCCGACAGCTGGGTCCCGGTCAGGCCCGTCGCAGTCCTGAGGTCGGCGCCGGACAGGTTCGCGCCGGTGAGCGTCGCCCCGGCGAGGTCGGCGCCGCCGAGATAGGTGCCGACCAGGGTGGCGCGGCTGAGGTCGGCGCGGGTGAGATTGGCCCCCGTGAGGCGCGCACCGAACAGGTTGGCGACAGACAGGTTGGCGCCGGACAGGTTGGCCCGGTCAAGAGTGGCAAGTTTGAGGTCCGCCTGGCGCAGGCGCGCGCCGGAGACGTCGATGCCCGTCATGTCGCGATAGGCAAGGTCCGCCTGGAAGAGGTTGCAGCCCGCGCAGGACCCGCCGCCCTTCACCCGGGCGATCTCGCCGGCATCCTGGGCGCCGGCCGAGCAGGCCATAATGGCGAACGCGATCAGGGCAGCACCCTGTTTCATCATGGGACGGACCTCCGGTTGTTTGGCGCAGTCTCGCCCGACATGTGGCAAGCGGCGCGCCAGCTTCGCGGCGTTGGCGAACGGGCGGAACCAGCCCTAGCGGATCGCGATCAGGCGGGCTGTGTCTGTGAGGACGTAGACCGTGTCGCCGACGGCGATCGGTTCCAGGTAAACGGCATCGCCCAGTCTGAGGCGGGACACCTCTGCGCCGGTCTGCGGGTCATGGGCGATCAGGTCACCCTCCGAGGAGACGACAAGCACCCGTCCTGAGGCCACCAGGGGACCGGCATAGCTGATGCGCCCGCGCTGCTTCTCAGGGCGACGATAGCGCTCCAGCTCGCGCGCCCAATAGACCCCGCCCGTACCGGCATTGAGGGCGGCCAGGGTGCCGTCCACCCCCATGATGAAGAGGTATTCGCCAACGAGTGCCGGCGCCTGTGTCGAGCCGATCGGCTGGGCCCAGATCCGCGTGCCGGTGCGTCCCTCAATGGCTGCGAGCACGCCCGACTGGTTCGCCGCGAATACGAGGCCGGCGGCGAGGACGGGCCGGGCGGCAATATCGTTGATCGAGGAGATCGGCGTGAACCGGCCGGTGCGCGAGAGCGCGTCGCTCCACAGCCGGCGGCCATTGGAGGCGAGATAGGCGATCACCTCGCCGGAGGAGTAGGGCGCGACGACGATGTCCTCGACCGCAGCAACGCTCGGGCTGCCGAGCACGCGGGCCGGTTCGGAGATCGCCTGGTCGCTCCAGTCGGTCTCGCCGGTCTCGAGGCTGAGGGCGAACAGCTCGTTATTGTTGGAGCTGACATAAACCTGCCCTTCCCTGATGGTCGGTGCGCCCGTCATCGGGGCGTCCATGTCGCGCTGCCAGCGGACGCTGCCGGTTGCCGCATCAAGGGCGAGGACCTTGCCGAAGCCGCTGGCCATGACGAGCGTGTCGCCTGACAGGCCGAGGCCGCCGCCGATCGAGATGGTGTCGCGAGTGTTGCCGGACTCAACGCGCAAGCGCCAGCGCTCCGCGCCGCCCTGCAGGTCAAAGGCGCGAATGGTCTGGCGCGAGTCGAGGACGTAGATCATCTCGCGGCTTGCCACCGGCGCCATGGTGAGGGCGGCGGAGCGGTTCGAGCCGGCACCAGCCTCGCGGCGCCAGGCGATGGTGAGGTCGCGCGCTGCGGCGACATGGCCGACCACCTTGGAGGGGCCGGCGCCGGCCTGTTCCCAGGACTCCAGCGTATTGGCGACCGGAAGGGTGAGCGTGACGGCGGCCAGCTCCGGGTCGGGCTGCAGGCGTTCCTCACCGAGCACCATGGCGATGCGGCCGATCTCGTCGATGCTCGGGTCGTCGCCGTCGCCGCCGCCGAAGCCGGGAATGGACGGAAGCGATGCGCAGCCGGCGAGCGCAAGGCCGGACGCGGCGGCGAGCGCCTTTGCGAGCAATGGGGCGCGGCGCGGGGTCTGTGTCATGGCGTGGGCTCCTCCACTGGCGCGGGCGCCGGGGTGTCTGTGTCTGTTTCGGGCGCCGGGGCACTGCTTGCCGGCGGCAGGGCCGCGAGGGCCACGCGGGCGCGCTCGCTCACGCCCCGGGGGACGTTCGGGGCAAAGCGGAGATAGTTGAAGCCCTGGCGCGCGCGCTCGATGTCGCCCGCCTGATAGGCCTTGGCGGCGATCAGTTCCTGCGCCAGCGCGCCGGCCGGGCTCGCCTCGTCGGCCAGCGCGCCGATCAGGGCCTCCAGTTCGGACAGGCTGAGCGCGTCGGCCTTCAGATAGGCGGCTTTCAGGAGGGCGAGGGTCTGGAACGGGTCACCATCGGCCGCAGCGACGGAGAGAAGCGCGTCGGCGGCGGATGCGGTATCGCCGCTGCCCTCCAGCCGGGTTACGGCAAGATAGTGGGCCGCCAGAGGACTCATCGGGCTGCCTTCTGCGACCAGCGCGGCAAAGGCCGCCTCGGCGCCGTCATAGTCGCCGGCGGTGTAGAGATCGCGCGCGGCCTCCAGTCGCTCGGCGCGCGCCTCGCGCGTTGCCTCCGCGCGCGCCTGCAGGACTTCGCGCACGCCGACGGCAATCACCAGGCCGGCGGCCAGCAGCCACACAAGGATGCCATACCGACGCCAGAGTTCCATCGCCCGGTCGCGACGGACTTCCTCTTCGACCTCTTCGAAAATGTCGGCCAAGGGTGCGCTCTCCGCTCACTGCCTGGTAGGATTGCCCCGCGATCTCTAGCCCTGCCCGCGGGGCGCCGCAACGCCGGAGCCGCTAGCCGTCGCCGGGTTTTGGCAGATGGTAGGTCTCCGCCTCGCCGGGAAAGGCGCGCATGCGTACCTCGTCGGCATAGTGCGCGACGGCCGTGTCGATCACGGTGCGCAGGTCGCCATAGCGGCGAACGAATTTCGGCGTCCACTCGAACAGGCCGAGCATGTCGTGGGTGACGAGGATCTGCCCGTCGCAGGCGGGCGACGCGCCGATGCCAATGGTCGGGCAGGCCACCTCAGCGGTGATCTCGGCGGCGAGGTCCTCCGCCACGCCCTCGATGACAATGGCGAAGGCGCCTGCCTGCTCGGCGGCCTTTGCCTCCTTGATGACACGCATGCGTTCATCGCCGGTCCGCCCGCGGGCGCGGAACCCGCCATTGACGTTCACCGCCTGCGGGCGCAGGCCGACATGGCCCATCACCGCAACGCCGCGCTCGACCATGTGGGCGATCTGGTGGGCGGCATAGGCGCCGCTCTCGATCTTGACCGCCTGGCAGCCGGTCTCGGTCAGGATGCGTGCGGCATTGAGGAAGGCCTGGTCGGCATTGGTCTCATAGGAGCCGAAGGGCATGTCGACGACGATGAAGGCCTGGGAGGCGCCGCGCATCACCGCCTGGCCGTGCATTATCATCATTTCCAGCGTCACCCCCACGGTGGAGGGCAGGCCGTGCACCACCATGCCGACGCTGTCGCCGACCAGGAGGAGGTCGCAATGGGGATCGAGCAGGGCAGCGGTCGGCGCGTCATAGGCGGTCAGGCAGACCAGCGGCGTGCCGCCCTTGGCGCGGGCGATGTCGGTGACGGTCTTGCGGCGGCTCTTGGACTGGGCGGACATGGCGCGGGTCTAGCGCCAGCCGGTTGGAGCGGCAAGCGGGCGCCGGTTCATGCCTTTTCCCCCGAACCGGCAGCCCCACTCACGCCATGGGGGGCCAGATGGCGCGGCCGAACAGGACCTCGTGCAGGTGGAAGATCAGCGCGGCGGACACGCCAAGGCCGACGACAACCGAGAGCACGTCGCCGAGCGGGCTGACCGCCGCGTCGGGGCCCGGGCCGATATCGCCGCGGCGCTTGACGGCGATGCGGTCGACCACGGCGTAGGCGAGGAAGGCGGTGAACAGGATGACCGCGTTGAACTCGCCATTGGCGAGGAGGTGGCCAACCGCCCAGACCTTGATGGCGACCAGCATCGGGTGCTTCAGCGTCTTCTTGATGTAGCCCGTCGGCATGTAGGCCGAGGCGAGGATGATCAGCGCCAGCGGCATCAGGATGTAGTTGAGGTGGCGGCCCCAGACCGGCGCATCATAGAGCACGGGCGCGGGGCCGGCGCGGGAATAGCCCATGACGATCAGCACGAAGCCGGCGAGCGCCACAAGGCTGTAGGCCAGCATGTAGGGCCCCTCGCCCATCTTCTGACGGAGATTGCGCACCGGCGCGCGGGGTCGGATGGCGCTGAACAGGTGGGTCCCGAAAAACAGGGTGAAACCTGCGAGATAGAGCGCCATCATCCCCTCCACATGTCAGGCCCGCCAATCTCGCGGGCAGAGATAAGAATGCCGTTCTGTCCGAGATCGCTGGCGTGGGCAAGCGCGAAGGGCGGGGCTGGGGGCCGGCGCGCCAGACCGGGGATGGGGCTCAGGCAAAGGCCACCTGCATCGGTCCGACCTGGCGGATCGCACCGGGAACAAGGCGCGGCGGATCGCCAATCAGCCGTGTGTCCGGCGCGAGCCGCGCGATCGTCGCCAGCGTCTCTTCCATCTCCGCCCGCGCCAGTGCCTCGCCGAGGCAGCGATGGGCGCCGGCGCCGAACGCGAAGTTCCAGCGCGGCCGGTCGGTGCGGTGGATGTCGAAGCGGTCCGGGTCGGCGAACACCTCCGGGTCGCGCTGTACCGAGAGGATGGACACCGCGATGACGGCGCCGGCGGGCACGTGGATGCCATCGATCTCCAGGTCGCGCACCGCAACCCGCGGAATTGCGGAAACCACCGGCTGGTAGCGCAGCCCCTCTTCCACGACAGCGCGCTTCAGCCCGTCCGGGTCGGCGCAGAAATCGCGCCACTGGTCGGGGTGCTGCAGGAGTTCCGACAGGGTCATGCACAGCGAGCCGCGGGTCGTGTCTGAGCCTGCGAGGATGAGGCCCAGGATCTGGGTGCGGATCTCGCCCTCGTCGAGATTGCCGGCCGCGGCGGTGTCGCGGACATAGGCGGTCAGGAAATCCTCGCGCGGGTTGGCGCGGCGCGATTCCAGGAGATCTTCCACATAGGCGGCAAACTCGTTGAGGCTCTGCTCGATCCCGGCGCGCCGGTCGAGGTCGATGAAGCCGAGTGCGGCAGCGGTGTCCTGGATCCAGCGAAGGAAAACGGGCAGGTCGCTTTCCGGGATGCCGAGGATTTCCGCAATGATCTGCGCCGGCAGCTGGCTGGCGACCTCGCCGACAAAGTCGACCGGGCCGGCACCGAGGCGCGCCTCGACCATGCCGGTGGCAATCTCGCGGATGCGCGGTCGCATGGCATCCATCAGCTTGAAGGCGAAGGTGCGCGAGACCGGCATGCGCCGGCGCAGGTGGACCTCGCCATTGGCAAACAGCATGGCAAGCCGGGTGAATTCGATGATCGGGCCGTCGAAAATGCCCTGCATCATCTTGCTCTCGGTTTCCATCTGGCGGGTCGCATCGCTGGTGATCAGTTCCACATGCCGGTGGCGTAGCGCCAGGGTCACGCCGATCCCGGTGGTAACCAGCGGCGACTGTTCGCGCAGGGCGGCGATGTCGCTGTAGATCGTGTCGGACACGGTCGCAGGATCGAGATCCACCCTCGGCAGGTCGTCCAGCGATTTCAGCGCGGCGGTGTCTGGCATGGCGGGCAGCTCCGGTGGCAATGCCCCCAACCATAGGTCAGGTCGGCGTGCCGGTCTATCGACAGGCGAGCGCCATCGCCGCCGCACAATGCAGGAGGGTCGTGTCATAGGCCGGCAGGGGCGAGGCGGCCGCGTCGATGAGCAGACCGATCTCGGTGCAGCCGAGGATGACACTGTCGGCCCCGTCGGCCGCGAGGTCGTCGATCACTGCGAGGAAGGCGGCGCGGCTGTCCTCGCGGATGCGGTCGAACACCAGTTCTTCGAAGATCACGCGGTCGACCTCGTCGCGCGCCGGCCTGTCGGGTACGCGCACGTCGAGGCCGCGTGCGGCGAGCCGGTCGCGGTAGAAGCCCTGATCCATGGTGTAGCGGGTGCCGAGGAGGGCGGGCGCGTGCCGACGATCGGCGAGCAGCGCTTCGCAGAGGGCATCGGCGATGTGCAGGAAGGGCACGCTCAGAGGCCCGGCAATCGCGTCGGCGACCCGGTGCATGGTATTGGTGGCCAGCAGGACGAGGCCCGCGCCGGCCCTTTCCAGGGCGAGCGCTTCGTCGACAAGGATGCCGGCGATGGCGTCCCATTCGCCGCTTGCCTGCAGCGCCTTCATCTCGGCAAAATCCACAGAGCGGATGAGCAGAGGCGCTGTGTGGCCGGGGCCGAGATGTTCGCCGGCGAGCCGGTTGAGCGCGCGATAGTAACAGACCGTCGAGGCCGGGCTCATGCCGCCGAGGATGCCGATGGTGGCCAGGCGATGGCGCGTCCCGGTCACCGTGCGCCATCCTCGAAGGCTGCGAGCGCCCACTCCGCGAACCCGGCGAGATTGCCGCCGCAGAACAGGAAGGCACCGACCCCAGCCGCGCGGGCGGCTTCAAGGTCGGTCTGCTTGTCACCGATCAGGAAGCTGGTTTCCCGCCGGACGGGGAAATCGGCCATGGCCTGCAGCAGCATGCCGGGTTTCGGCTTGCGGTCGAAACTGTCCCGGCGGTAGCGCGCGACCTCGCCCGCCTCGTGATAGGGGCAATGGTATATCCGGTCGATCCGTGCGCCGGCGCTTTCGAGTTGCGTGCTCATCCAGTCATGCAGGCGATGCATGTCGTCCTCAGTATAGTATCCGCGGGCAATTCCGGACTGATTGGTGACGACGAACACGAACCAGCCCCGTTCGTTGAAGTTTCGGATACATGCGGCTGCGCCATCAACCCAGCTGAAATCCTCGATCCGGCTGACATACCCCCGGTCAATATTGATCACACCATCGCGGTCGAGGAAGAGGGCTGGGCGAAGTTGAGTCATGAATATTTGCTCACAGGCGACTTGTGCACCTGTGCCGGAGGACGAGTTTGCGCTTTGGACTGGACGCGATGATTAAAACTTGTTGAAAGAAACAGGCGCGGAGATTGAGGTGCCGCGTCAATCCAACGGGAGGGCAACCCATGGAACACTATCTTCCGCTCATTGTGAGCGCACTCGGCGGGACGGTTCTCGGCCCCATCATCTCCAAGCTTGCCGGCGGCAGCAGCACCGGCGGCATCCTTGGTGGCATCCTTGGTGGCATTGGCGGCCATTTCGGGGCTGATGCCGCCGGGATCGGTAACCTGCTCGGCTCCGGCATCATGGCGCACATCCAGAGCCTGCTGGAAGGCGGCCTTGGCGGCGGCATTCTCGGCACCGTTCTCGGCATGGTGATGAAGGCCCGCAACTAGGCTTATCCGGCCTCTGGTCAGGAGAATGGGGGGCGGTTTTCCGAAGGGAGGCCCGCCCCTTTTCATGAGCGGACCGGGGCCTCGGCAAGCGCCGGCAGCTCGCCGCGATTGGCGCGCACCCCTGCCATGAAGGGGACCAGGCCGATGGCGGTGACCAATGCGGCGAGCAGGAAGGCGGCGCCGGGGAAGTGGACCGGCGCAGCGCCCGATGAGAAGACGAACAGGGTCTGGGTCATCACCACCGGAGAGACCACCCGGGCGAGCGCCGACAGGCTGCCGGTGGCGCTGTGCATCTCGCCCTGGGCGTCGCGCGGGGTAAGATTGGACATGATTGCGCTGATCGCCGGGCCTGCGACCCCGCCGAGCGCCGAGATCGGGATGATCAGGTAGACCACATAACCCGGGAAGGCGAAGGCGAACGCAATCAGGGCGACGATATTGATGATCGTGCCGACCAGAGCGGTGTTGACAGGTCCGAGCCGCTTGATCACCGGTCCCATCAGGACCGCCTGCACCACCGCCGCTCCGATGCCGACAAGGCCGAGGGACATGCCGATCTCCGCCTCCGACCAGTCATAGCGGATCTCGCCATGATAGCTCCAGGTGGCCGGGTAGACCGACTGGGCGATGGCGAAGAAGCCGGTGGCGATGATGAACCAGGCGACCCGCGGCAGCTTGCGGAAATGCTGCAACGCGCCGAACGGGTTGGCGCGGGCGAGGTTGAAGGCGCGCCGGTCCTCAGGACGCAGGGATTCCGGCAGCACGAACCAGCCATAGAGGAAGTTGATGAAGGCGAAGCCTGCGGCGGCGAAGAAGGGGGCGCGCGCATCGATCTCGCCGAGCAGGCCGCCGAGGATCGGGCCGAGAATGAAGCCAACGCCGAAGGCCGCGCCCATCATGCCGAAGGCCTTGCCGCGCTCGGCGGGGTCGACGGTGTCTGCGATATAGGCGTTGGCGGTGGAATAGGTGGCCGACGACAGGCCGGCGAGCGCACGGCCGAGGAACAGCACCCAGATATTGCCGGCAAGCCCCATGATCAGGAAGTCGATCCCGAGCGTCCCGATCGAGGCGAGCATGACCGGTCGCCGGCCAAAGCGGTCCGACAGGCCGCCGAGGGTCGGCATGGCGAGGAAGTTGAGCAGCGCATAGATAGCCGTCAGGGCGCCGCCCCAGGCGACCGACTGTTCCGGCGGCAGGCCGGTGAGGTCCTCCAGAAGGCGCGGCATGACCGGCACGATCAGGCCAAAGCCCATCATGTCGAGCGTCACGCACACGATGATGAAATAGAACGCGTTCTTGCCGGGCGGCCTGGCGCCGGCCTCGTTTCGGGGTTCGGTCTCGCTCATCCCGCCGGGAAGTGTGCCAAAGCGGGCGCGCGGTCAATGCACCGGGCGCGTCAGGCGTCGGCGGGCGTGATGCGCCGGAAGGCGAAAAGCTGCTGGCCGACGAAGGACACCCACATGCTGATCGCTGTTGCGATGAGGACGGCGGCGGCCGGCGGGATAACCTGCTGGGTCATGACGAGCCCGGCATAGGCGGCGTAGTTGATGCAAGCTGTGAGGCTGGCGACAGCGCCATAGCGCAGGGCCTCCTCGGACGGGCGCCGGCCGCTGGCGCCGAAGGTAAAGTGCCGGTTCATCTGCCAGGCGGCGATCATGGCGAGGGGAATGGAGGCGACGCGGGCGATATAGGGGTCGGCGCCCGTCCCGATCAGGACCTGCAGCACGCCGACATCGATTGCGGTCGCAATCACGCCGACGAGCGCAAATTTGAGGAATTTGGCGGTCTGGTCCTTGACGATTTCGGGCATCAGTCTGCGGAAAGCGGCTTGTAGGAAAGGAAGACCGAGCGCTTCTGCTCGATCCTTGCACGGGCAAGGCTGTCAAGGATCAGGCCGCATACGGCGGCGATGACGCCGATGATGACGACGCCGGTCGCAAGGATCGCCGTCGGGAAGCGCGGGACCAGCCCGGTCTCGGCATAGGTGATCATCAGCGGCACGGCGAGGAGGAAGGCCGTCAGGCAAAGCAGCGCGCCGATCGTGCCGAAAAAGGCTGCCGGCCGGGTTTCCTTCGCCAGCATGGCAAACATGCCGAGAATGCGGAAGCCGTCGCGGAAGGTCTTCAGCTTCGACGTGGAGTCCTGCGGGCGCACGCCATAGCGCGTCGGGCGCTCCAGCACCGGGATGCCAAGCTGGCTGGCGTGCACCGACATTTCCGTCTCGATCTCGAAACCGGTGGAGACTGCCGGGAAGCTCTTCACGAAGCGGCGGGTGAACACCCTGTAACCGGAAAAGATGTCGGTGAAGTCGCGCCCGAACAGGCGCCGGTAGACCATGTTGAAGAGCTGGTTGCCAAAGGCATGGCCGTCGCGTCCGGCATCGCGGGTGACCCCGTCCCGGGTGCCGACAACCATGTCCACATGGTTCTTCTCAAGCAGCTCCACGAGCGTCGGCGCCATGCTGGCGTCATAGGTGCCGTCGCCGTCGGCCATGACATAGATGTCGGCCTCGATGTCGGCGAACATGCGCCGGACGACATGGCCCTTGCCCTGGCGGCGCTCCTGGCGGACCTCGGCGCCGGCGGCGCGGGCGAGGTCGGCGGTGCCGTCGGTGGAGTTGTTGTCGTAAACATAGATCCGTGCGCCGGGCAGGGCAGCGCGGAAATCCGCCACGACGGAGGCGATGGTCGCCGCCTCGTTATAGCACGGCAGCAGGACCGCGATGCGCAGGCCCTCGGCGGGCGCGGCAGCCGGCAGGCGTGTCAGCGCCGGGGACTCGTAAGCCATTGGAGACGCAGCCTTTCAGTAACCAAGACCTGCTATAGCCCGGACCTGTTAAGAGACCGGAAACGGGCGGCAGCCAGGGGGCGGGAGACGCTGATGGGCGGACATGGAAACGGGCAGGCGATGGCCCTCGCGGACTGGCGGCCGACTGCGGTGATCTTCGCCCTGATGGCGCTTTATTACGCCAGCCAGGTGGCGCCACTGTTCGCCGGCTACCTTCCGGGCAATGACGACATGATGCGCCTTGTCCAGGTGCGCGACCTTCTCGCCGGCCAGGGCTGGTTCGACGTCAGCCAGGACCGGTTCCTGACGCCGGAGGGCGGGGCGATGCACTGGTCGCGCCTGCCGGACGCCTTCCTCGCCCTCGTCATCCTCGCTCTGACACCGCTTGTCGGCCAGGCGAATGCGGAGGCTGTCGCGGTGGCGGCGTGGCCGTTTGCGCTGCTTGCGGTGACATCGGCGGCGCTGTTTCTCGTGCTGAGGCGGCTTGGCGTCGGCACGCTGGGTGCGGCGCTCGGGATTTTCGCCTTTGCGACCGGCAAGTCGGTCTTCCAGTTCTGGCCGGGGCGGATCGACCATCACGGCCTTGAACTGGCGCTCATGATGACAACGCTGGCCGCGCTGCTGGCGCCGCGGGCTGGCCTTGCCGCAGGCGTCCTTGCCGGCACCTGCGCGGCGCTTCTGGTCAATGTGGCGATCGAGGGACTGCCATATGCGGCGCTTCTGGTGGCCGGCGCCGCGATCGCATGGATCGTGCGCGGACCCGACGAGGCGCGCCGGCTCACCGGGTTCGGCCTGGCCGCGGCGGCGACTGCGGCGCTCGCCTACGGTCTCGATGCGCCTGGCATTGGTGCGGGCCGGGCGGTCTGCGACGCCTTCGGGACGGGCCATGCGGTGGCGCTCCTGGTCGGCGGGCTGGCGCTGGCCGGACTGGCGCGGTTCGGGGCGCCGCTCGGCGGCTGGAGAGCGCGGCTGGTTGTGGCTGCGCTAGCGGGTGGTCTGACCGCAAGCGCGGCGCTGCTGGCCGGTCCGCACTGCCTGCTCGATCCCTATGGCAGCGTGCATCCGCTGGCGGCTGAAGCCTGGCTCAGCGTGGTCGGCGAGGCGCGCAGCCTGCCGGCGGTGTTTGCCGGGGACATCGAGATGGCGGTGTCTGACTACGGCCTGATCCTTGCCGGGATGGTGGCGGGCGCGGCGATGGTCTGGCGCGCGCCGGAGGGCCTGCGGCTCGGGCGGGCGCTTGCCTTTGCGCTGCTGGTCTTTGCCTCTCTGGTGGCCGTCTGGCAGATCCGCGGGACGCTGTTTGCGCATATCCTGGCGTCGATCCCGCTCGGATGGGCGGCTGGCGCGCTGATTGCCTGGTGGCGGGAAAGGCGCGGCATACCGGTCCTTCTGGCGATGGCAGCCGGAGTGGCGGCGACCTCGCCGATCGGCTGGGCGAGCCTCGGCCATGCGATGGCGCCACCGCCGGAACCGGGCCGGACCGCTTACGCTTCGGTCTGTCGCGAAGCGGGCGCGTATCAGGCGCTGGCTGGACTGCCAGAGGGGGCGGTGTTCGCGCCGGTCGACCTTGGCACCTCGATCCTTGTGCACACACGCCATGCGGTCTTTGCCGCCCCCTATCACCGCAACAGCGCCGGGATCGCCCGCGCGATCGCGGTCCTGCGCGCAGAGCCGGACACGGCACGCGCAATGCTGGGCGGCATGGGCGCGGACTACCTCGTCGCCTGCCAGGGGCTTGCGGAGCTTGCGCGCTATGCCGACAGCGCACCGGATGGCCTCGGTGCGCGCCTGCATTCCGGCGACCCGCCGGACTGGCTGGAGCCGGCCGACGGGTTGACCGAGGCCGACGGCGTCGTGCGCACCTACCGCGTGCGGCTGGCGAGCGGGCGACCCGGTCCGCGCACCGCGGGCAGTTTACATTCCCCTGCGGCCTTGGCATGGGGCAGCGGGAAAGGGCGCTGACCGGTCGGCGGGCCTTTCACTGGCAGGACAGGATCAGCCGAGGTCGCTCCCCCGTGCACGCGATGCCCCCCTCCAGCCCGCCCGGTCCGCCGCTCAGCGTCATCCTGTGCACCTACAATCCCCGCCCGGACCTGATCGCGCGGGCTCTGCGGGCGCTCGCCTGCCAGACCCTGCCGGTCGACCGGTATGAGCTCATCATCGTTGACAACAATTCCTCTCCCGCCCTGGTTGCCGGCGACCTGGAACGCCTCGCCCTGCGAGAGCTGACGGTGCTGCGCGAGACCCGGCAGGGCCTGACCTTTGCGCGCGATTGCGGGATCCGTCGCTCGCGCGCGCCGGTGATCTGCTTCGTTGACGACGACAATGAACTGGCGCCGGACTATCTGGAGCGGACACTTGAGATCGCGGCCGCCGAGCCGGGCCTCGGGGTCTGGGGCGGCATCTGCGAGGGCCAATTGGAGCGCCGGGTCGGCCGCTTCAAGCGGGCCTGGCTGCCGCATCTCGGGGTGCGCCATGTCGGCGGCGCCCCGCTCACCGGCAGCGGTGAGGCGTGGGGCCCGCACGAGCCGATTGGCGCCGGGATCACGCTACGCCGCGACGTGGCGATGGGCTATGCGCGGTTTGTCTGCGAGACGGCTGCGACGGCCGGCGGGCTTGGCCGAAAGGGCAATGCGCTGCTCTCGGGCGAGGATTCGCTGATGTCGCGTATTGCCCACCGGCTCGGTTATGCGGTCGGCTACCGGCCGCAGCTCGTTCTGAAACACCACATCACCGCCGGCCGGCTGTCCTATCGCTATCTCGCCCGGCTGATGCATGGCCATGGTCGCAGTTTCGTGACGCTGGCGCGCCTCAATGGCGAGCAGTTCGAAGGCCCGCCGCCGGCTGAGGTAAAGCGGCGCATTCGCAGCAATTTCGGCTACCGGCGCCGGCATGAAGGCGTCGTGACAGCGCTCGGCATGTGGTTCTGGGACCGGGGCTATTATCACGCCGTCGCTGAAGGCGCCGACCAGCAGCCGCCAACCGTTTCTGAAATCCTGACGCCGCAGCCTGCCGAATGACGCGTTATACCAATCTGCGCGGATGAAGACTCATCCGCGGTTATGGCGCATGGGGCGCCGACGCGCAGTCGCGCTCGGCCCCGCATTGCATCGCATCGCTTCTGGGCCCGTGCGCCTTGGAATTAGGCCGGAAACCTAATTAGCCCTGACGGGCTGTGTAGACGTTGACGAGCGCGTCGAGCCGCTGCGCCACCGGCAGGTTAAGCGCGCGGGCGAGCCGGATGAGGCGCGAGCGCTGCATCTGCAGGGCAATGTCACCAATGGCCGCGAGGTCCTGGCCGGCATTGGCCCGGAGATGTTCGCGGCGGGCCTCTCCGGCGAGCTGCTCGGCGGCGGCCCACATGGCATCAAGGTCATAGCCATTCAGATCGGAGCGGCTCTTCAACCCGGCACGACGGCGCGCCTCGCTGGACGCGGCGACGAGCACCTGGATGTGGCGGTCGATCTCCGACAGGGCGGAGCGGACCTCGTCCTCGCGGGCCAGCACGCTGGCGAGGGTCGTGTCAGGGCCGGTGCCGATGCGGCGGCCGGCCTGGACCCAGCGCGAGCGGCGCGCCGCGCGGGTTTCGTCGGTAAGTTTCACAAGCTCACCCTGGGCGCGCATGAATTGCTCGCGGGCCTTCGAGACCGCTTCCCACTGGAGGGCGATATCAGCCTTGTCGAAACCGCTTTCCGCCGATATCGCGCGCTGCGCGTCGGCGTTCTCCAGCCGCTGCTCCAGGGCCTCGATTTCGGCCCGGTGCTGGTCGGCGAGATCGGCGAGGCGGGCTTCCAGTTCGCGCTGCTGGTCTTCGCCCCACCGCGCTTCGGTCTCGGCCTCGGCCTCGGCGAGGCGCTCCGCGATCAGGTTTTCCCGCGCGGCGCGTTCCTGCTCCAGGGCCTCTTCGGCGGCATCGAGGGCGCGCTGGAGGGCGTTGATTGCCTGCGCGGCTTCTTCGATCTTTTCATCATGGCCGAGTATCTGTGCATCTTTTTCCGAAAGTGTCTGGCGCAGGGCGATAATGCTGGCGCGCAGGGCATCGCCGGTGCGCAGCGTGGCCTGGAGGTCGGCCTCGGCCCGTTCGGCTTCGAGGCGGGCGGCGTCTCGTTCCGCCCGCGCTGAAGCGGCTTCCCGCGTCTGTTCCGTGGCCCGCGCGATCGCCTCGTCGACAGCCCGGCGCAGCGCACCCGCTTCGGCATTGGCCCGCGCCGCCTCATGGCGGGCAAGACGGCTCTCGACCTCGCCAATGGCGACACGGCCGGCCGCCTCCGACAGGGCCGCGACCTCGCGGCTGAACAGGTTGCTTATGGCGTCGGGCAGGGTCGGACGGCCGTGGAGCGCGGTTTCCAGCTCGCGCACCCGCTCGACAAGGGGCACGGTCGCGTCATGCAGTCTCGCCCGCGTGGCGCGCAGTTCCTCCGCGATGGCCGCAGCGATGCCCTTCAGCCGTCCGACCTCGGTATCGATCATGGCGCGGGCGAGCGCGCGGTCGAACTGCGCATCCCCGTCGGGCCCGGCCACACTCACCGGTTCGGGCTCGCGCGCCGGTTCGGCAAGCAGCGTTGCCGTGATGTCGGCAAGGTCGCCGAGCACGGCCTCATAGTCGCGTGCGGCTGCGTTCAGCGTTAGAGAACGGTCATAAAGATGAGCGGCGGCCCGGCCACGGGCAATCACCTCCCCGGCAATCGCGACCCGGTCCTCGGCGGCCTCGGCAAGGCGCGTGTTGACCCAGCCGGCATCACGCGTCGCCAGCAGGTTGGCGTGCCAGTAGGGCTGGTCGGGGTGTACCGGGTCGAGCCGCCGGCGATCTGGATTGAAGGCGTAGAGCCTGAGCCCACTGGCGGTGACCTCGCGCGCGAGATCGCGCCAGGACAGGCCCTTGCGCGTCAGGTTCTCCTCGGTGAACTCCAGCATGACGAGGGTTTCGTCCGCGCCGGCCAGTGTCTCGCGTGCACCGCGCAGGACGGCCGGTTCGAAGCCCTCCACATCCACCTTGATCAGGGTGAAACCTTCGCCGACGGCGCGGGCAATGGCATCGACTGTCGTTGTGGTAACCGCCAGGCGTTCTGCGCGCCCGTCATCCTCCTCCATGTCTCCGAGCAGCGACGCGTAGGCGGAGCGGGCTGATGCCGGCTTTGACAGGGTCGCCTGCACGTGGTCGCGGTCGGAGACGGCAAGGGTGAGGACGGCATGGGCCTTTGGCGGCAGGTCATCGACGCTGGCGACCACGCGATCGGTGAGGTTGGCCGCGAGGCAGTCGCGGATATCGGGGTTGGGATCGACCGCGATCACCGTGCCGGTGCGCCCGACGCATTTCTTCGCGATCGTGGAATAGAGGCCGGCATGGGCACCGATGTCGAGCACACGGTCGCCGGCGCGCAGGACCTGGTAGAAGAAGGCGATCTCGGCATATTCATACCAGCCCTCAAGGAGGAATCTGGCGACGGCATCGCCGTCCGGAAACACCATGTCTGAGCCGTGGGGCAGGCGGTACTTCACGCGGGGCACCCTGTTTCGTTGCGAGACAGCCCGTTCCGTTGGCTTTGGCACGTTGCGCGCGTGTGTCAACGCACGCAGCGCCGCAGGCGGCGGGCCGTCCCGTTTCGCCCCGGCCTAGGGGCAAAGCGATAACAAGGGATTGAGAGGCAGGCGGGGGGCGGGCGCAGGCGGTCTCAGCGCCGGTCGAAATAGGCGAATTCGGCGCGCAGATCCTCGATCAGTTCGGGGTCGATGGGAGGTGGCGAGGCGGAGCGGTGGCCGGGGTGGAGCAGGGTGACGGGGTCATACCCCTCGCCGCCCGGCGCCTCCAGCCGCGCCAGGTCGTCCGCGATCGAGACCAGTGCGTGATGGGGAAGGGCGACGCTGAGGGTTTCGGCGATGTCGGCGGCGACCACCACAGGGTCGGAGACGATGCGCCGGTATTCCGCCTCATACGCGCTCTGGGCATGCCAGTAGCCATAGAGGTGGAGGTTGAAGGCGCCGAGGCCGCGCATGGCATCGCGCTCGGGAGCGCACCAGCCCATGCGCACGCACGAGCACAGGCAGTCGACGATGTCGCGCCGGCTGGTCAGCACCAGGTCCGGAATGAAGGGGATCTCTTCCGGCTTGTGGGCCTTGATCACGTGGACATCGCCGGGGCTGGCCGGGTCATAGTCGGCGCACCAGGCGGCGCTCACATGCTGCCCGTCCGCACCGAGGATCATGCGGGCCGCATTGTAGACCCAGGTGCTGCCGGAGCGGGGAATTCCCGCAACCAGCACCCGGCGCGTGCGCGCGATGTCCACCGGCAGAGGTTCGGCAGGGATCACTCCGGCAGCCCCAGGCTGGACAGGCTGCCGACAAAGGCGCGCTGGTGGGCATTGACGGCGAAGGGGTGGCCATAGCGCAGGTTGGTGGCGTTGAGCTCAGGCACCACGCGCAAGACCTCCTCCACATGGTCGCGGCCCTCCTCGTGGCGATCAAGCCTTTGCAGGACGGCGGCGAGCAGGAGATGGTTCTGGTACCAGTGGGATGCAACGCTGAGCGCCTGGCGCGCCCAGTTTTCGGCCGCGGCGAGATCGTCGCTCAGCAGGGCGGCGAGGCCGGCGGCGTTCTTCCAGAGGGCAAAGTGCGGATCGCGCGGGTTGAGACGCATGGCCTCGACCGCGTCGGCCGTGCCACCGTCAAGATCCCCGTTGAACACCTTCAGCCGGGCACGTTCGCCGAGCGCGCCGGTAAAGGTTGGCTGAAGCTCCAGCGCGCGGTCGAGCTGGGAAATGCCGGCATCGAGGCGGCCATTGGCGCCATGGGCGGTGCCGAGACAGAAATGCGCCCAGGGGTCCTGGGGATCATGGGTGACGGCCCGGCGAGACAGGTCGAGCGCCTCTGCGAGGTCGCGGGCCATGTCCCGGCTCCAGAAACTCCACAGGTCGAGAAGGCGCGTGAAGGCTGCGATGACATGGGCCAGCACGGAGCGCTCTCCGGACGCCAGCACTTCATCGACGAGGGCGCGCGCTTCGGCATTGTTCGAGCGCGAGGTGCGCCAGAACAGGTATTGTGCCTTCATCAGCCGGCTCCAGGCATCCGGATCGGTCGGTACGCGGCCACCGGCGTCGGCAATCCGGCCCTCCGCGCTCATCACCTCGGTGGGGATGGTGGCGGCGATGCGGTCGGCAATATCGTCGCCAATGCGCACGACATTGTCGAACTGTTCGTCATATTGCTGGCGCATGACCGGCTCGCGCGTCGTTGCGTCGATCAGGCGGACGGTGACGCGCACGGCATTGTCGCCGGCAACGAAAGTGCCGCTGATCCGGTAGGTCGGCGGCAGGCGGTCGATGCCGACGGCTTCGACCCCCGGCGGCTTGTAGATCGCCGAGAGGTTCTCTGCGCGCAACTCATACCAGCGCGGGCCGGACAGGCGCTGGAGGAGGTGTTCGGCCAGGGCTTCGCCGACCCAGTCGACCTGCGCGTCGCGGGACAGGTTTTCAAAGGCGCTGATGGCGACCACCGGACGCACCACCGGGGCCGGGCGCAGCTGAGGGCGGGCAGGGGTGGCCGCGCCGTCGCGGCGGACGCGGCCGGCCTGCGCCATCAGCATCTCGACCTGTGCGGCGAGCTCGGCCGGCATGGCCTCGCCATGTTGATCGATATGTCGGCGGTCATAGGCGCCGCGGAGGATCTCCATCCGGCGCAGTTCGCCTCGCCGAGCCAGGTTGGAAAGTTCCGAGACGAGGGCCCGTTCGTCCAGCGGGTCGAGATAGCCAAGGGCGGTGATCAGCACGTCACTGATGGCATTGCTCAGTTCCCCGCTTTCCAGCGCGCCCGACAGGGTCGCCAGCAGTTCGACGCGCCGGCCCTCCGTGATGGTTTGGACCCAGTTGCTGTAATCCCCGCCGGCACGGGGGACGGTGGCCACAAAGGCGCCGCGCGGGCTGGGCAGGTGGGCGACTGGCAGGTTCGCTGCGGCCGCTTCCAGCGCGGCGCAGTCGCACCAGACGAGGTCGGGCGACAGGACAATCCAGCCCCGTGCCGGGTGGACCAGCACGCCATCTTCGAACACCCGGCGTATGGTGTGAATCTCCTGGCGAAGCCGCGTCAGGCCGTCGCTCTCATTCATGTCCGGCCAGATCAGCGTGGCGAGGCTGCGGCGGGCCATGCCCTGCGCCCCGCGAAGGGCAAGGGCGAGAAGCACGGCATTGGCCATGTCGCCGCCCAGTTCGGCGTGGGAGTCATCGCCCCGCGCCACACGCAGGCCGCCGAACAAGTACAGGCGCATCACAGGATCGGTCATGGCTCGCCAAGCGGTGACGAAAGCGGAAAGTCTAGAAGCCCGTGCCCGCCCGGCCAAGACCATCCTTGTCCTGTCAGGCGATTTCCGGGTGGTCTGCGCGCGTGGGGACACACCCGACAATGTCGGAAACGACAAGGGTGCGATCAATCGCCCGCGCGGCCAGCATGCCGCCCATCACGGCGCCCTCGAACGAGCCGACATTGAGGCCGGTGTCGACCCAGTCGCCGGCAGCGGTAAGGTTGGCGAGCCCGGTCTTCAGCGGGTTGATCCGCAGCTTCCGGGTGCCGGGCGGACACTGGGTGTAGCGCTCCGACGGCAGGATGTTGGCGCGCCAGTACTGGTCATCGAAGCGGGCGACACCGCTGCCCTTCGGCGCGGTTGAGTGCAAGAGGTCGAAGTCGAGACTGAACGGGTTGGAGACGGGGTTGCGCCTGGTCACAGCCCCGCCCGGAAGAAGGCGCCCGCCGCCAGCCCTCAACACCGCCAGGCCTTCGGCGCGGGCGAGCAGGTTGGCGGTTTCCTGCAGCCGTTGCGGCGCGGTCGCCGGCGGGTCGTGCATCACGCCGGAGAAGAACAGCACCCCCTTGGGTGCCCGGTTTTCCGGCCAGGCCTCGAAGGCGAGGAATTTGGAGAAATCGACATGGCCATGCATGCCGGACATGAAATTGCCCGCCAGGTGGAAGTCGGTGCGCGGATCATCGAGATCGTCGACCGTCTCATCCAGATAGACCTGCATGGACTGGGTGGCGGTGGTCGCCATGGCTGTTGCCACCCTTGCCCAGTCGGCCCGGCTGGCGCACAGGCCGGGCGCAGCCTCGCCGATTGCACGCGGCGGGATGGCAAGCACGGCCCAGTCGAAGTCGCGCCCGTCCTCAAGGGTGAGACGGGCCTGGTAGGGTGCATCCACGAAGGGGTTCTCGAAATCGACGCTGGTCAGCTCGCTACCATGCCGGAGCTGCTGATGGAGCGGCCGGTCCGGCCAGGCGCGCAGGCCGGCCACCTCGATCAGCGGGTCATAGTCGCCCGAGCGCGTCTCGGCCTGCACGTCGAAGCGGAGTGCGGCGATCCGCGTGCCGCAGGCCGACGGCGTGACATCGCTCAGGCGGTGGAAGAATGAAAAGCGCACGCCGCGCGCCTTCAGCACCTCATAGAGCGGGGTGACAATGGTATCGCCCGAGCCGGCCGCGAAGAGATAATAGGGAGCGCCCATGTAGATCAGGCCGCGCAGGGTCCATTGCAGCCAGCCGCAGGCGCTCATCAGCGGCGGTCTGGACACGTCGCCATCGGGATACTGGTAGGTCACATTGATCGTGCCGAGGATCAGCGGCGAGGCCAGCAGGTCCTGGCCGGCGCCATGGCGCCTCAGCCAGTCTGAGAAATTCTCCTCATCAATGCTGTCAACGCCGGTCACTTCGAGGGAATCGTCGCGGCAGCCGCGCAGCATGGTCGCAATCAGGTCGAACAGGACAAGCCGCCGCCTCGTCTCGTCATCGGCCTGCGGGGGCACCGGGAAGGGCTGGTCGATCAGCGGCGCGATCATGGCCCACGGGATCGGCCTGTCGGTGCCGGTAAGCGGCTCGAAGCCGGGGATCAGACCGCGCGCCATGGCGGCGGCCAGCAGCCGGTCGACCAGCGGGCGGAGCCAGGCTGTCAGGCTGGAAAACGCTGGCGCCTGGTCAAAGGTCAGGTCATTGGGTTCAAGGCGGTTTTCCCAGCGCAGGAGTTGGTCCTGCCGGAATTCCCAGAAGAACGAGCTGAAGGCGGGCGGGAAGGCCTTCGAGAAGTCGGCAAGCGGATGGTCGGCTGGCACGTTCCATTCGTCATGGACACGCTTCATGAGTGGCAGAGCGTTGAAATAGGAGCCCATGAAACCGTGGATCCCGTGTTCCTCGATCCTGTGACCATGGCGCGGATTACGCCCTGTGGCGCACTTGCCGCCGAGCCGCCATCCCATCTGGTAGACCGTGATGTCATAGCGCGCGCGCTGTTCCGGCGTGTTGCTGAGCTCCAGCGCGGTGGTCAGGCCACCGATCCCGCCGCCAACAATGACGATCCGTTCCTTGTTGCCTGTCATGGTGCGTCCCTCACTGTACCTCGCATCCCCTTGCACTTAACTATCTGGTGTCACACGCGCGATTGCAACGCCCGGTAAGTACGGTTTCCTGAAAAATTTCTGGTTTCCCACCCGGTGAACGCTGCAGCGAACGCTTGCCCGCACGGGGGGGTGCTAGCTTGATTTCATGGTTCGACGTCGCGCCCGATTGAGGACCAGAAGACTGCGGGACGGTCGATGGCAACGCGGAGGCACCAGACCGCAGGCCCTTTGGGGGGAGCCATCGTCCCGATCGCACCGGCCGGGGAGCAGTGTGCTCCCGTCCTGTTCCCCGGCCAACCTTCTCACAATGACGGCACCGATCGGTTGTGGACAGCGCAATGACTGCTAAACTGACCCTCGCAGACAGTAATATGAGGGCAGACGCAGACCGGCTCAGCACCGGTTTGCCCGGGGGACAGGCTGTGAGCGTCAGTGAGATTGTCGATACGCTGAGGGCGTCGCCCTTCAAGGCTGACGCGGCGCCTGCGACCCGCCTGCCGCGTATTTCCCTCGTGATCGAGGTCGATCGTCCGACACCCGAGACTGGACTGCTCGGCCGGCTGCGCCAGGTGTTTCCGGGCGTGCCGATGACGCTGCAGACGCTGATCCGGGATGATGAGGAACCGCGCCTGTTCCGCCTGGTGTTCGAGGATGTGCGCGTCTCACCCGACTGCCCGAGCCTTTCCGGCCTCGCCTTCGAGCTTGAGCTGGAACTCGGCGTTGCCCGTGTTGGCCTGGAACAGCGTCTCAACTGAGGCGGCCGGCCGCTTTGCTCACAGCGCGGCGCGGATCATCTGCGCGAGACTTTCAAGCTCGGCCGGATCGGCCTGCGGCGCCTGGCCGTGGCCCTTCACCGCCGTGCCCTCAACCCGCGGAATGACGTGAAAGTGCAGATGGTAGACGGTCTGACCCGCGGCCGCGCCATTGAACTGGGTGATGACGATGCCGTCGGGCTTCAGCGCTGTGTCCACGGCCCGGGCGACCGCCTGGACACGCTGCATGTAGGGCCCGAGCCTGTCGGTCGGCAACTCCAGCAGGTTGCGCGCAGTGACGTCCTTCGGGATGACCAGCGTGTGCCCGCGCGCCTGCGGGAAGATGTCCATGAAGGCAAGCGCCACATCGTCGTCCAGCACCTTTACCGCCGGCACCTCGCCGCGCAGCAGTCTCGCGAAGATGTTGTCCGGGTCATAGGCGGCATGCAGGGTCATGGGGTGTCCTCCTTCAGGCAGGCCCCTTCTTAAACGGGGTGCGCGTCCTGAGGTAGTCCATATCCGAGGCGACCGCCTGGCGCTCGCGGCGGAGATAGTCTGCGACCGCCTCGCGCAGGCCCGGATGGGCGATCCAGTGGGCCGAGCGGGTTTCCATCGGCTCATAGCCCCGGGCGAGTTTGTGGCCGCCCTGGGCGCCGGCCTCGACGACGGCAAGGCCGTGGCTGATCGCGTAGTCGATGGCCTGGTAATAGCAGACCTCGAAGTGCAGCATTGGCCGGTCAACGAGACAGCCCCAGTATCGGCCGTAGAGTGCATCCGATCCGATAAGGTTGAGCGCGCCGGCAATCGGGCGGCCATCTTCCATGGCGAATACCAGCAGGACCCGCTCTGCGAGGCGCTCGCCGATCAGGGAGAAGGTCTCGCGGTTGAGATAGGGCGCGCCCCACTTGCGGGCGCCGGTGTCCATGTAGAAAGCATAGAACGCGTCCCAGTGCGCCTCGGTGATGGTTTCGCCGGTCAGGTGGACGAAGTCGAGCCCCTCCTGCGCGCGGGCGCGTTCCTTGCGCAGGTTCTTGCGCCGCGCCGAGGACAGGCTGGCGAGAAAATCGTCGAAGGTGGCGTAGTCGCGGTTGACCCAGTGGAATTGCTGGTCGGTGCGGATCAGCAGGCCGTGGCGCTGCAGCTCGGAGGCTGTGGCTTCGTCAATGAAATTGACGTGCAGGGAGGACAGGCCGTTATCTGCGGCCATCCGCAGCGCGCCGGTCAGGAGCGCGGCGCGCAGGCTTGCGCCATCAGGCCCGTCTGGCACGAGCAGGCGCCGGCCCGTCACCGGCGTGAACGGAACGGCGGCGAGCAGTTTCGGGTAATAGCGTCCGCTCGCGCGCTCAAACGCGTCGGCCCACGCGTGGTCGAACACGAACTCGCCATAGGAATGGGACTTGGCGTAGAGCGGCAGGGCGCCGCGCAGCGTCCCGCCCGGGCCGGTGAGGAGGAGGTGGTGCGGCGACCAGCCTGTGGCGGGCGTGGCTGCGCCGGACGCTTCCAGCGCCTCCAGGAATTCCCAGGTCAGGAAGGGGTCGAAGCGCGCGCCCGGCGGGTTGGCGAGCGCGTTCCATTGGGCAGGCTCCACATCCGACAGGTCCTGCGACATCACAAGGCGGTGGGCGGTATCATCCATGTCGCGTCACCTAGGCCGGCCGTTATTCCTGACGAGGCCCGGTTCGAGATGCTCGAAGATCAGTCCGTCTGCATGGGGACCGGCGGCAGCGAGGCTTTCGGCGCTGTCGATCGTCCATGCCAGCAGCGGCATGGCGGCGGGCTTGAGGCCGGACAGATGGGCGGCATCGCCATGATGGACGGCAAGGAAGCCGGCCGACAGCGCCTTCGCCGCCTCAAGCCTTGATGCTGCAGCATCAGGGGTGGAACGCATGCCGGGCGGGAACAGGACGCCGCGCCGGCGCTCCGGCAAGTGGCGGGCACAGGCGGCGAGGAGGTCGAGGCTGAATGACATGAGGGCAACCGCGGTGCCGGCGGCCTGAAGGGCGTCGGCGAGTGCTTCGGCATGAGCGTCGGGGGCGGCCGGGCCGGTCTTCAACTCGACGAGCACCGGCAGGCCCGGCGGCAGCGCGGCGATGACATCGGCGAGACGCGGCATGCGCTCGGCGCTGCCGGCCAGGGTGAGGGCGCCGAGCGCGTCGGCGGTGCGGGTCCAGACCGGCCCGCCCTCAGCGGTCATCCGGTCGAGCACCGGGTCGTGGAAGACCATCGCCACCCCGTCGGACGACAGGGTGACGTCCAGTTCTATGCCAACACCCTGTGTGGCCGCGGCCCGGAATGCGGCGAGCGAGTTCTCGGGCGGCCCGTCCGGCGACCAGAGCCCCCTGTGGGCGAACAGGTCAGTCATCGATTTCGAACACGCCGTCGACCTCGACAGCCGCACCCAGCGGCAGGACCGGGCAGGCCACGGCTGAGCGGGCATGGCGGCCGGCCTCGCCGAACACCTCGACCATCAGGTCAGAGCAGCCATTGATGACCCTGGGGATATCGGTGAAGTGCGCGGCGGCGCTGACAAAACCGCCCAGCTTGACGATCCGGCGGACCCGGCTGAGGTCGCCGAGGGCGGCCTGGCACTGGGAGATCAGGTTGATGGCGCAGAGCCGGGCCGCTGCCTGGCCGGCTTCAAGGTCGAGGGTCTCGCCGAGCCGGCCGGTGACGAGCCCCTCAGGGCCGACGCTGACCTGACCAGAGACGAAGAGCAGATCGCCGGTGATGACGCAGGGGACGTAATTGGCGACCGCCGCGACGGGCTCCGGCAGGGTGATGCCGAGCGCGGCGAGGCGGTCTTGCGGTGTGGTCATGGCGGGCTCCGGGATGCGGGTTCTGGGGGTCTCTGCCAGCCTTAAGCGATTGCGCCGGCGCCGTCATCGGGGGACGCGCCCGCGATCAAGTCTGGCGGCCCGGCCGGTCTTGACGGCATCGGCGCCGAAGCGGGCGCGGGCCGCATCGCTTGCCCGCTCGGCCGCGGCGCGCTTGGCGACCAGCGGGTCGACGAGGTCGGCGGCGTCGGCCCGCACCGCGGTGAGATCCGACAGGCCGACACCGATCAGGCGGAAAGGCGCATGGGCGGCGGCCTCGCGCTGCAGCATCGGCCGGGCGGCGCGGAACAGGGTCTGGGCGAGCTGGCTTGGCCCGGACAGGGTGGTGCGCCGGGTCAGCGTGCGAAAGCCTGCCGTTTTCAGCTTGAGCGTGACGGTGTGGCCTTCCACGCCGGCGGCCTTGGCGCGCGTCGCTGTCTTCTCGCAGACCTGCCAGAGCAGGTCCTCAAGGCGTCCGGCATCGGCAATGTCGGCCTCGAACGTGGTTTCGGAGGAGACCGACTTGCGCGCGCTGCCGGGCTGCACCGGGCGGGTGTCGATGCCAAAGGCGCGCCGGTGCAGCGACAGGCCGCTCTCGCCATATCGCGCCATCAGCGTCTTCCGGTCGGTGGCCTGCACATCGGCGACGGTCCTGAGGCCTTCGCGGTTCAACCGGGCGGCGAATTTCGGGCCGATCCCATGCAGGAAGCCGACCGGACGCGGCGCCAGCAGGGCGGGCGCCTCCTCCGCAGCGACGACGGCGAAGCCGCGCGGCTTGTCCAGTTCGCTTGCGGTCTTGGCGAGGAACTTGTTGGCTGACAGTCCGACCGAGACGGTGATGGCCAGGTCGCGCTCGATCCCGGCAGCAAGGCGGGCCAGCAGGATGGCGGGCGGGGCGCCATGGACACGTTCCGTGCCGGCGAGATCGAGATAGGCTTCGTCAATCGAGACCGGTTCAACGAGCGGCGTCAGCGCCTCCATCTTCTCGCGGATGACAGCCGCGGCGGCGCTGTACTTGGCAAAGTCGGGCCTCACGACCACGGCATCGGGGCAGGCCTTCAGTGCCTTGAACATGGGCATGGCCGAGCGCACGCCGGAGAGGCGGGCGATGTAGCAGCAGGTGGCGACGACGCCGCGCTGGCCGCCGCCCACGATCACCGGCCGGTCGGCAAGTTCGGGGCGGTCGCGCTTCTCGATCGCGGCGAAGAAAGCGTCGCAGTCGAGGTGTGCGACAGCAAGGCGGGTGAGCATGGGATGGGTGACGAGCCGGGCGCCATTGCAGGCCGGGCAGGCCGACGGGGCGTCGTTGGGCCCGGCAACAAGGTCAAGGCAGTCGCGGCAAAGCGTGGCCATGACTGAAGTGTCCCATGTCGTCGTCCTGCCAGCAATGGTTAAGGCGTGACGGTCGATTCGCAGGAGCCGGCGAGGCCAGGCTTAACCCCGATCGGCTAGGACTATGCCATCCGGCACAAGGGAACGGACGCGATGAAATACCTTATGATCGGCATTCTGGTTCTCGGCGTCATCATGGCGATTGCCGGCGGGGCTTCGCTGGGCGGGTCGACCGGTGGGTTCGACCCGGCAAGCGCGACGCCGGAGCAGCGCGCCGAGTGGCTGGAGAAGCAGGCTGGTCCGATCGTTCGAGGGATTGGCTGGGGCCTGCCGCAAGGACACCAGCCGATGCAGCCAAAGCTCGTCGTCCACAGCCATTCCGTTGATGCAAACCGAATGGAGATCCGTGTGATCGTGCGGGCCGAGACGGACATGCGCCTGAATGGCGATGTCGCTGAGGCAAGGCGCCTGTTCCTGGAAAAGACCTGCAAGGCGTTCAAGCGGACTGCACTCTATGATGCGAATGGCCGGGTCATGGTCGAGGTGCAGTACCGGACGGGCGCGCGGGCACTGAGTTTCTCGTCGACGCCCTCCTCCTGCGACGCGACGCTTGAGCGGATCGCCGGCGCCTGAGGCATGCGGCAGGCCGGCGAGGCGCGATCGCGTGTTGCGTTCCGCCGCGCGGCAGGCCACCTGTAAACAAGGGTTAAGACTCTTCGGTCCATGTGAACGGAAGGGGCAGGACCCCCGAGTCGCAGTCGATGGACGCCCTGAGATGAGCCGAGACACGCGCCGTTCCGTGCTGGTCGTGGAGGACAACGAGCTGAACATGCGACTGTTCTGCGACCTTCTCGATTCGTTCGGCTATCGCACGCTGACCTGCCGGGACGGGGCCAAGGCGATCGACCTGGCACGGCGGGAGCGTCCCGACCTCATCATCATGGACATCCAGCTGCCGGAGGTCTCCGGGCTCGACATCACCCGCTGGCTGAAGGATGATGAGGAGCTGTCAGCAATCCCGGTCCTGGCCGTTACGGCCTTTGCCATGCGCGCCGACGAGGAGCGCGTGCGCGAGGCGGGTTGTGAGGGTTATCTCTCCAAGCCGATCCAGATGACATCCTTCATCCGTGCGGTGGAGGCGCTGATGCCCGAAGGGCAGGCGGCCTGATGACGGCGCGGATTCTCGTCGTCGATGATATCGAGGCGAACCGGCGCCTGCTGAAGGGCATGCTGGAGGCGAAGTATCACCATGTGGTCGAGGCCGCAGACGGGCGGATGGCGATCTCGCTGGCGCGCGAGATCCAGCCGGACGTCATCCTGCTCGACGTCATGATGCCGGGCCTTGACGGCTATGAGACGTGCCTGCGCCTGAAGGAGGATCCGGAGACAGCCCATATCCCGGTGGTCATGGTCACGGCCCTGAACGAGGTCGACGACAGGGTTCGCGGCCTGCAGGCCGGGGCGGAGGACTTCATCACCAAGCCGGTGGACGAGCTGATCCTGACATCGCGGATCGCGGCCCTGACGCGCTTCAATGCGGTCGCCTCCGAACTGCGCCAGCGCGAGGCCAATGGGCGCGTCGCCGGCGCACTCGACGACCGCGAGTTCGAGCTTCTCAACCGGCCGGCGCGCATCCTGATCGTCGACACGGTGGCGCGTTCGTCAGCCCGGATGGCGCGGATCCTGCGCGAGGCCCATCATGAGGTGGCAACCTTCCTGGAGGCCGGCGAGATTGGCGCGGTCGACCGCGGGCGGATCGACCTGATGGTGCTCAGCCTGTCCAATCAGGTCTTCGATCCGCTGAAACTGTGCGCCCATTTCAATATTTCCGCGCACACAAGGGCGATCTCGATCGTCGTTGCCTTCGACCCGGCCGACCGCAAGCGCGCCGCCCAGGCGCTGGATTGTGGCGCGAGTGACCTGATCCAGATGCCGGTGGAGGAGCAGGAATTGCTGGCAAGGGTGCGTACCCAGGCGCGCCGCTCGCGCTATATCGAGATCCTGCGCGAGCGTGTCGACCGCGGCATGGAGCTGGCAGTCATCGACCAGCTGACCGGCCTCTACAATCGCCGCTACATGCTGAACCAGGTCCAGCAATGGATGCAGCGCGCGACCACCGGCGGCGCGCCGCTTTCGCTGGTCGCGCTCGATATCGACCATTTCAAGCAGGTGAACGACACCTGGGGACACCATGCCGGCGACCTCGTGCTGCAGGAACTGGCTGCGCGGTTGAAGGCGAATGTCCGCCCGATCGACATTGTCTGCCGTCCCGGCGGCGAGGAGTTCCTCGTGGTGATGCCGGAAACCACCGGGGCGACCGCCTCCGGCGTTGCTGAGCGGGTGCGCGCGGCCGTGGCAGGGGCGCCGTTCGAGGTCGACGGCGTGCCGGTGGCGCTCGATATCACGCTGTCGGCGGGCGTCGCGGCGCTAGCCTCCAATGATGATTCTGCCGCCGACCTGATGCGGCGCGCCGATTCGGCACTGTATGCGGCCAAGGAAAGCGGGCGAAACCGCGTCGTCAGCCAGGCGGCCTGAGCGGGAAGTCGGGCCAACACTTGCCGCCGCGGGTGTCTATGAACTTGCCGGTCTTGTCGAGATGCGCGATCGGTGGTTCGGCTGGGCGTCCGGCGCCTGAGCGCGGCGCTCTGCGGCACGCGCCGCGGCGGCCTTGATGTCCTCGCTGCGCTGGTGATGGCCGTCCGGAGACCAGCCAGGCGGGCTGGCCATCCGTTTCAGCCAGGTCAGCGGCCTCACGCCGTCGCTCGCGCAGTCGCGGGCAAGTGCGGCCGCCTCATGATAGGCGACAACCAGTGGATTGCAGGAGTTCAGCGGCTTGACGATGCCATAGACCGGCGGCTCGGCCGGATCTTCCGGCACGAAGGTTGCGAACAGCCGGTCCCAGACAATGAAGACGCCGGCATAATTGGCATCAAGGTAGCGCGGGTTCGTGGCGTGGTGGACCCGGTGATGCGAGGGCGTGTTGAACACCGCCTCGAATAGGCGCGGCATCCGGTCGATGGTCTCGGTATGGATCCAGAACTGGTAGACGAGGTTCAGGCTGCCGGCGAAGAAGATGAACAACGGGTGAAAGCCGAGAACGACCAGCGGCCAGCCGAGCACGATCAGCACCGTCAGCGGTCCGAACCAGGGTTGGCGCAGTGCGGTGGTGAGATTGTAGTGGGTGCTGGAGTGGTGGGTCGCATGCTCCATCCAGAACCAGCGTACCCGGTGAGCAAGGCGGTGCTTCCAGTAATAGATGAGGTCATAGGCGATGAAGAGCGCGAGGAAACTCCAGCCGGTCACCGGAATGTCGACCAGCCGGTAGGGCCAGACCAGCATCATCATCCACAAGGACACAAGGGCCGTCGCCGCGTTTATGAGCACATTTCCGATGCCCATCGCCATCGAGGTCAGCGCATCGGCCGTGTCATACCGGCCACGGGCCCGCCCCGTTTTCACTGCGATCCATTCGGCAATGACGCAGATGACGAAGAGCGGAATGGCAAATGTGATGGCGGGCGGAAAGTCGATCATGGACGACGTGGTCGCTAGCAGGCCGCAGCGCACATGTCATCAGGATCGATCACGAAGATGTGATAGTGTCGCAGATGGGATTCGGGATGGGCCGCCGGGCCCGGTCAGGCTCGCCCGACGCCGCGCTTGACCGCCGCTGCGTCAGGGGGTGTGCTTCACTGCACCCCCCAAGGGACAGAGAGGCAGGAGGCACGCCATGCAGACAATCAGGGAGTTTGAGGACATCAAGCTGGAAAAGGACGGGCCCATCGCCATCCTGACCCTGCACCGCCCGGACAAGATGAACGCCTTCACCGGCCGGATGATGTACGAGATGATCGAAGCGTTCGACCTGACCGACGCCGATGATGACATCCGCGCGGTCATCGTCACCGGCCATGGCGAGCGCGCCTTCTGCGCCGGGGCCGACCTTTCCGCCGGGGCCGAAACCTTCGACTATGACGCGCGCGCCGGTTCCGGCGAGGCGGGGCGGACCTCGCAGGACGACATTCGCCGCGATGGAGGCGGGCGGCTGACGCTGCGCATCTTCGAGAGCCTTAAGCCGGTGATCGCAGCGGTGAATGGCGCGGCGGTCGGCGTCGGTGTCACCATGCAGCTGCCAATGGACATCCGCATTGCCGCCGACACGGCGCGCTTCGGCTTCGTCTTCAACCGGCGCGGCATCAACCCGGAGGCAGCGTCCTCCTGGTTCCTGCCGCGGCTTGTCGGCATCCAGCAGGCGCTGGCGTGGTGCTATACCGGCCGGGTGTTCTCCGCCGAGGAGGCGCTGAAGGGTGGGCTGGTCAGCCAGGTCGTGCCGCAGGCGGAGCTGATGGCAACCGCCCGGACGCTGGCGATGGAGATCGCGGAGAACACCGCGGGCGTCTCCACAACACTGACGCGCCACATGATGTGGCGCATGCTCGGCGCCGACCACCCGATGGAGGCCCACATTGTCGACAGCGCCGCGATCTATGAGCGCGGACGCTCTGCGGACGCCAAGGAGGGCGTGATGAGCTTCCTGGAAAAGCGCCAGCCGGATTATCCGGTGAAGGTCTCCGACGGCCTGCCGAGCTTCTGGCCCTGGTGGCAGTCCCGCGACTTCAAGTGGATCGGCCCGGAATAAGGGGGCAGGGTCAGGGGGGGGCGAACACAACCGGTTTCTGTCCGCTTCAACACAAGTAAGTCAGGCATGCGGGCGAGCGATCGGTCTCGTGGCCCAGCAATCGGCCAGGGTGAGATGCGCGGGCGCCGCCTCACCCCTTCACGGCGCCGTTCTTCATGTTCCAGATCGGCGTTCTGAGGATCATCCAGGCGATCAGCAGGGACATGCCGGCGGCGGGAATGATGGCGACGCGCTGGGGCTCATTGGGGAAGAGATCGGTAACCGCGCCCATCAGCGCCGCGCCGAAGGGGGCGCCGGCCATGAAGCCGAGCTGGTAGATGGAGAGGACGCGGGCGAGCTGGTCCTTCGGCGCGGCGTCCTGCACGATCGAGCGGCTCATGGCGATGGAGACCCCGGCGGCGAGCCCCCAGGCGAAGACGATCACGAGGAACACCCAGTGCGGCGGCTTGGCCAGCATCACCAGGATGGCGAGCGAGCCAAGCAGCTGCGCGGTGAGGAGGAGCCGGCCCTGGCGCCTGATCGTCTTGAACACCGACAGGGCGAGCGAGGAGACGAAGGCGCCGAGCCAGAAGGTCACGAACATGTCGCGGATGCCGTCGGACTGCAGGCCGTAAATGTCCCGGTTGATGATCGGCAGGACGACGAGGAAGGAGCCGATCACGAAGATGCCGACGCCGAACATCAGCGAGGTCATCGCCCAGAGGCGTGCGTCGGCGCGCACGGCGCGGAAGCCCTCTGCGATGTCACCGAAGGCGGCGCCGAGGCCGGAGCGGCCGGTGCGCACCCGGCGGCCGCGGGCGAGGAAGAAGGCGAAGCCGGCGCCGATGGCGAGCACGATCGCCTGGAAGATGAGCAGGCGTTCGGACTGGACCGGTCCGACACCGACCCCCCCCAGCCAGTCAGGCATGCGGGTCATCTTGTCGGCATAGCCGCCAAGGACGAGGCCGATGATCTGGCTGACGAACTGCGCCATGGTGGCGAGCGTTACGCCAAGCTGCAGCGTGACCCCGGAACCGAGCCGGGCACGCCGCTCCACCACCTCGTTGATAATGGCATCGCGGGCCGGCATCATGAATGCGCCGACCGTACCGATGGTGGCACCATAGATGATCATCATCGGATATGAGAGGGTGCCGGTCATCATTGCGGCGGCAAGGCCGAGGGCCGGGATGGCGGCCAACACATGCAACAGGATGAGCAGGCGCTTGCCATCGGTACGCTCGGCGATCACCCCGCCAAGCAGCAGGAAGACCACCGAGGGGCCCGAGAGCGCCATGTTGGCGAGGCCCAGCTCCAGCCCACCCAGGTGCAGGTGCTGCGGGCTGGTGATCAGATAGGGGAAGAGCACCATCTGCAGTCCGAAGGCCATGAACCAGCTCGACTGGACGAGCAGATAGGCCGGCAGCTCGATCCGGATACCGCGCCTCAGCTTCTGGAACACCAGCCGGTCCGCCGCGTCCATCAGCGTGCGGCCAGCGGTCAGAGCACTGTCGACCCCCGTGACCGGTGAGCGCGCATGCTCCGGCCCTTCCGGCGGCAGCGGCTCGCCCGTCAGCGGCGCGGGCAGGGTCTTCGGGTCGGCATCATCGGCCATGACACAGTAATGGCGCGGGCCGGTAGGTGTGTGAAGGGCGGCTGGTGGCGCAGGCTGCCGGCGGCCGCCACCGTTCTGCTTAATAGTAGGGCCGCCACATGATCGCAATGGTGCCGAAGACGCCGAGCGCGGTGAAGGCGGTGGCAAGGAGGACAAGGACGCTGGCGGCCCACTTCGCGGCCGGCGACCGGGCCCTACGGGCGGCGAAATAGAGCTCAAGGAGCGCGAGCGGGATCAGGTAGCTGCCATAGGTGATGACGAGGTCGGCCGGGCCCGAGAGGGTGCGGTTCATGCCGACCGGGCCCTGGTTGGCCAGCACCCAGCCCATGAGCCCGACGCGCAGGAACCAGACGCCATTGACCACCATGAACAGCCGCATCGCCCAGCGGCGGTGGGCATCGATCCGCCGCTGCACGGCGAGGCGCCAGGCAAGGGCGGCGAAGAGGAGGATTAGCACGCCGTTGAGGCTGACCGAGATGCCCGAGACGAGCGAGAGATAGGTCCCGCGACCCCAGACCAGCCACAGCCCGCCGACGGCCATGATCCCTGCGGCAACGAGAAACAGCCGGCCGCTCCAGCGGTGGAACCACGGCGCGGCCCGGCGCACCTGCGGCACCAGCTGGAGGAGGCCGCCGACGGTGATGATCGCGGCAAACAGGGCGTGGATGGCAAACATGGTGTTGCCGGCGGTATCGCCTGGGATGTGGCCGTCGATCAGCGGCTTGTCGTTCCAGCCTTCCGGGTTTCCGGCGAGCGTGTGGCCGCCGAAATGGGCAAGGATGAACCAGACGAAGGCGAGCTGGCCGATCGCGGCGACGATGAACCACAGAACGCCGGTCGCCTGCAGGGCGCGATCGGCCGGGAGTGCGGGCGCGGGCGGGTGCGCCGGCTGGGAGAGTGTCATGGGGCCTGGTCCTTTCAGTTTGAGAGGCCCGGCTTCGGGCGCGGTGGGCGCCCGTGTCTTGCCGATTTGGAAATCGGCGAGACATTTGCGCAGGTTGCAGGCCATGGGCCCGCCATGGAAGGCTTGCAGCGCCCGGTGCGGCGCGGGGACAGGGCAGACCGGAAGGACGGCGATGAGCGTTGAGAACGGCATACTGGCCATGTTCGCCCTTGTGGCCGGGGGCGCCTTCGCCCTTGGCCTCTGGCGGATGCGCGGCCAGGCCTGGCGCTATCGGCATGGGGTGTGGCTGGTCCTGTCGGTCTCGCTTGGCCTGTTCGTGGCGGAGACGCTGCAGGGCGAGGCGTTCGGGCCGCTGTCTCCGGTGCTCCTGCTCGGCGGCATGGCGGGGTGCGGGCTGGCGTGGCTGATGGCGCGGGCTCTGTTCCACCCGCCGGACGGGGAGCCGCTCTGGCCGCTCGGGGTGGTCGGCGTGCTGTTCGCCACCGGGCTCGTCCTTGCGCTGGGCCAGGCGGCGGGGGTCAACGGCGGGGCCGGGGCGAGCGGTCTGCGCGCGGTGGCCAATACGCACATGCTGGTGAGCTCAACCGTGCTGGTGCTCGTCTTCCTGGAGGTTTTCCAGGGCTACGGGCCCCACCTCAGCGCGGCCGAGCGGCAATTCCGGATTGTCTTTGCGCTCAGCTATGGCCTGCTGCTTGCGGTCTCGGTGCTCTGGATCTGGCAGTCGGGCGAGGACACCCTGGCCGCGGCCTCGCAGGACACGGTGCAGGCGGGCGCCGCGCTGGTTGCGATTGCCGGCGCCAGCCTCGCGCTCCGGTTTCGCGACGCCCATGCCCTGCCGCGGCGGGCGCGTGCGCCCCGATCGGCGCGCCGCGGCGCCTCGCACGATGATCGCGCGCTGGCCGAGCGGATCGAGGCGCTCGTGCGCAGCGAGGCGGTGTTCGCGACACCAAACCTTCGCGTGGCCGATGTCGCGCGGATGCTTGGCGAGGCGGACTACCGTGTCAGTCAGGCGATCACCGGCGCGCTCGGCTTCCGCAACTTCAATCACATGGTCAATCATTTCCGGATCGCCGAGGCGCGCCGGCGCCTGCAGGACCCGCGCTATCGCGACTGCTCCATCCTCGACATCGCGCTCGATTGCGGGTTCGGCTCAATCGGGCCGTTTAACCGGGCCTTCCGGGAGGAGACGGGCGAGACCCCGCGCGCCGTCCGCCAGGCCAGCCTGCCGCAACGCCGCAGCGTCTGACGTCATCCGTTTGTCACTGCGACAAGGCATGGTAGGAGCAGGCAAAGCGGTCGGAGGCCGATGATGCGTGCAGTACGGCATTTTGTGAGCTGGGTGCTCGCGCTCTTCCTGATTGCGATGTTCGTCCAGGCGACGGTGCATCCCCTGCCGGACCCGCCGGCGGGCTCGGTGAAGCTGTTCGATGCGCCGGGCGAGAACATCATTTTCCAGACGCTCGCGGTCAACTCCGGATACAGCCAGTTCGAGCCGGCTGGCCGCGTTGCGGTGGCTTTCCTGGAACTGTTCGCCGCGCTCTGCCTTGTCCTGCCGTTCAGCCGGCGTTTTGGTGCGCTGCTCTCGGCCGGTATCCTGACTGGCGCGGTGGCGCTGCATCTCTCGCCCTGGCTGGGACGCGAGGTGCCGGTTTCGCTCAATACGGGCAGCACGGCCACCGATGGCGGGGCTTTGTTCATGCTGGCGGTTGCCATGCTTGCGGCAAGCCTCCTGCTGATTGGCGTACATCCTGGGCGGCGAGTGGACTGACATGCCAATCCTGCGCCGGCAATTGGCAGGGCGTTAACTTCGCCATGGCAGTCTGATGCCTGATGCCATGACCCAGTCCGCGCCTGAAATCCCGCCCGTCCCATTTGTCGGCCGTTCGCGCAGTGCCTTGCTGCGGCGCCTGATCGATGTCGTATCGCTGCCTGCCTCGCGGCTTGCCCCGCAGGACCGCCAGATGGCGGGCGACGTGCTGCTTGAGATGCTGTTCGTTGCTGACACTGAGGCGCGCCGCCTGTGCGCGGAGCGGCTCGCGCAGAAGTCCGAGGCGCCGCGCCGGCTGCTTCGCTATCTCGCCATGTGCGAGTTTTGCATCGCCGAGGCCGTGCTGAGCCATAATGAGGGTTTCGACGCGGTCGATCTGTGTGAGATTGTCGAGGCGACCGGCGTTGAGCACTGGCTGGCGGTGGCCCGGCGCAAGGTCGTGCCGTCCATGGTCACGCTGGCGCTGGCGCGGACCGGTGAGCCGCATGTGATCCGCACTGTCCTGCGCAACCGGCAGGCGGAATTCTCAGACGCGGCGACCCAGGTCATGGTCGAGATATCGCGCGTTCATGACGATCTCTGCGGCCTACTGATCGAACGCCTTGAGCTGCGGACCGGCGATGCCATGGCGATGTTCTGGTGGTCGGATGGCGAGACCCGCCGGAAGATCCTGCAGCGCCATGCGGCCGACCGGCTGGAGCTGATTGCCGCCTGTGGCGATGTGTTCGCAATGGCCTCGGAGGAGAACTGGGCGGACGCGGTGACGCGCAAGACCCTGCAGTTGATCGAACGGCGCCAGCGCAACCGCGCGGCCATCGAGAAGAGCCCCTATGACAGCCTCGAACATGCCGTCGAGATGGCCGCCCGCACCGGCATGACGCCGCAACTGGCGCAGGAGATCGGCTATCTCTCCGGCGTCAAGCCGGTCACCATCGCCAAAATGATGAGCGACAGCGGCGGTGAGGGGCTGGCGGTGCTGTGCAAGGCGACCGGTCTGAAGCGGCCCTATCTGGCCATGCTCTGGCAGGCGCTGCGTCGCCCGGTGGCCGATGCCGATGGTTGCGAACATCCATTGTTCATGCCGGTTCGGCACGTCTATGAGACCCTCACCACGGCCAAGGCGCAGACGACCCTGCGATACTGGAACTGGTCGCTGAGCTCTGCCTTCTCGCCGAGCGCACCGCGCCATGCGGCGAGCAATGAGAATGATGCTGAGGGCACGGTCCACTCCACGCCGCAGCGCACCGCGCGGCTGGTGTTCGATGCCTGAAGCTGCAGCGTCGCAGTGAAATCGACCCTGCAGGGTCTGGCCAAATCGGACGCCAGCCTCTAATGCCGACAGTCCTTGATCCTCATTCGAGCGGAGGGGTGCTTGGGGTATCTGGTCGGCCTCCTGATCGGCTTGGTGGCCTTCTGGCTGCTGATGTCTGGCGTATTCAAGCCATTGCTCCTGTCGCTTGGTGCGGTGTCGGTTGTGCTGACGCTCGTGCTGACAGGCCGGCTTGGCCTGTTCGACCGGGAGGGTTCGCCCTATCTCAGCCTGCCGCGTTTCCTCGCCTACTGGGTCTGGCTGGTCGGCGAGATCTTCAAAGCCAACTGGGTCGTCATCCAGGCATGCATGCGGGCTGACCTGGATATCGACCCGGCGCTTGTGAAGGTGAAGACGACCTGCCGGTCAGACCTTGCACGCACCACGTTTGCAAACTCGATCACGCTGACGCCGGGAACCGTGACACTGGCGGTTGAGGGCGACAAGCTGCTCGTTCATGCGCTCTATGAGAGCCATGCGCAGCCGGAAGCCTTCGATGAGATGAACCGGCGCACGCGCCTGGCGGCTGACAGGGTGAATAGCTGATGCTGCTGGCCTTCGCGTCCGTCGCGCTGCTTGTCGCGATCGCGCTGATGCTCGTGCGTGCGCTTGGCGGGCCGTCTCTGTATGACCGGGTACTGGCGGTCAATTCCTTCGGCACGAAGACGGTGGTCTTTCTCGGCCTGCTCGGCTTTGTCATGGGCCGGCCGGAGTGGCTGGACATCGCCATTCTTTATGCCCTGATCAATTTCGTCTCGACCATCGCAATTCTCAAATTCTTCCGCTACCGCTCCTTCCAGGTGTCGCTGGCACGGCGACCGGAGACGGGTGCTGACCCATCCGGTGGCAGGGGCTGACGCGGTGGAGGCGCTTGCTCCCCTGCTCTACGCCTTCGAGGTGGCGCGGCCCGGCATTGGCGGCCTGCTCTGTCTTGCCGGGGCCTGCCTTTCGGTTATCGGCACCGTCGGCGTGCTGCGATTTCCCGATTTCTACACGCGCCTTCATGCCGCCAGTGTGACCGACACCTCCGGTGCGACCCTGTTGCTTGTTGGCATGGCGTTCCTGGCGCCGACCTGGCTGGTCGTGGCAAAGCTAGCGGCGATCTGGCTGTTCCTTTTCCTGACTGGCCCGACCGCAAGCCATGCGCTTGCCAATGCCGCGTTCAAGGCGGGGTTGCAGCCCCTGATCGGCCGGGATCGCCATCTGGCCGAGGCGGCTGACGGCATGGACTTCGAGGAAGGGGAGGACGCGGGCTGATGACGTCGATCGTCTCCGAGACCGGACTGGCGCTGGTCAATATCCTGCTGCTGGCACTCCTGTTCGTCGTCGCGGTGGGCATTGCGCGCCTGCGCAGCCTGTTCGCCATTGTCATGCTGTCGGGTGTATACTCGCTATTGTCAGCGCTCTGGTTTGTCGCTCTCGACGCGGTCGATGTGGCCTTCACCGAAGCCGCTGTGGGCGCCGGGATTTCGACCGCCCTGATGCTTGGCGCAATGCTCCTGACCGCGCGTACGGCGAAGCCTGAACGGGGCCTCAGGCACCTCGCCCCGGCCCTTGTCGTGACCGTGACGGGCGCCATGCTCGTCTACGCCTCGGTCGACCTGCCGGCCTATGGCGACGCCGGTTCACCGGCGAACACCCATGTCGGAGCGGAATACCTGCAGCGCCATTATGGCGAGATGGGTTTTCCAAACGTGGTCACGTCGATCCTCGCCAGCTATCGCGGCTTCGATACGCTGGGCGAGGTCGTGGTGGTGTTCACAGCCGGCCTGTCGGTGGCGCTGCTGCTCGGCTTTGGCGAGCGCTCGCTGGCGGCCTCTCTGCGCAATCGGGACAAGGGTGACGAATGAATACCGATCATCACGTTATCCTGCGGGTCGTCTCGAAACTGCTGATCCCGATGATCACGATCTACGCCTTCTACGTCCATTTCCATGGCGAGTATTCGCCGGGAGGCGGGTTCCAGGCGGGTGTGATCTTCGCCGTCGGTGTCATTCTCTACGCCCTGATTTTCGGGGTCCCGGCGGCGCTGCGGGCGGTGCCAGCGCTGTTTGCCCGCGGCCTGGCCGCCATTGGCGTGCTGCTGTATGCCGGTGTTGGCGTGTGGGCGCTGCTGATGGGCGGCAATTACCTGGAATATGACCGGCTGTTCAACGAGCCGGAGGGCGGCCATCTCGGCCAGCATACGGGCATCATCGTGATCGAGTTGGGCGTCCTGTTCGGTGTCGCCGGTGCGATGCTGACGATCTTCTACGCGTTTGCCGGCCGCGTTGCCGAAATCCGGGACGAGGACTGGTAGCGATGCTGGATTTCATACTTGAGCGGGCCAGTTACTGGGCGATCTTCGCGCTGATGATGGTGGGGCTCTACATTACCTATGCGTCGTCGAACCTGATCAAGCGCATGGTTGGGTTGTCGGTGTTCCAGACTTCGGTCTTCCTTTTCTACATCACGCTCGCCAAGGTTGCCGGCGGCACGGCGCCCATCCTCTATGGCAAGGACCTGCCGAAGTATGACAGCCATGGCAGCGAGGGCGGGCACGCTGCGCCGGCCGTCGGCGAGGCGGGCCAGGTCGCGGCCTATGGCGATGGCAGTGCGGCGGCCTACGGACCCGTGGAAGGGCTGTACAATACCTACAGCAATCCGCTTCCCCATGTCCTCATCCTGACCGCGATCGTGGTTGGCGTGGCGACCCTGTCGGTGGGCCTGGCGATCATCGTGCGGATCCGCGAAGCCTATGGCACGATCGAGAATGACGATATCCGGGCCATCGACATGGATGTGGCGCTGGAGGAGGAGCTGGACGACGCCGCGCAGGAGGCCCGCGCGTGATCGAGGCCCTGGTGATGCTCGCGCCGGGCTGGGCGATCGCCCATGCTGCGGTGCTCCTTGTGGTGGTGCCCATGCTGGCCGCGCCGGTCATGGTGTTCGTGCCGAACGGGCGGTTTGCCTGGATCGTATCGATTGCGGTCACCGCGGCGAGCCTGCTGTTTGCGCTCATCCTGCTGGGTCTCGTCTCGGCCGACACCGCAACCATCCGGGCGATTGCGGAACGCGGGATCGACCCGAACCTGACGGCGCCGGGCGTGGTTTCCTATGCCCTTGGCGGCTGGGCCCCGCCGGTCGGGATCGAGTTCCGGGTCGATGCCCTAAACGTCATGATCCTGCTGCTGGTGACAGCGATCGCCCTGCTGGCGGCGGTGTTCTCCTGGCCGACGGTCTCGGCGGAGGTGCGCCATGAAAAGCACCCGATGTTCTATGGCGCCTATCTGCTCTGCGTGGCTGGCCTTGCCGGCGTGGCGATCACAGGCGACGCCTTCAACCTCTTCGTCTTCCTGGAGATTTCCTCGATTTCGACCTATGTGCTGGTTGCCCTCGGCCTGAAACGCGACCGGCGGGCCCTGGCGGCGGCGTTCAACTATCTGATCATGGGCACGATTGGCGCGACCTTCTTCGTGATCGGCGTCGGCTTCCTCTATGCAGCTACGGGGACGCTCAACATGGCGGACCTGGCGGTCCGGCTGGAGGGGCAGGCGGGCAACCGGGCCGTGCAGGCGGGCTTTGCCTTCATCGTCGTCGGCCTCGGGCTGAAGGCGGCGATGTGGCCGCTGCACCAATGGCTGCCTAACGCCTATGCCTATGCGCCGAGTTTTGTGACGGTGTTCCTGTCGGCGACGGCGACCAAGGTCGCGCTGTATGCGCTGATCCGCTTCCTGTTCAGCGTGTTCTCACCGGACTTCGCGTTCGAGACGGCGAGCTTCGGCCTGATCTTCGCGCCGCTCGGCATCATCGCCATGGTCGCGTGCTCCTTCCAGGCGGTGTTCCAGGTTGATGTCCGCCGGATGCTTGCCTATTCCTCGGTCGCCCAGGTCGGCTACATGCTGCTCGGCGTGTCCATCGGCACAGAGGCCGGTCTGACGGCGGGGCTGTTCCACCTGCTCAATCATGGCCTGATGAAAGGGGCGCTGTTCATGGCGGTTGCCGGGGTGGTGCTCGCCTATCAGGGCACGACCCTGAAGGATTTCGCCGGGCTTGGCCGGTCGGCGCCGTGGACGACCAGTGCGCTTGCGATTGCGGCGCTATCGCTCATCGGGGTGCCGCTTACGGCCGGCTTCCAGTCGAAATTCGCATTGATCGCGGCGGCCCAGTCAGCCGGCTGGTGGTGGGCAGCCCTGCTTGTGGTGTTCTCTTCCGTCCTGGCGGTGATCTATATGGGCCGGCTGCTTGAGGCGATCTTCTTCAGGCCGCCGGTCAATCCGCGCAAGGTTCGCAAGGAAGCGCCGCTCCTGATCCTCCTGCCATTGTGGGTTCTGGCGCTTGCCAATCTCTGGATCGGCGTGGATGCCTCGCCAACGCTTGACCTGGCAAGAGCGGCGGCAGACAGCGTGTTTCCGAACGGGGTGGCGCCATGAGCGGTGAAACGCTGATCCAGCTTGTCCTGCTGATCCCGCTGCTGACGGCCGCCGGTATCCTCATCACCGGCCAGATGCCGAATGTGCGCGAGGCCGTCACCCTGGTTGGCGCGGCGGCGCTGTTCCTTGTGGTGCTGCTGCTTGTCGGCCGCGTCGAGGGCATTGACGGCCCGTCCTATGTATTCGGCGAGGCGGCGCCCGGGCTTGCCTTCGCCTTCAGGCTGGAGCCGCTCGGCGCCCTGTTCGCGGTCGTTGCCAGCGGGCTGTGGATCGTCAATTCCTTCTATTCGATCGGCTATATGCGGGGGAGCAGGGAGCGCAACCAGACGCGCTTCTACATGTGTTTTGCGATCGCCCTGTTTGGCGCCATGGGTGTTGCCATGGCGGGCAATCTGTTCACGCTGTTCGTCTTCTACGAGGTGCTGACCCTCTCCACCTATCCGCTGGTTGCGCACAAGGGGGATGAGGCGGCCGCCCGCGGTGCGCGCATCTACCTGATGACCCTGCTCGGCACGTCCATCGGCCTTTTCCTCGTGGCGGTGGTCTGGACCTGGGTGCTTGCCGGTGGGTCGACGGATTTCGTGCCGGGCGGCCTGCTTGCCGGGGCTGAGGGCCTGACACCGCTGATCGCCTCGACGCTTCTCATCCTGTTCGTGTTCGGCATCGGCAAGGCGGCGCTGATGCCGGTCCATTTCTGGCTGCCGAACGCGATGGTGGCGCCAACGCCGGTGTCGGCCCTCCTGCATGCGGTGGCAGTCGTCAAGGCGGGCGTGTTCACGGTGCTGAAGGTTGCAGTCTACATTTTCGGGGAAGATCTGCTTAACGAAACGGCAAGCCGGGAATTCATCCTCGGCGTGGCCTGTTTCACCATTGTGACCGCCTCGCTGATCGCGATCACCAAGGACAATCTCAAGGCGCGGCTCGCCTATTCGACGGTGGCGCAGCTTGCCTATGTGACGACCGGGGCGATGCTTGCGGACGCCGCCGGCTTCATGGGCGGAGCGTTGCAGATTTCCGCCCATGCGGTCGGCAAGATCACGCTCTTCATGTGCGCCGGCGCCATCTATGTGGCGACCGGGCTTACCAATATTTCCGATATGCGCGGCCTCGGGCGGAAGATGCCGATCGTGTTCACGGCCTTCTTCATCGCCTCGCTGTCGATCATCGGCATCCCGCCTCTGGCCGGGGACTGGCCGAAATACGAGCTGATGCAGGGCGCCGCCGATGCCGGGCTCGACTATGTGCCGATTGTCCTGATCGTCTCCTCATTGCTCAACATTGCCTATCTCCTGCCGATCCCGATCCTCGCGCTGATGCCGCCTCCGGGGACGCCGGCGCCGGCGGAGTTCAGGCGCCCGGGCGGCGCCCCGGCGCTGACGGTGGCGGCTCCGGCGGTCACCGCCTTGTTGTGCCTGCTACTGTTCTTCTTCGTCGGCCCGATGTCCGACTTCCTCGTGCCGGCGCTCGGCGAGCGGCCGGGTGTCAGCGCAGCGCTTGCCGGCGGAGGCCAGCCATGAGCGACCAGAAACCCCCCGTGCGGGATACGAGTGGCCGGTTTGTCCGGGTCGAGGAGCCGGAAAACAAGGGCGACGACACGGTGCACCCGATGGCGCGTGTGCTGTTCGGCTGGACCGAGATGCGCGGCATGGGGACGGTTATCTTCTTCGGGCTGCTCGCCCTGTCGGTGGCCCTGATCATTCTCGACCTCGCGATCGATCGTCATGAGTATATCGGGTTCACCGATGCCACCGGCTTTTTCGGCTTCTGGGGCTTTGGTGCGTTTGCCCTGGCGGTGCTGTCGGGATGGCCGCTGGGCAGGCTGCTGCGCCGGGACGAGGATTTCTATGGCGAGGCGGACACCCGCCCGGCCGATACCGACGAGGACGCGTCATGAGCGGGCTGCTCGCCAGTCTCAGCCCGGGCCTTATGCTGGTCGTGTTGGGGCTCATTCTGACCACAATCCCGCTGCGGCGGGTGCGCCATGGGGTGATGGTGGCTGCGCCGATTGCAGGCATGGTGATGCTGTCACTGGCTGACCGCAATGCCGACCTTGCGATTGCCAGCGTGCTCGGCCTCGACCTTGTGGTTTATCGGGTAGACAGCCTGAATTTCGTGTTTGCGCTGGCCTTTCTGATCGCGGCGCTGCTGAACAGCATTTATGCACTGCATACTGACGATCGCCTGCAGGACGGCATGGCGCTGTCCTATGCCGGGGCTGCGATCGCGGCATCAACCGCCGGCGACCTGATGACCCTGTTTATCTTCTGGGAAGTGACGGCGGTCACTTCGGTCTTCATGATCCTGCGCGCGGGCACGAAAGCGGCCTACCAGGCGTCGATGCGATATCTCGCGGTTCAGGTCCTGTCCGGCGTGCTGCTGCTTGACGGGATCGCCTATGTCTACAAGGCGACCGGCGACATCAGCCTGGAGGCGTTCACCAGTCTGCAGGACCCCGGCGCTCTGTTGATCTTCCTCGCCTTCGGGATCAAGGCGGCTTTTCCCTTCCTGCACAACTGGCTGCAGGACGCCTATCCGAAGGCGACGGTGGTCGGCGCCGTCGTGCTCTCGGCGTTCACGACCAAACTCGCCGTCTACGCCTTTGCGCGCCTGTTCCCGGGATTTGAGATCCTGATCTGGATCGGAGCGGTGATGACCGTGTTCCCGGTCTTCTTCGCGGTCATAGAGAATGACCTGCGCAAGGTGCTGTCCTACAGCCTCAACAACCAGGTCGGCTTCATGATCTGTGCGATCGGTGTGGCCGATGTCGCCGAGAAGTATGGACGGATCGCCCTGAACGGGGCGGCGGCGCACGCCTTCGTGCACATCATCTACAAGGCACTCCTGTTCATGAGCATGGGGGCGGTGCTTTACCGGACCGGCACGTCGAAGGCCAGTGAGCTGGGCGGGCTCTACCGCTCGATGCCCTGGACGGCGCTGTTCTGTATCATCGGGGCGGCATCGATCTCTGCCTTCCCGCTGTTCTCGGGCTTTGTCGCCAAGTCCCTGACCATGAGCGCCGTCGCGCATGAGGGCTATGTGATTGTGTGGCTGATGCTTCTGTTCGCTTCGGCGGGCGTTCTGGAGCATTCGGGGATCAAGATCCCGTATTTCGCCTTCTTCGGCCATGATAGCGGGCGGCGGGTCGAAGAGGCGCCGTTCAACATGCTTCTGGCCATGGGGCTGGCGGCGGCGCTGTGCATTCTGGTCGGCCTGCCCGTGACCACCGGCTATGGCTATGGCTGGCTTTATTCGATCCTGCCTTACACTCTGGACCCGAGCGGCAACCCGCTGAACTACCAGCCCTACACTCTGGGTCATATCCTGACGCAGATGCAGCTTCTTATGCTCGCCGCGTTCGCCTTCGTGCTGCTGAAGCGCCTGTCGCTTTACCCGCCGGAGCGGCCGGGTGTCATTCTCGACTTCGACTGGACCTATCGCCGGGTCGGCTATGGCTTTGCCAGATGGTCCGGGGCGGTCTGGGCGAAGGCCGGACCGGCGGTCACGGTCTTTTTCACTAAGCTTGGCGCGCGCGGCTATGACCGGATCGAGGCGACGTTCTCACCGAGGGGTATCCTCTCGCGAGGTGGGCTGACCGGCTCAATGGCGATATGGACCGCAGTGCTACTGGGACTGGTGCTACTACTTTCGTTTATTTCCATCGCATGAACTGAGATTTTGGCACATTACCACTCCGTCAATTGCAGTGGCGGGTGACTTCCGCTGCATTTGCCCTGTTTACACGGTGTGTTGCTCTATCCTACGCCCGTCAGCACCTTATGGGGAACGGGAGGTTGCGTATTCGATGGAAAGACAAAATGAACTTGGCAACGCTGAAATGATGCGTCTGGCGGTGGAAATCGTTTCAGCCTACGTCGGAAACAATCCTGTACAGAGCACTGAGTTGCCGACTTTGATCCGTGATGTTCACGGCACCTTACTCTCGATCGGCGATACCGATGATCCCGAGCCAGAACTGAAGCCGGCCATCGCGATCAAGAAATCGGTGACGGATGACCACATCATCTGCCTCGAGGACGGAAAGAAGTTCAAATCTCTGAAGCGTCATCTGCGGGCCAAGTATGACATGTCCCCGGAAGACTACCGTGAGAAGTGGGGCCTTCCCGCGGACTATCCCATGGTCGCCCCGAGCTATGCGCGCCAGCGTTCCGAACTCGCCCGCCGCATGGGTCTCGGCCAGGGCAAGAAACCCTGACAGAGACTGTCGCCAAAACACTTCAGGACCATAATGGCGGGGCCGGACAGCGCCCCGCCATTTTCTGTTAAAGCGTGACGCTTGATTCGCATCCCCAAATCACGCCAATCCTTGATCAAACCAGAATTTGGGGTGGCTGAGAATGACACCAGAACGGGTCAACATGGGTGAACTGCCTGAACACCGCGCATTGATCGCCTATTGGCACCATTGTGCCGATTCCGCCGGACGCGTCTCGCGCCGCGCGTTCGATCCCGGTCATGTACGCGCCCAGCTCGCCAGGCTGTCCCTGATCGAATGCCTTCCGGGGCGCGCGCCGCGTGTCCGCCTGATCGGGTCGGAACTGATCGGCGCCATCGGGCAGGACCTGCGCGGTGAAGCGCTCGGCAATGTGCCGGCGGCCTGGCAAGGTATCCTCGGGGCCGGGCTGGATGAGGCAAGGGCGGCGCGCTGCCCGGTGGCCGGACTGTCGGACGGGGCGCCGGGCGGGCGGCTTCACGTCTGGCTGCGCCTGCCCCTGTGGGATGAGGCTGGCGGTAACAGGCTGGTGCTCTGCCATGACTGCTTTGTTCCGGCGCCATCCCTGATCGGCCAAGAGCGGCGGTTCCTGAACACTGCCGTCGCGGCCTGATCCACGATCTGACCAAAGTCGCTCATTAAATCTTAAATGGGCGCCAACAGTCTAGCTCGACTGGGCGTCGTGAGCAGTATTGGCAAAGCATTGGCGGACTTCCGATAATAGGAAATCAATCCTACAGCTTGTCCTGCAGGCTACGCTCATCGTGTGTTCAGAGGAGGAGAGGGCTTTTGACACACATCAGCGACCTGCAGGATGCAGAAGACGCGCGTTTCGCCGCCAGCCTGACGGCCTATGCGCTCGGACTGACCCATGATGCGATCCTGGCGAGCGGGCGTGGTACGCCAGCAGAAGCCTATGCCCGCCAGATTGCCATGTATCTCAGCCATGTCGGCTACGGCATGAGCCTGGCCCGGGTCGCACGGGCCTTCAAGCGCGACCGCTCCACCGTGGCCCATGCCTGTCACGTGGTCGAGGATCGGCGCGATGACGAGGATTTCGACCGGTGGGTGGAGCGCCTGGAAGACGGGCTGCGCACGGCGCGCACGCTGCATCGGGCGCGGGCGGCATGATGGCGCAGCCGGCCGCACCTGCCGCCCGCCTCCTTCGTGTCCTGGCGCGCGGTGGCCGCCTCGTGCGGCGCAGCGGCGCGTTTGAGGTTTACCGCTCCGAGGATTTCCGGGGCGGGCCGGTCGGCCGGCTCGCGTCGCCTGCGGCAGAGGACCTGATCGCCCGCGGCCGGCTGGCCGAGGCCGTCGACGGCCGGGGATATTGCTGGCAGGGGCCTGCGCCCAAGGCGCCGCCAGGCCGGCTTGCGCCGCCCGTCCTGCCGCAGACCTTCCGCCGCAATGCCGGCGCGCACCGGCGCCGCGCCCTCGATATCGCGCTTGACGCTGCGGCAGAGGCGCACGCGGGCGCTCCGCTGCTGGCGGCAGCGAACCGTCTGGCGGCGGACCTGGAGCGGGCTGCCGCCGTGCAATCGGTGACGATGCGGTGGGATGCGGCCGGTGCTGTTGATGGCGGCGGGGCCGAGCGCGCCGGCACGCCGCTGGCCGCCTCGGCGGATGCCCGAAGGCGCCTGACCGGCGTGCACACGCATGTGGGCGAGCGGCGCTGGCGCCTCCTCGCCGACCTCGTCCTTCATGAGATGTCGCTCACTGCGCTGGCCGCATCATACGGCCTTCGCCAGGACCGGGCCCTTGCGGAAGCCCGCGCTGCACTTGAGGCTCTCGCCGAGGCCTATGACCGGGCCGTGCGCGGCGAGCGCTGAAGCACGGGTCATTCGTTTCGCTCCAGATCGGCGGTTCCCAACCCCGCTTTGGGTCAAGGACCGATAGCAAACACCTCCGTCTGCGCGTGATATCAGGATGCCTGGACCCAAAACCAAGCCTTGCGGCGCGAGGCCGGATGCGACCGCGCCTCATCGTTTATGCGCGGTAATCGCAGATGGGTCCTCATTTGCGCAAACGGGTATAGTACCAAGCTGCATGGATCGGAACCGATCCACGCAGCGCTTGGCAAGCGCGACTGCGCGTCGGCGCTAATGCGCTGGATGCGCAGATGAGTCCTCATCTGCGCACACTGGTATAAAGCGTTTCAGGTCTGCGTCATGGCGTCGGACTTCAGACGCGCGATCATTGAGGCAAGGCCGTTGGAGCGCTGTGCAGTCAGGGCGCCGGTGACGCCGATATCGCGGAAGAAGGCTTCAGCGTCGAACTGGCCAACCTCCGCCGGGGTCGCGCCGGTATAAAGGCGGGTGAGGATGGCAATCAGGCCGGAGACGATCACAGCGTCGGACTCAGCCCGGAGGGTCATTGTCCCGTCCGGCGCCGCTTCCGTGACCATCCAGACCTGGGAGGCACAACCGCGAACGCGGGTCTCGTCGGTTTTTTCATTGGGGTGCAGCGGCGGGTTGGCCCGGCCGAGATCTATGATGTGGGCATAGCGCGCTTCCCAGTCGTCGAGGAAGTCGAATTCACTGCTGAGGTCTCTGGCCGATGTCTGAATTCCCATTAACTCGATATGGCGCGGACCGGGCGGCTTTCAAAGGGGCCGGCGCGCCCCCCGACACGGCAAGTCCTGCCGCCTTTTGTCGCCCTAGCGGCTGACCTCGCCGATGCACTCGCCGACATCGGTCAGCGCATGCTCGCCGATGCAGAAGGGCACCTCATAGTGCTTGTGGGCCGCCGCGATGCACTGCTGAAGGTTCAGCTGCGCCATGTTGAGGCACTGGGCGGTGCCGCGCTCTGACAGGGCGAGTTGCAGGTCGCCGGCGGCGACATCGCCGGTCGAGGTGATGCGATAGGCCGCAAGCGTGGCGATCCGGTCGGTGATCATGCGATCGCCGGTGCGCAGATAGCCGGCCCGTTGGGTCGGTGTGATCGAAAGCGTCGGCAGGCGCACCGCACCGGCAGCACCGGAGACAGTCTCCCAGAGGGATGGCGCACCCAAGCTGCCGGCGCGCACGAGCATCGGCTCAAGGTCCGGCGCGCGGAAGGCATCGCGCAGGCCCACGGGCACAGGCTGGCCGACTGCGGTGGCGCTCTGGAGGCGTGCGATCAGGCCCGCGGTGTCGCCGATCTTGCCCTTGGCCCAACCCGATGCCTGAAGGCTGTAGGCCTGTTCCTTGACCATGGCACCAGCGGCAGACAGCCTGCGACTGTCGGCGTCCGTGGCAGCGAGGGCAGCGCTTACAGCTTCGGCTGCGCCGTCGAGGCCGCCTGCATAACTGACATCATTGCGCAGGCCGCGCTGCAGGGCTTCGCGCCCGTAGAAGCTCTCGATATCGCGGATGGCGGCGCGGTAGTCCGGGTCCTGGGACGCGATCAGCGCGGAATAGGCAATCCAGCCCCGGGCGAGCTGGTCGCTGTTGTGGCCGCCAAGGCGATTGAGCGCATCGGTGATGTCCTCAGCCGAGTCGAGGGGACGTTGCTTGACATCGGTCACATCGGCCTGGAACGTGCCATAGATGGCAGCGGCATCGGCGATCGGATCGGCTTGGACCGGGTTGGGGACGGGCGTTGTCTCGGCGGGCTGGGCCACGGTGGCCATGTCCTCAGCACCAGTCACGGGGCCGAGCGGCGGCGGGTTGACGTCATCGGCAAGCGACTGGCCACAAAGCAGGCCGGCCATGACGGCAACGGCAAACACGGCTGTTCTGGACGTCATTATCAGCTTCCTTACGCAACGCTAAGAATAGAGTGCCTCATGGCAGGCCGGCCGAAAAGCGCGCCCTGTGTGAAAATGCGGTCATTTCATGACAACCATCGGAGAATCCTGCATATTTTAGGAAACAGCCATGAAGAGGATGTAAACTTCGTGAGTCGCGGTCGGATCTCGCCGACAGGCCTGCACCTCAGCTGGCTTGGCCTGCTGCTGGTGGCAACCCTGGTTGCACACCTTGCAGGCGCCAGGCTGGGGCCGGCGTTCGCGATGGCCGCCATCCTGTCCCTTCCGGCCTGGACGGGCCTCGGGCTGGCGGGCCGTCCGTCAGCCCCGGCCCTGTCGGTTGCGGCCTGGACATGCGCCACCGTCTCCGCAGTGATCCTGAGCGGCGGCCTTGCCTCGCCGGCACTCGGCCTGATTGGTCTTGGCCCGCTGGCCGTGCATGGCCTGTTCGGACGGAACCGGTCGCATGAAGCGCTTGCCTTTGCGGGCGTGGCTGGACTGGCTGTCATCGGGCTCACGCTCGGCGGCGCTCCCGCAACCCTGGTCGCGCCCGGTGAGGTGTGGCCATTCACGTGTGCCGGGATCACCGCGGCGGGGCTGCACCAGCTGCGCCTGCGTCGCCGGACAGGCGGTGCGCGCAAGGCCAGCACGGCGCAGCGCGCCCGCGCAGCGGATGCGGCGCGCCGGGTCCAGGCGCTGGGTGCGCGCCTGCCGATTGCGGCACCAGTGGCAATGCTGCGTCTCGACGAGGCGGGCATGGTGCGTGCCGTGGAGGGCAACCCGTCCCTGCTGAGGGCGTCACGGCTCGGTATACCGGCGGGCGACGCCCTGCCCGGCATGCCCGGCGAGACGCTGGCGCGGTTGCTGGCCTGCGGCGGGGAAGCGCTGATCGGCGACCTGAAGGGCGGTGCACTCCGGGTCCATGCCACGGTGTCGGGCAGCGAGGCGAGGGTTGTCGTGACTGAAGTGCCGCCGGGCCCTGACCAGAGGGCGATCACTGCTGCAGTCGCCGAGCGCACGCGCGCCTTCGCCGCCCTCGGGCACGACCTGAAGACACCGATGAATGCGATCCTCGGCTTTGCCGATCTCATGCGCAGCGAATTGCGCGGACCTCTGCCGGAGGGCTATCGTGACTACGCTGCGCTGATTCACGAAAGCGGCGAGGATTTGTTGCTGCTGATCGACGACATGCTCGACTATGCCAAGGCCGAGGCGGGCGCGCAGAGGCTCGATATCGAACCGGTGGACCTCGCAGCCAGCGGCCAGAGCGTCCACCGACAGCTTTCCCACCAGGCCGTACGCCGGGGTGTGCGCCTGTCGATTTGTGGCGAGGACGAGGCCTGGGCCGCAGCGGATGCCAGGGCGGTGCGGCAGATCTGGCAGAACCTTGTCTCCAACGCCATAAAATTCACCGGCGAGGGCGGACAGGTGACCATGGCGACGGGCGTTGCAGAGGGCCATGCGGTGCTGTCTGTGGAGGATACCGGCCAGGGCATGAGCGCGGCTGATCTGGCGCGCGTCGCCGAACCTTTCGCCCGGGGCGAGAATGCCCGCGGGCGTGTCGGCACGGGGCTGGGCCTTGCCGTGGTCAGGCGGTTTGCCGACCTGATGGGCGGCACGGTGCGTATCGACACCGCGCCGGGAGCGGGCACACGGGTCGAGGTCAGACTTCCGGCGAGCGATGCGGTCGACCTCGGTCTTGCCCGTGATGCGGCGGAATAGGCCGGCACATGGATGAGAGGCTGCCAACGGCGTTCTGGGTCGATGCGCTGGTGCGCCGGGTACAGCTTGCGGGCGCTTCGGCGTTTGTCCTGCAGAAGGGCGACGCCCATCGCGGCGACGTGATTGTCAAGGTGGCGGACCTCAGCGGCGGCGCCCGCGTCTACGCGCCGGCCATGGGGCCGGATGGCGGGCGGGTTTTCCTCGATCTGTTGGTGCAGGGCGTCGGCCCTGATGAAGCAGGCGCCGACGCCTATCTCGCGCGGTCGGTTGCGCGTGACCGCGACCTCTGGGCGATCGAGATTGAGGACCGCGACGGGCGGCATTTCCTGACTGAACCGGTTGAAACCCCGGACGCGCCGGGTCATACCCCGCAGGCCCGGTAACCTGTCGTTAACGGGGTTTGCCCATGGGTGGTCGGGCAACCAGGGGGCTGGCCATGCTGTTTCTGTTCAATGATCGGATCGTAAGTGTTGATGAGCCTGAGCTGCACCTTGCCCGGCGCTGGCGGGTGATCGGCTGCGGTGAGCCGCACGGCATGCGCGCCCGAGAGGCGATCGACTTTGTCCGAGCCGTTGTCGAGCAGGCAGCGTCCAGCGAGGCCGGGCTTGACGAGCCGACACTGGTTGACCTGGCGGCGCTGGTGATCGCCAAGACCGGCGCCAATGCCATCCAGTTCCGCCCGCGCGCGGAGGGCGGCACCGATGCGCGTCTGCTGAGCGTCGAGGAAACTGTGCTGGAGGCCTTCCACGCCTCCGGCGACACCGGCGTTCTCTGGGTCAACGCCGCCTGACCTGGCCCCCTTCAGGTCCGCCGGCAAATCGGCTAGGACTTCGGCCCGTGATCGCGAGCGAGACCCTCACCGAATGACAGCCGACGACGAAGCCCAGCGGCGGCGCACCTTCGCCATAATCTCCCACCCCGACGCCGGCAAGACGACGCTGACTGAACACCTTCTGCTGGCAGGCGGCGCAATCCGGCTGGCGGGCGAGGTTGCCGCGCGGGGCCAACGTCGGCGCACCCAGTCGGACTGGATGAAGATCGAACGCGACCGCGGGATCTCGGTGTCGGCCTCGGTGATGACGTTCGAGCATGAGGGCCGGGTGTTCAACCTGCTCGACACGCCGGGCCACGAGGATTTTTCCGAGGACACCTACCGGACGCTGACGGCGGCGGACAGCGCGGTCATGGTGCTGGATGCCGCCAAGGGGATCGAGCCCCAGACCCTGAAGCTTTTCGAGGTCTGCCGCCTGCGCGACATCCCCATCACCACCTTCATCAACAAGATGGACCGCGAGGCGCAGGACCCGTTCGAGCTGCTCGACGAAATCGCTGACAAGCTGCAGCTGGAGACCGCGCCGCTCTACTGGCCGGCGGCGAGCGGCCAGCGCTTCTCCGGCATGGTCGACCTGCAGACCGAAGAGTTCCTCGTCTTCCGCCGGCGCACGGCCGACGAGGCGACAGACCTCGCCCCGGCCGAGCGCCTGTCGCTCGGTGGCAATTCGATCGCCAGCGTGGTCGAGGCGCCGGTGCTGGAGGAAACGCGTGAAGGCGCAATGCTGGCGCGCGGGGCATTGCCCGTATTCGATCGCGAAGCCTTTCTTGAAGGGCACATGACGCCGGTCGTGTTCGGCACGGCGCTGCGCCATTTCGGGGTCGATGAGCTGCTCGGCGTCCTCGGCAGGGATGCTCCGCCGCCGCGCCCCCAGTCGGCCGAGCGCAAGGGCCTGCCGGTCGAGGTGCGCGCCCGCGAGACGGAGGTGTCGGGGTTCATTTTCAAGATCCAGGCAAACATGGACCCGAACCACCGCGACCGGGTGGCGTTCATGCGCCTGTGTTCGGGCGAGTTCCGGCGCGGGATGCGCCTGAAGACTTCGGGCAGCAAGCAGATCAATCTCCACAACCCGCTGATGTTCCTCGCCCAGGACCGGGAGATTGCCGAGACGGCCTATGCCGGCGATGTCATCGGCGTGCCGAACCATGGCCAGCTGCGGGTCGGCGACAGCTTGTCGGAAAGCGGCTCGATCCAGTTCGCGGGTATCCCGAACTTCGCGCCGGAACTGCTGCGGCGGGCGCGGATAAAGGACCCGATGAAGGCGAAGCACTTGCGCAAGGCGCTGGAGAGCCTGGCGGAGGAGGGCGTGACCCAGCTGTTCCGTCCGGTCATCGGCTCAGACATGATTGTCGGTGCGGTCGGCCAGCTGCAGTTCGAGGTGATGAAGGAGCGGGTCGCCGCAGAATATGGCCTCGAAGTCGAGTTCGAGACTGCACCTTATAACGTCGCCCGCTGGCTGGCGAGCGAGGATGACGACCTGCTGGAGGCTTTCCTCGATCGCAACAAGGGCAATGCCGGACAGGACCTCGACGGTGCGCCTGTCTACCTCGCCAAGAATGCCTGGGATGTCGGCTATGTTCAGGCGAAGAACCCGGATATCCGGTTCACGGCAACGAGGGAGCGGTCTGCCTAGGCCTCAACAGGGGGCCCGGCGAGCGTCAGCAAGGACATGAGGGGATCAGATGGACAATGACATGACGGCGAGCCCCGGCGGCCTGCCGGGATGGGCGCGGGACGGCATGAATTACTTGCGCGATATCTGGGACCAGGGCGCGCTCGGCCTGACCTATGGCGAGATTATCACGATCGTCGGGGTGATGCTTGTCGCCCTTCTGATCCGCGGGCTGTTTGCACGCACCGTCGTCCGGGCGATCACCCGAGCAGCGGCGGGCACGAAGAGCAATATCGATGACGCCCTCGTCAAGACCGTGGCAACGCCACTGAAGATCGTGCCGCTGATCATTGGTGCCTACGGCGCCATCCTGATCATCGACGTTCAGGACGAAACCCTGCAGGGCAATCTCGACCGGGGTGTCCAGTCGATCGTCACCCTGGCGGTGTTCTGGACCCTGGCGCGCGCCGTCAACGCCTTCGAGTTCGTGTTCTCGGGCCTGCGTGAGACCCTGTCGTCGGCCATTGTCGACTGGATGCTGAAGGCGCTGCAACTGGCCATCATCCTGTTCGGCTTCTTCGCGGTGGCGGAAATCTGGAACATCCCGATTGCCCCGCTGATCGCCTCCCTCGGCATTTTCGGAATCGCCGTCGGTCTTGGCGCGCAGGACCTGTTCAAGAATCTCATTTCCGGAATCCTGATCCTGACCGAGAAGCGATTTGTGCCGGGCGAGTGGATCCAGGTCGACAGCGTGGCAGAAGGGACGGTGGAGCGGATCAATTTCCGGTCCACGCTGATCCGCCAGTTCGACAAGGCGCCGGTCTATGTGCCCAACTCGATGTTGTCGGACAACGCCCTGAAGAACTTCTCGCGGATGACCCACCGGCGCATCAAATGGGTGGTCGGCGTGGAATACCGCACGACAGTGGAACAGCTGAAATATATCCGCGACGAGATCGAGTCATTTCTCTGGAACGACGAGCGCTTTGCCAAGCCACCGGAAGCGGCTCTGTTCGTTCGGGTCGACAGTTTCAATGCATCGTCGATCGATTTCATGATCTATACTTTCACCCACACCCGAAACTGGGGAGAATGGCTGAAGATCAAGGAGGAACTGGCGGTTGCCGTGATGGACATCATCGCCGCTGCCGGAACCAGCTTCGCCTTCCCGAGCCGGACCCTCTACATGCAGCAGCAGGATCCGCCGGAAGTCATGGCGCCGCCGGCCCGCAGCCTTGGCGTGGAGAAAGCGCAGCGCGAGATCGCCGAACTGGAGCGCGTGCGCGGCTTTGGGGAGGCCGACGACGATGGCTGACGCGGCCGCCTCAGCCCACCGGGACGCTGCTGGCGCGCAGGCTGTCCGTTGCGGCTGGCTGCGGCGAGAAGGCCGCGCCATCGCCGCGGCCGGGATAATAGTCAGGAGATGCGGGCTCGCCTCCGGCCAGGTCGCCAGGAGCGGGCGGTGCGGCCGCCACCGGTGTTCCCGTCTGCGGCGTGAGGGGCGCGGGGCGCCTGAACTCGATCGACGAGGCGCCCGGCAGCGGCACGGCGCGGCGGCCGTCTTCGCCGAGCGCTGAGCGCATGCGCACGGAAGTCTCGGGCGCTTGCGGTGTCACGGCAAAGCCCTCCGCCACTGCCGGGTAGAGGCTGACATGTCGCGGCGAGATACCCGAAATGGCACCATAGCGCGCTTCAGCGCGGCCATAGGCGCTCTTCAGCTCGCACAGTCCAGGGCTCGCCGCGTTGGTGTCATAGCTCCAGGCAAGGCAGCGCGTGTCACCAGCGCAGGCGTTCGCGCAGCTTGCGGGCGTTGCGGCAAGCCCGACCCGGTAGGAGCCGCCATAGCGGTAGGTTTCCATTTCCTGGGCCGGCGGCTCGGCGAAGGCGGGGATGGCAAGGCCTGCGATGGCAGAGAGGGTCAGGGCAAGGCGCATGGCGGCGGGTCTCCAGTCAGGACCCCCAAGCACTAGCAGGGCCCGCTGAAGGTGTGGTTGCCCTAACCGGAGAGACTTTCCCGTTTTTCTTCAATCTCAAGCCATTCCTCTTCCGCCGCCTCAAGCGTCTGGCGGGCCTCGGCGAGACGGGTCGAGGCAGCGCCGAAGCGCTTCGGGTCGCGGGCGAAGAGGTCGGGCGCAGCGAGTTCCTGCTCCAGCCTCTCGATCTCGGCGCTCAGTTCCGGGATGAGGGTGTCGAGCGCCTTCAACCGGAAGGTCTCCCTGTAGGAGAGCTTGGTCGGCGTGCGCGGTGCCTCCGGTTTCGGCTTCGGCGCGGCGCTGCGGGCCGGCCTCCTGCGGGCAGGCCCATTGCCGCGCAGGCTGTCCAGCTGCGCCTGCGCGTCGGTCCAGCCGCCGGCAGTCTGCACCCAGCGCCCGCGTCCGACCGCGCTGAGGCAGGCGGTCACGGTGCTGTCGAGGAAGGCGCGGTCGTGGCTGACCAGAAGCAGCGTGCCCTCATAATTGGCCAGCATGTCCTCCAGCAGGTCGAGGGTCTGCATGTCGAGATCATTGGTCGGCTCGTCGAGGACGAGGAGGTCGCACGGCCGCGCCAGCGCGATCGACAGCAACAGCCGGTTGCGCTCGCCACCCGACAGCGCGCCGACCGGCTGACGCAGCTGGGCAGGGTCGAACAGGAAGTCCCTGGCATAGCCGGCGACATGTCGCGGCCGGCCCTGCACCTGGATGGTATCGCCGCCATTCGGCGCCAGGGTCTCCCACAGGGTGTCTTTCGGGTTGAGGGTATCGCGAGTCTGGTCAAGATAGTTGATGATCAGGTTCTTGGCGATGCGCACGCGGCCCTCGTCCGGCTCCAGTTCGCCGAGCAGAAGGCGCACAAGCGTCGTCTTGCCAGCGCCATTGGGGCCGATAATGCCAATGCGATCGCCGCGCAGGATTTTCAGCAAGACATCGCAGGCGATCTCGATGTCGCGGCCATCGCGGGTGAAGGTCTTTGACAGGCCCTTCGTCTCGATGACGAGCTTTGACTGGGCCTCGCTCGCCTCAGTTGACAGGTTCGCTGCCGCCCGCCCCTCATTGAGCGTGGTGCGAAGCTGCGCCTGGCGTGCGCGCATATCCTTCAGCCGGGTCAGGCGCCCCTGATTGCGCCGGCGACGTCCGGTGACACCGCGTGCAAGCCAGCGATGTTCGTCCTTCAGCTGTGTCGACAGCCGCCGCAGGGCCTTTTCCTCTGCGTCCTCAACGCCTTCAGCCCAGGCCTCGAAATCCTTGTAGCCGGTCGGGCTCTTCAGCACCTTGCGCTGGCGCAGCCACAGGGTGTTGGTCGAGACCGCCTCCAGAAAGGCACGGTCATGGCTGACGACGAGCAGCGCGCCGTTGAAGCCGGCGAGGCGGCGCTCCAGCGCCTCGATCATCTCAATGTCGAGATGGTTGGTCGGCTCGTCCATCAGCAGGATGTCGGGGTCGCGGGCAAAGGCGCGCACGATTGCGGCGCGGCGTTGCTGGCCACCCGACAGGGTTGCCGGGTGAGCGCTCGCGTCAAGCCCGATCTCCGACAGCTCCGCCTCGCCGCGATGGCGGTCGGTGAGGCCATCGCATACAAAATCGAGCACGCTGTCATAGCCGGAGAAATCCGGCTCCTGCGGCACGGTTGCGACCTCTGTGCCCGGTTGTAGCCAGACCTCGCCGGCGTCAGGCTCGATCGTGCGGGCAATCAGTTTCATCAGGGTCGACTTGCCCGCGCCATTGCGTCCGACAAGCGCCGCGCGCTCGCCCCGGGACAGGGCGAGTTCCACGCCCGCAAAGATCGGTGTGCCGCCGAATGTCAGCGAGACGTCGCTGAGGGTGAGGAGGGGAGGGCGCGCCATGGACTTTCAGGTCGTCGAGATTGCCCGGTTTCGCAAGGGGCAGGAGCCAGTCACATCGCCCGCAACTCGCCCGGCACGGGAATTGCTTGCCTATTCGCACGCAATGGAGGCGCCTGCCCATGAGTTTTGCCTGGCCCGAGACGACACGCACCCGGTTCGCACGCGAAGCAGTAGCCGGCACCCACACCCTCGGCGACGGGGACCAGTTCTGCGATGACGGCCTGGTCAACCTGCTCGATCGCTATCCGCGCGAGCGCCTGGCGATCTGGCGGTTCGGACCCCAGACCGGGCCATATGCCACGCTGGAACTGGGCAGCGCCGGCGATGTTGCCGGTCGCGACATACTCGACGTCCTGCGGGCCGGCAATATCTGGATCAATCTGCGCGCTGCGAGTGACCACCTGCCGGCCCTTGCCAGTATCGGCGACGCGCTCTTCAGCGCGATCGAGGCTGCGAGCGGCAGGCGAACCCTGAAGCGCGATGTCGGCGTCCTGCTGTCCTCGCCGGGGGTGCATGTCCACTACCACCTGGACATCCCGCTGGTGGCACTGGTGCAGGTGCGCGGCGAGAAGCGCCTGCACCTTTATCCCAGCGAGGCCCGTTTCGCTCCCGACGATACGCTCGAGGCGGTGGTCCTGCGTGAGAGGGAAGAGGACGTATCCTACACCCCTGCCTTCGAGGCGGATGCGACGGTGTTCGACCTTGTGCCCGGGCAGATGGTGACCTGGCCGCAATTCGCGCCGCACCGGGTCCAGAACGGACCGATGATGAATGTATCCCTGTCCTGCGAATTCATGACCTGGCCGGCGCTGATACGCGCCAATGCGGTCTACACCAACGCCCAGATGCGACGCAGGCTCGGACTTGGCCAGGTACGCCGGACCCGTATCGGGCCGCTGACGCTGGCAAAGGCGGCTGCGGCGCGCCTGCTGAAGCCGGTGTTCGCCACAGCACCAAACTCGCGTCCGACCGCGGTGAGCTTCGTCATCGATCCTGCGCGCGAGACCGGTGTTCGGCCGGTGCCCTAGCGCCGCTCTGCCTGGCCGAGACTGTTAGCATAACGCTGTTCGCTGACGCTGGCGAATGCGCCGGCGAGCGCGCGGTAATACGCAATCCGGGCCTCGGCGTCCTCTGAGAGGCGGATCAGCGCTTCCGCGCCGGGCAGGGCGACGGGCACTTCGCCCTGATGGGCGGCGGCCATCACATTCGCCCAGATTTCCGCCGGCAGGCCGCCGCCTGTCACCTCTGCCATCGGGGAATTGTCATCATTGCCGACCCAGACCGCGCCAACCCGCGCGCCTGAGAAGCCGACGAACCAGGCGTCGCGCCAGTCCTGGCTGGTCCCGGTCTTGCCGGCGATCGTCCACTTGCCGAACCGGGCCTTGCCGCCGGTGCCATCCTCGACCACGCGAACCAGCATGCCATTGAGCTGGCGGGCCAGGGCTTCTGGATAGACCGGACGCGGCGAGGCCGGTCCATGCTGGTAGACCAGTTGCCCGCGTGAGGTCTCGATCCGCGCAATCAGCCAGGGCTCGATGCGCCGACCGGTCTGTTGCAGGGTAAGGTAAGCGCGCGCCAGTTCCATGAGCGTGACTTCCTGGCTGCCCAGCGCGATCGAGGGCAGCGGCTCAAGCTCGGCGGTAATGCCCAGCCGGCGGGCCATCAGGATGATATCGCGCTCCGTTACTTCCTGGCCGAGGCTGGCGGCAACCGTATTGACCGAGTCTGCGAGCGCCTCCGACAGGGTGACCGGTCCGAGATAGTCGCCGCCATAATTCCTTGGCTCCCACTTGCCGATCTTCAGGGGCGCGTCTTCACGCACGTCATAGGGGGTCAGCCCCTGCTCCAGCGCGGCGGCGTAAACGAAGGTCTTGAACACCGAGCCGGGCTGGCGCAGCGCCTGGGTCGCGCGGTTGAACGCAGAGGTCTGGTAATCGACCCCGCCGACCAGCGCACGGACGCGCCCGTCCGGCTCCAGCACGATGGCGGCACCCTCGCTCACAGAGAGGGCCTTGCCCGCTTCTGCAATGGAGGTGGTGACGATCTCCTGAGCGCGGGCCTGCAGCGCGGGATCGATTGTCAGCGTCACGACCAGGTCCGCCGGCGCGTCCGGATGCTCGCTTCGCAGGATTTCCGCAGCATGGTCGAGAACATGCCCGAATTCCGAGCGTTCCACCGCTGGCAGGGTGAGGTCCACCGGCGCTTCGGCAGCCGCCACGGCCTGCGCCTCGGAGATGAAGCCGGCATCGACCATTTCGCCCAGCACATAGGCCTGGCGTGCACGGGCCCCGGCGAGGTTTCCCGATAGTGCGAGCCGCGAAGGCGCCTTCGGCAGGCTGGCGAGCAGCGAGGCCTCGGCGAGGGTCAGGTCTTGCGGTTCGACGCCGAAATAGTATTGAGACGCCGCGCCGAGACCATAGAAGCCAGAACCAAAATAAATCCGGTTGAGGTAGAGCTCAAGGATCGCGTCCTTGGAGAGGCGCATTTCCAGCTGGCGTGCGAGGCGCGCCTCCTGGACCTTGCGCCTCAGCGTCTGTTCCGGGCCGAGCACAAGGTTCTTGACCAGCTGCTGGGTGATCGTCGAGGCGCCCGACACCGTCCGCCCGGCCCGCCAGTTCGACCACAGCGCGCGCAGCATAGCCCGCTCATCGGCGCCGTCATGCTCATGGAAGCGCTTGTCCTCCGCGGCGATGAAGGCCTGGGAGACATGCGGCGGCAGGGTCTCGACCGTCACTGCGCGGCCATAGCGGGGCCCGCGGATTGCGAGCGTGGTCCCGTCCTCCGTGACGAACTCGACCGCCGCTTCACGCCCGACCGTCCAAAGGGCCTCCGTCGGTGGCAGGTCGGGCATGCCGCGATAGAGCGACTGCCACCAGAGGCCGCCGGCAAGGCCCGTCACCGCCAGGAGGGCAGCGAGCGAATACAGTATCCAGCGCAGCATCGGCCGTCTGGCGAGGACAAGCGCGCGCCGGCGTGTCCTTGAAGGGGGCTGTGTGTGTCTGGGCATGGCTGGCCTTGCCGCGCTGTATCAGGTCCGCGCCTTTGGGACACGTTAATTGGGCGCTGTGAAGGCATGGTGAATGCGGCGGCGCTATCGCCTTGCCAAGCCCCGGTGAGGCATCGTATCGGGCGAGCAAGAGGGAAGGGCCGTCCTGCGGCGCAAGTCCGGCATGGCCGGACCGGCCGGTCGGCAGAACAGGGTGTTGTATGGTTCCCCATTCACCGCGTTTCCGCCCGGAGATTGACGGCCTGCGCATGATCGCGGTGCTCGCCGTGGTGCTGTTTCACATCGATGAGAGCATGCTGGTCGGCGGCTTTCTCGGCGTCGACGTGTTCTTCGTGATCTCCGGCTATCTGATTACCTCGAACCTGATGCGCGAGCGCGACAAGGGCAGTTTCAGCTTCCTTGAGTTCTACACCCGGCGGATCCGCCGGCTCGGCCCGGCCCTTCTGGCGACCGTCGCGGTCGTGCTGGTGCTTGGCTATCTGCTGATGCCACCCTCCGAATACGAGCGCGTTGGCCAGTCCGCGATGTATACGATGGTCTATGTCGCGAACATCTTCTTCTGGCTGGAAACCGGCTATTTCGACACCGATGCGGTGTTCAAGCCGCTCCTGCACACCTGGTCTCTCGCAGTCGAGGAGCAGTTCTACCTGGTCTGGCCGGCGCTGATTGTCGGCCTTTATACCGCCGCCGCGATGTGGCGGGTGCGCACTGCAATCGCGCTTCTCTTTCTGCTGTCCCTGGCCGGCGCGGTGTGGGCCTCGATCCACTACCCGTCGGCCTCGTTCTTCCTGATGCCATTCCGAATTTTCGAGTTTGCGTTCGGCGCCTTCCTTGCCACCTTCCGGCGCGAGCCGGGGAGCCGGAACGGGCTCCCCAACCAGGTCGTCTTCGGGCTTGGGCTTGCGCTTATCATCACGCCCTTCTTCTTCGTGGACGGCGAGATGAGCTATCTTCCGCTCTGGTCGGCGATCCCCTGCATCGGCGCGACACTCGTCATCTGGTCGCGGGTGACGGCCGGCGCCGGATACCTCCTGAACAATCCGTTCTCGCTGTTCATCGGCAAGATCTCCTATTCGCTCTACCTGACGCATTGGCCGGCGGTGACGTTCTGGTACATGTTCCGGTTCAAACCGTTCAACCTGGTCGACGGGCTCATCGTGTTCGTCATCAGCCTCGTGTCGGCGATCATCCTGTTCTATCTTGTTGAGCAGCGCTTCCGGTTTGCCCGAGACTCCCAGGCGAAGGCGGAAGGCCGGCCGGAGCTTGGCGTTTACGGCGCCTGGTTTGCGGCCTCGCTGGTCACGGTGGTTCTGGCTTCCAATGTCTGGGGCAGCCGGGGTGCACCGGCCCGGATTGACGAGGACAGCCGCGCGCTGCTCGCCTCCGGCCTTGAGAACAACATGGAATGCCGACGGGCCGCGACGTCTGCGAAGACCATCAAAGGCTCCTGCGATATCGGCCGCAAGAAGGCGAAGAAGGTTTCGGTGGCCGTCATCGGCGACAGCCATGCCCGCGCCTGGCTGCCCGGGATCAATGGCTATCTGGCCCGCAGGAAGATCAAAGGCACCTATCTCGGCAAGGTCGGCGCGGCGCCGATCAAGGACGCACTCCTGTTTGTCGGCCAGCGGCCCGATTACCAGAGCCAGCGCCTTTACGACCAGGTCTTCGGCTGGCTTGATCGGGCAAGGCCCGATGTCGTCGTCATCCAGGCGCGCTGGGCTGTCTACTGGTATGAGCAACGACCGGCGAACGAGGTCCACGGCCCGCCCAAATACGTGACCGTAGAGGGGCTTGAGGGTCTCAGCGAGGAGACCTCCCGCAAGGCGATGATTGTGGGCCTGCGCGACACGCTCACCCATCTCGGCGGGCTCGATGCGGAGATCGCCCTGATGGGACCGCTGCCTCACGTCCACCTGAACCCGTCGCGCTGCCTGTTGCGCCCGCGCTACCTTCTGGGCGAGCGCGCCGTGGGGGAATGCGTCGGAATTGACGCCGACACGGAACTCGCCAGGCTGGCGCCTATCCAGACAGCGCTGTCCGACCTCGCCGACGAGTTCGACTATGTCACCTATGTCGACGTGGCCACACCGCTTTGCGAGGGCCGGCCGGCCTGCGAACTCGTCAACGGCAATGTCCTGCTCTATCGCGATGACGACCACCTTTCCGGACAGGGTTCCAAGCTCGTGTTCGACCGTCACCTGAAGCGGATGTTCGACCGCCTGTTCGCGGATATCTCCTGAGCGGGCGGCGCTCCGACGCCGGGCCGTGCCATCCGGGACAGGGCATGCCCCGTCCGACCGGGCGGGCGCTCGTACCAGTCTTCCGCGTGTCGTGCGCCGGACCGGCGCACCGGACGGGAGCGGGTGGATGCAAGAGGCGCCGGACTGGAGCGACTGGCAGACGGACTGGCAGGGACGTGTTGCGAACGGCACGCTGAGCGAGGCGGAGGCCCGCCGGCTCCTGACCCTGCCCTTTCTGCATGAGGCGCGGGCAAGCCAGCGCCCGCCGCCGGGCTCCTGGCGCACCTGGCTGTTCATGGGCGGGCGCGGCTCGGGCAAGACCCGCGCCGGCGCCGAATGGGCGCGGTTTGCCGCCATGTTCGGCCGCAATCGGCGGCTCGCTCTTGTCGGGCCGACGCTGAGTGATGTCCGCGAGGTGATGATCGAGGGGCCGTCCGGCCTTCGCCGGCTGGAAAGCCGCTTCTGTGACGGGCCGCCGCGCTATGAAAGCTCGCGCCGGCGCCTGACTTTTCCCAATGGCGCAGAGGCGTTCGCCTTTTCTGCGGAGGATCCCGACAGCCTGCGCGGGCCGCAGTTCGACGCGGCATGGTGCGACGAACTCGCCGCATGGGCGTATCCCGACCAGACCTGGGACATGCTGCAGATGGCGCTGCGGCTCGGGCGGCGGCCGCGCGCCATGGTGACGACGACGCCGCGGCCGATTGCGCTGGTCCGTCGTCTTGTCGCCGATCCGGCCTGTGCGGTCACTCGCTCTGCGACGGCAGACAATGCTGCAAACCTGGCGCCGGGGTTCGTTGATGCGCTGGCTGAGCGCTATGGCGGGACATCGCTCGGGCGCCAGGAGCTCGATGGCGAATTGCTCGACGCGCCGGAGGGGGCGATCTGGTCGCGCGCCATGCTCGCCGCCTGCCGCTGCGGGGCGGGTGCCGTGCCCGGCGTCGACCACACCCTGGTCGCGATTGATCCGCCGGCCGGGGCAGCGCCGAGCTCCGATGCCTGCGGGATCATCGCGGCAGGCGGATACTGGCAGGACGGCCGCCGCCATGCCGTGATCCTGGCCGATGACAGCGCACGGGGCCTGCGGCCACTCGCCTGGGCACGCCAGGCGGTGGCACTGGCCGAGCGGGTTGGAGCCTACGCGATCGTGGCGGAGGCGAACCAGGGCGGGGCGATGGTGGAGGAGGTGCTGCGCAGCGCCGGCTGCCTGCTGCCGGTGCGTCTGGTCCACGCCCGCCTTGGCAAGCGCGAGCGGGCCGGGCCGGTGGCGGCCCTCTATGAACAGGGGCGGGTCGCCCATGCCGCGGCGTTTCCGGCCCTCGAAGACGAGATGGCGAGCTTTGGCAGCGACGGTTTTACCGGCTCGCCCGACCGTCTCGATGCACTGGTCTGGGCGGTCTGGGCGCTCGTCATCGAGGCGCGCGATGGCCCGCGGCTGCGGGCAGTCTGGTAGCGACGAGGTCTCAGCGCCCGGTTCTGAACGCCTTGCGGCCGAGATAGCGCCTTGCCGGCCCATTTCCCCGCTGCTCGGGCGGGACGGTCGTTTCGCTGACCGGATGCGGATCGCCCGCCAGCACGCGACGCACATGCGCCAGGGCGCTCGCCTGCGTCTTCAGCGCGGCGTCAGGCGCATCCTTGTCGAGGCGCCGGACCAGCAGCTTGGCATGGTAGGCTGACAGGGCGTCCAGCGTCTTCTCGAAGACGTCCTCGCCTATCGCCTCGCGGATTGCCATGAGGTCGCTGCGGTCCTGGCGCGCGGCATTGACCTGCTTCTTGGCGAGGCGGACCGCGACCGGTGCCCAGTCTCCTGCATTCAGCGCGGCGAACAGGCCGGGATTGTCGAGCATGGCCCTGATGGCCGATTTTCCGTCCGGGACCAGGCTCATGCCAGCGCCTCCTTCACCTCCCCGAGCAGGCTGTCCAGAACGGCCAGACCATCGCCTGACCATTTCTGGTCCAGTGTCGGCGATTCGCCAAGCTCGACCGGGTTCACCGAGAAGCCCTCCGAGCTTGGCACCACGGTGTCGAACATGACGTATTCTGTCTCGTCGGCGGCGGCGCCGTCTCGCATTGCCTCCAGCACGATTCGCTGGTGGGCGGTGTTGGCAAACCGGGTCGCCAGCACGTGCGGCTTGCGGGCGTTTCCCTGACGCTCCAGGCCTTTCATCACGTCGCCCGTGAACAGGTCGAGGCCGAGCGTCGACATGAAGTCCGGAATGGTCGGAACGATGATCAGGTCGGCCGACATCAGGATGGCCTCGGTCATCGCCGATATTCCCGGCGGGCAGTCGCACAGGATGACGTCATAGGTCCTGGACAGGCGGCCAAGGTCATTGCGCAGCCGGTTGCCGACCCGGCCCTCGATCGCCGACATGGAATAGTTCTGCTTGGTCAGCTCGTAGATGATCCAGCGCTCCGAGCGGCGCAGGCGCGGCGAGGACGCGATCAGGTCGAGCGGCAGGACCGTGCCGCGATGGCTGACATCGCTTGCCCCTTCGGTGACAAAGGCCGACAGCGCCTTCGGCTCGCCGCCGACAAAGTTCTCGTCGAGATAGTCGGAAACCGTCCGTTCCTCGCGGATCGTGCGGAACAGGCGCTCGTCGCCATTGGCGCCGAAGACCAGCATCGAGGCATTGGCCTGGGCATCGAGGTCGAGCACCAGGGCGCGGCGACCTTCGGCCGCAAACGCCTCGGCGAGCGCGACGGTCGTCGTCGTCTTGCCGACGCCGCCCTTGGAATTGGCAATCGCAATGATCTGTCCGCTCATTGTGCGTTGGGTCCCCGTGCAGGAAGGAAAAGTCGGCCCGCTTACGCCGCGTCGCCGGCCCCGGCAAGGCCCGTGCGGAAGGCCTGCGCGTGGACAGGTCTTCGCCAATCCCCTCAGGGAATGTGTCCAGAACCCAGTAATCCCGTCGCTTTTGTTTTTCCAATCCGACCGGTGCGGCGCGCTGTCGATAAATTGGCATGGTCGCAGATTTGGGAGCAGCCGCGATGCGATGGCCCTGGCAGGCAGAGACGAAGACAGGGGCGGGCGCCCCTCTGGTGGCCCTCGCCCAGCTGGCGGCGCCGCAATGGGGCGCGCGCAGCCCCGGCGCCCTTATGCGCGATGGCTATCTTGCCAACCCGGTCGCCTATCGCTGCGTGCGGATGATCGCCGAGGCCGCCGCGTCGGTGACACTGCGCACCGGTGACCCGGCGCTTGAGGCCCTGATCGGCCGCCCCAGCCCGGAATGCGACGGCCGCAGCCTCATGGAGGCCGTCTATTCCCATCTCCAGATCACCGGTAATGCCTATCTGGAGGCGGTCACGCTGGCCGATGACGAGCCGCCGGGCGCCCTGTTCGTGCTGCGTCCGGACCGGATGAGCGCACAGACCGGCTATCGTGGCTGGATCGAGGCGTGGACCTACACCGCCGGGCGGACGAAGCGCAGCCTGACGCGCACCAGTGATGGCTGGCTGCCGGTGCTGCACCTGAAGCTCTTCCATCCCGGTGATGATGTTTATGGCCTCTCCCCGCTCGGCGCTGCGCGCAAGTCGCTCGACCTGCACAATGCCGGTGCCGACTGGCAAAAGGCGCTGATCGACAATTCCGCCCGTCCGTCCGGCGCGCTGGTCTATGGCCAGGATGGCCGCCAGCTCACCAGCGAGCAGTTCGACCGCCTCAAGGCGGAGCTGGAGGCAAGCCATGCCGGCGCCATGAATGCCGGTCGCCCCCTGCTTCTCGAAGGCGGGCTCGACTGGAAGCCGATGTCGCTGTCGCCGGCGGACATGGATTTCCGCGAGGCGCGCAACACCGCCGCGCGCGAGATCGCGCTCGCCTTCGGGGTGCCGCCGATGCTGCTCGGCATTCCGGGCGACAACACCTACGCCAATTACCGTGAGGCCAACCTTGCCTTCTGGCGCACCACCATCCTGCCGCTGGTCACCCGCACCGCAGCGGCGCTGTCAGCCTGGCTCGGTCCCCGCTTCGGTGACGAGGCGGCGGTGCGCTGCGATCTCGACAGCATCCCGGCGCTGGCCGGCGAGCGCGAGGCGCTGTGGCGACGGCTTGCTGGCGCCGACTTCCTTACAGTCGACGAGAAGCGCGCCCTCGCCGGCCTCGCCCCGCCTGCGGGAGCCGGCCAGTGACCGCGGCCTGGACGTTCGACCGCAAGGTGACCCTCGCCGTGGTCATCGCGCTCGCCCTGCAGACGGGTGGCGCGCTGGTCTGGACCGGCCGCGCCGTGGAGCGCCTCGAAGCGCTGGAGGACGCGGCCCGCAGCGCCCGGCCCGCCGAGATCAAGCTCGCCCGGCTGGAAACCCGGCTCGACGCGCTGGGGGCGCAGCTCGACCGGATTGAGCAACGCCTCATCCGGCAGGAGCGGCCATGAGCGCCAATGCCGCCCCCCTGTTGATCGAGGGCTATGCGTCCCTGTTCGGCGTGGCCGATATGGCAGGCGATGTCGTGCGCGCGGGAGCGTTCGCCGCCTCGCTCGCCGCACGCGGCCCGGACATGCTGCTGCAGCACCGCACCGGCGCCACTGTCGGCCGCTGGGTCCGCATCACCGAGGACGGCCGGGGCCTGTTCGTGCGCGGCGTTGTCGAGGCCGCCGGCGCGGCGCGACTTGCCGGTGCCAGCATTGACGGCCTGTCGATCGGCTTCCGGCCGGTTCTGTGGAAACCGCACCCCGGCGGCGGGCGCATCCTGATCCGGCTCGACCTTGTCGAGATCTCACTGGTCGCACGGCCGATGCTGCCTGGCGCCCGCTTCCAGATTGTCAGTGGCACTGCCCGCGCCGCCTGACCTCACCCGATCAGGGCTCATCAAGCAAAGGACGAAAGATGACCAAGGAAACCAAGATGGCCGCTTCCGGCATGGCGCAGGACGCCACGGCCGATATCATGGCCGCCTTCGAGGCCTACCGCCAGGCCAATGACGCCCGCCTCACCGAGATCGAGGCGAGGGCAAGCGCCGACCCGCTGACCGACGAGCGGCTGAAACGCATCGACCGCCGGCTGGAGGCGCTGACGCTGAAGGCCGCGCGGCCGGACCTGTCCGCCGAAGACGCGCTGGCAGACCCGGACGACCCGCGCCGCTCCGCGTGGACGCGCTATCTGCGCACCGGCGACGACAGCGGCGTGGCCCGGCTCGACACCAAGGCGCTGAACACCGGCACCGACGAGCAGGGCGGCTATGTCGCCCCGCCGGAACTGGACCGGATGATCGAGGCCCGCCTCGCGCAGGCCTCGCCGATGCGCCAGATCGCGACCGTGCGCCAGACCTCCGCAGGCATTTTCAGGAAGCCGGTCGGCCTTGGCGCCGCCGCGGCCTGGGCCGGCGAAACCGATGCCCGCACCGAGACGTCCGCGCCCAGCCTGGCGCTTCTCGAATTCCCGGCGGGCGAGCTTTACGCCATGCCGGCGGCGACGCAGGCCCTGCTCGATGACAGCTATGCCGATATCGACGAGTGGCTGGCCGATGAGGTCGAGGCGGCCTTCTCCGCCCAGGAGAGCGCCGCCTTCGTCGAGGGTGACGGCGCGGGAAAACCGAAGGGCTTTCTTGACTACACCATCGCGCCGACCGCCAGCGCGAGTTGGGGCCAGGTCGGCTCGGTCGCCGGCGACTTCACCGCCGCGGACCCGGTCGACCAGCTGATCGACCTCGTCTATGCGCCGGCAACACCCTTCCGCGCCAATGGCCGCTTCGTCATGAACCGGCGCACCGTCAGCGCCGTGCGCAAGCTGAAGGATGGCGACGGGCGCTATATCTGGCAGCCCGGCAGTGGCGGCGAGGCGGCGACCATTCTCGGCTACCCGGTGACAGAGGTGGAGGACATGCCAGACATCGGCTCCGGCAATGCCGCGATCGCGTTTGGCGACTTCCGCCGCTTCTACCTGATCGTCGACCGTCAGGGCGCCCGCGTCCTGCGAGATCCCTATTCCGCCAAGCCCTATGTGCTCTTCTACACCACCAAGCGTGTTGGCGGCGGCGTCCAGAACTTCGACGCGGTCAGGGTGATGGTGTTCTAGAAACACGCCATCGCCTCACCGGCAGCGTCCGGCCCGCCTCTGCGCCGCCCCTTCGCAAGGCGCCGGACGCTGCCACCCCCCGCCAATCCAGACCCTCGACAGGATGCCCCCATGACGACAACGCTGGTGACACCGCCAGGCGAGCCCCCCGTGACGCGCGCCGAGGCCAAGGTTTATCTCAGAATTGGCCATGACGGCGAGGACGGGCTGGTCGACAGCCTCATCGCCGGTGCAACCGCACGCGTGGAGACCGCCACCGGTCTTGCGCTGGTCAGCCGCATGCTGCGCCGCGACTTCACCGCCTGGCCGGCGACGCTCTCCGGTCGCGGCTACCCGCTGCGCCCCAGGCCCGCGAGTGCCCTGCAATCGGTCGTGATCACCGATCCGGTGGCCGGTCCCAGCGATGTCACGGCGCGCTTCCGGCTGGACGGCGCCCGCCTCGTGATCCGCCCGTGGAGCTTCCTGCCGCCGCTCGGGCCCGACATGGGGATTGCGGTCACCTGGCAGGCCGGCTTCGGTGATGCCGCCAGCGTACCCGATGACCTGAAACAGGCCGTCCTGATGGTCGCCGCCGACGCCTATGCGCGCGGGCGTGTGCCCGGCTCGGCCAGCGCCGAAGGCCTGCCCGAGATCGTCTCTGACACGCTCGGAAAATGGCGGGAGGTGCGGCTGTGAGCGCCGGCATGCTGTCTGCCGGATCGGAAACCGCGCTCGCCGACGCGGTGCTTGAGCGCCTGCGCGGCGATGCCGGCGTCCAGGCCGCCTTCGGCACGCCGGCCCGTATCTTCGATGGCGAGAGCCCCGGAGCGTCCTATCCCTTCGTGACCCTTGAACGCCATGAAAGCGAGCCGGCCGGATCAGCCGGCTGGGCCGGCGCTGAGCATCGCCTGACGTTCATTGTCGCAAGCCGCCATGGCGGGCGGCGCGAGGCCAAGCGCCTGATCGGCCTCATGCGCGTGGCGATCGAGGCCGCACCCGTCACGCCGGCGGGCCAGGCCGTCATCCTTGCCCACCTCGCCTATGCCGATGTGGTGCGCGCCGCCGACCGGCGCAGTTTTCGCGGCCTTGCCCGCTTCCGGATCATCACAGAGGAGGCCGACTGATGGCTGGCCAGAAGGGACGCGACGTCCTCATCCAGATCGCTGACGGCGTGGGCGGCTTCGAGACGCTGGCCGGCATCCGCACCAGCGAATTCACCCTTGCGAGCGCACGCGTCGATGCCACCAGCGCCGACAGCCCGGGCGCCTGGCAGGAGCTGCTCGCCGGCGCCGGGGCGAAATCGGCGCGTGTCTCCGGCGCCGGGGTGTTCAAGGACGCAGCCTCCGATGCGCGCATGCGCACGGTGTTTCTTGCCGGGGAGATTACGACCTGGCGCCTTGTCGTGCCCGGGGTCGGCACCGTGGAGGGGCCATTCCAGCTCCTCACCCTGGCCTGGGGCGCGCGCCATGATGGCGAAGTCACCCTGTCGGTGACGCTGGAAAGCGCCGGCGCGCTGACGGTGACGCCATGAACGCCGCCCGCGGAGAGACCGTCCTGATCGTCGAGGGGCGGCCCCACCGGCTCTGTCTGACACTTGGCGCGCTAGCCGAGATCGAGGCGGGGCTCGGCTGCACCTCGATCGGTGGGCTGACAGCCCGGCTGGCCGCCCTCAGCGCCGGCGACCTGCGGATTGTCCTGGCCGCCCTCCTTCGCGGCGGCGGCGAGGATGCACTCGCCCAGCGGATCGACCGGGTCGAGATCGCTCCGGCCGCTGCCGCCCGCGCCGTGGTCGCTGCCTTCCACGCAGCGCTGAAGGCCTGAGGCGATGATCGACTGGGCCGGAATTTTTCGCGCCGGGATCAGCCTCGGCCTGATGCCGGATGCGGTCTGGCGCCTCAGCCTGCGCGAATGGCGCTGGCTGGCGCGCAGCGCTGCGCCGGTACTCAGCCGTGCCGAGTTCGCCGCCCTCATGGAGGGCGCCCTGAAACCCCAACCGGGAGCTGGTGATGGATCCCCTGACTGAAGACATCGAGGCGGCGGGCGATGCGCTGCGTGCCTTTGCCGATGGGCCGGGACGCGATGCCGCGCGCCTGCTGGAGGAGGCGTTCGCCGACGCCGGTGGTCGGATCGAGCAGGCCTTGGCGCAGGCTGCCCGGTCCGGCGAGCTGGACTTTCGCCGCATGGCCGAGGCGATCGTGCGCGACCTCGCCAGGATTGCCGCCCAGTCGGTGTTCGGCGGCAGCGGCAATGGCGGCGCGTCCGCGATCAACATCAATGTCGGCGGCGCCGCACCGGATGCCGCCCGCTCCCTCCTCGCCGGGCAGGGCGCCATTGCAGCCGCGCTCGCCCGCGCCGCCGCAGCCGGAGGCCGGTTCTCATGAGCACGCCCGAATTCCATGACGTCCGCTTTCCGCTCGCAATCGCCTTCGGGGCGACAGGCGGGCCGGAATGGCGCACCGAGATCGTTGCCTTGTCGAGCGGTGCGGAGATGCGCAACGCGCGCTGGGCCGCGCCGCGCCGCAGCTGGGAGGTCGGCGGGGCAATCTCCTCGATCGACGAGCTGAACGCCCTCATCGAGTTCTTCGATGCCCGCCGCGGCCGCCATGCCGGTTTCCGCTTCCGCGACTTCACCGATGACCGATCCGGCCGGCCCGACCAGGACCCCGCGCCCGGCGACCAGGCGATCGCGACCGGCGACGGCGCGGCCACGACCTTCCAGCTCGTCAAACGCCATGGCGACACGGTGCGCCGGATCACCCGTCCGGTCGCCGGCAGCGTGCGCGTCGCCGTCGATGGCGCGGAACGCACCACGGGCTGGAGCGTCGATACAGCGACCGGCCTCATCACCTTCGACACCCCACCGGCTGTCGGCGCTGCGATCACCGCGGGCTTTCGCTTCGACTGCTCCGCGCGCTTCGACACCGACCGGCTTGACGCCAGCCTTGAGGGCTTCGGCGCCGGCCGCCTTGTCAGCGTTCGCATTGTCGAAATCCTGGAGTAGGGCCCCGTGCGCAAATTTCCCGAAGCCTTCCGCGAACGCCTGCAGGCCGGCACGGCAAAGACCTGCCTCTGCTGGAAGCTGAGCCGCGCCGACATGCGCATCGTCGCTGTCACTGACCATGACAGGCCCGTCGAGTTCGATGGCCAGCGCTATGAGCCCGGCGCTGCACTGGAGGCGGTCGACCTCACCACCACGCTCGGGCTCGCGCCCGCGCCGGCGACGGCTCGCGGGGCGTTGTCCTCTGCCGCGATCACCGCTCAGGACCTGCGCGCCGGCCTCTGGGACGAGGCACGGATCGATGTCTACCGCGTCGACTGGGACCGCCCACAGTTCGGCGTGCATGTCTGGGCCGGCCGGTTCAGCGAGATCCGCCATGGGCCGGGCGGCTTTGAGGCCGGTCTCGTCTCGCTGAAGGCGGATCTGGAGCGACCCGTCGGGCGACGGTTCGGGCGGCGCTGTGACGCGGTGCTCGGCGATGCGCGCTGCGGCGTTGACCTCTCCGCGCCGGACCTGCCGGTGCAGACCTGTGACCAGCGCTTCGAGACCTGCCGCGATGTCTTTGCCAATACGGCGAACTTCCGTGGCTTTCCGCACATGCCGGGCACCGATTTCATTCTCGCCGGCCCGGCTTCGGCGCGCACGTCATGACCCGCGACGACCTGGTCAGCGAGGCCCGCGACTGGCTCGGCACGCCCTATCGCCACCGCACCAGCGTGAAGGGCGAGGGCTGCGACTGTCTCGGCCTCATTCGCGGCGTCTGGCGCGCCTGCCTCGGACCCGAACCGGAGGATCTGCCGCCCTACACGCCGGACTGGAGCGACCGCACCGGTGAGGACCGGCTGCTGCAGGCCGCGCGGCGGCACATGGCCGAGCAGGCGACCGGCGCAGCTCGCCCCGGCGATGTCCTGCTCTTCCGCATGGCGCTTGGCGCACCGGCCAGGCACTGCGCAATCGTCTCCGGCGAGGCGCGGATCATCCACGCCTATTGGGGCCGTTCTGTCGTCGAGACCCGGCTGGTCGCGTGGTGGTCGCGCCGGGTGGCGGCAGCGTTCTCGTTTCCAGGCATCAGGGACCAGTGACACCATGGCCGAGATCATCCTGTCTGAAGCCGGCGCCGCGCTCGGTAACGCGCTTCTGCCCGGCAGCGTCACCCTCCTCGGCGCGGAGATCACCGGCGCTGCCCTTGGGCGCACGCTCGGCACGCTCGCCGGCGGGGCCATCGACCGGGCCCTGTTCGCGCCGTCGGTCGAGGGGCCGCGCCTCTCTGCCCTGCATGTCATGGAAAGCCGCGAAGGGGCCGGCATCCCGGCGGTCTATGGCCGCGCCCGGGTCGGCGGGCAGGTGATCTGGGCCGGCCGCTTCCGCGAGACCCGCAGCGACAGCGGCGGCGGCAAGGGCGGTCCTCAGATCACCCGCTACAGCTACACCGTCAGCCTCGCCATCGCGCTCGGCGAAGGGACGATCCTGCGGCTGGAGCGCGCCTGGGCCAATGGCGAGCCGCTCGACCTGTCATCGCTCAGCCACCGCGTCTATTCCGGTGACGAGACACAGCTTCCAGACCCGCTGATCGAGGCGGAGGAGGGCGCCGGCAACGCGCCGGCCTATCGCGGCACCGCCTATCTCGTGCTTGAGGACCTGCCGCTCGAACGGTTCGGAAACCGCATCCCGCAGCTCTCCTTCGAGGTGACGCGCGCGCCAGGTGCCGGCGGCACCGGCGGGCTTGCCGCGCAGGTGCGCGCGGTCAACCTGATCCCCGCTTCCGGTGAGTTCGCCTACGCCACGCAGGTCATCCGCACCCGGCAATTCCCCGGAACCGAGCGGGCAATCAATGCCAATGCCGAGGCCGGCCGCGCCGACGTGCTGGTCTCGCTCGACCAGATGCAGGCGGACCTGCCGAATGTCAGCGAAGTCGCCCTCACCGTCGGCTGGTTCGGCGACGATCTGCGCGCCGGGCACTGCAGCATCCGCCCGGGGGTGGAGACGCCGACGAAGACGACAGTTCCGTGGGGCTGGCAGGCGGGCGGCGTCGGCCGCGCCGGCGCCCGTCTCGTGTCCGGCGCAGCACAGGGCGCGCCGGCCTATGGCGGCACGCCGGCCGACCGGTCCGTGGTCCAGCTGATTGGCGAGCTGAAAGACCGCGGGCTCGCCGTGACGCTTTCGCCCTTCCTGTTCATGGACATCCCCGCGGGGAATGGTTTGCCAGATCCCCTTGGCGGCGACGAACAGCCCGCCTTTCCCTGGCGCGGGCGCATAAAGACCACCGCGGCGGCGGACACTCCGGCCGAGATTGCCGCCTTCATGGGCAGCGCGGCGCCGTCGGACTTTGCCATCGACGGCGAGATCGTCGCCTATTCCGGCCCCGCCGGCGACTGGGGCTATCGCCGTTTCGTCCTGCACCTCGCCTGGCTTGCAAAGGCCGCGGGCGGGGTCTCGGCCTTCCTCCTCGGTTCTGAACTGATCGGCCTGACGCGCGCGCGCGACACCGTCGGCAGCTATCCCTTCGTCGAGGCCCTGCGCGCGCTCGCTGCCGATGTCGGCAGCATACTCGGCCCTGAAACGGCGCTGTCCTATGCTGCCGACTGGACCGAATACGGCGCCCATGTCCCGGACAATGCCCCGCAGGATGTCACATTTCCCCTTGATCCGCTGTGGGCCGACCCGCTGATCGATTTCGTCGGCATTGACTGGTATCCGCCGGTCGGCGACTGGCGCGATGGCGCGGTCCACCTTGATGCGCTCGCCGGCTATGCCGGCCCGGACGACCCGGCCTATCTCGCCGCCAGCATGATCGGTGGCGAGGGCTGGGACTGGTATTATGCCAGCGAGGCAGACCGGGACGCCCAGGTCCGCACCCCGATCGCCGACACCGCGCATGGTGAGGACTGGGTGTTCAGGGTGAAGGATATCGCCGGGTGGTCGGGCCATCCCCACCACCCGCGCACCGCCGGCGTGCGCGTGCCCCAGCCGACGGACTGGCAGCCGGGGCTTAAGCCGGTCCGGCTGATGGAGATCGGCTATCCCGCGGTGGAGCGAGGCGGCAATGCGCCCAACCTCTTTTTCGACCCGAAAAGCTCAGAGAGCGCTCTGCCGCCCTATTCCGGCGGCCAGCGTGACGACGTGTTCCAGCGCCGCGCCCTCAAGGCCGCGCTTGCCCACTACCAGGACCGGCCGGAGATCGATGCGGCCTTCGTCTGGTGCTGGGACGCCAGGCCCTATCCCGTCTTTCCCGCCCGCACCGAGGTCTGGAGCGACGGGGCGAACTGGTCGCGCGGCCACTGGCTGAACGGACGCACCGGCCTCATCGAACTTGCCGATGTGGTCAGCGATCTGTGCGTCCGCGGCGGGGTTGAGGGGATTGAGGCCAGCGCGCTTGATGGTGTGGTGGAGGGCTATGCACTCGCCGGTGTGTCGAGCCTGCGCGAGGCGCTGGCGCCGCTGGCTGCCGGCCATGGCTTCGAGGCAATGGAGCAGGGCGGGGCGATCGCCTTCCGCCATGCCGGAACTGGCCCGGTCACGCGGCTGCAGCGTGATGAGCTTCTCGAACCCGGCGCCGGGATCACCGAGAGCCTGCTCGACAAGGCGCCCGGCCGATTGTCGCTCGCCTTTGCCGACATTGACCGCGACCAGCAGCCGGGCCTTGTCGAGGCACGCGTGCCCGGCGCCGACGTGCGCCAGCAGGCGCAGGTCTCGCTGCCACTCAGCCTTGCCGCCAGCCGCGCCGAGGCCGTCGCCGCCTGGCTGCTCGACCGCGCCCGGCGTGATGGTGAGGCCACGCTCGGGCTGTCCCTGAAACGCCTCGAACTGGAGGCTGGCGACCGGGTGGAGATCGAAGGCGATCCGCGCACCTGGCAGATCGCTGCGCTGTCCGACGGGCCCGCACGCGCGCTCAGGCTGCAACCCGACACGCCAGCGCTCGGCCTGGCCCGCGCGATCACGCCGCCCGGCCCGGGACCGGGCCCGCTGACTTATCCCGAGCCTGACCTCCTTGTCATGGATGCGCCGGTGCTTCCCGGGGCGGGCGACGACCTGCGTCCGGTCATCGCCGTCGCGTCCGATCCCTGGCCGGGCCAGGTGCGCGTCTCCGCCGGCCCCGACGCTGACAACCGCCGGCTGCGCGCCACCGCGCTGGCCCCGGCAGTCACCGGCCGGCTGATGGCGCCGCTGCGTGCCGGCCCGCTGGGGCGCTGGGACCGGGCGAACGCCATCGAGGCCGAGCTGCCGGGCGCTATCCTTTCGTCGCGCAGCCCGCTGGCCGTGCTGAACGGCGCTAACCTGATGCTGGTGGAGACCAGCGGCGGCTGGGAACTCCTCGCCTTTGCCGAGGCAGCGCTGATCAGCGGGGCAGGCTGGCGGCTCAGCCGCCTCCTGCGCGGGCTCGGCGGCTCCGATCCGGCCATTACCACCGGCGCGGAAATCGGCGCGCGCTGCGTCCTCGTCGATGACGCGCTGATACGCGCAGAGGTCGACCGCGGGGAGATCGGCCTCGACCTGGACTGGGTCGCCGAACGCCAGTCCGCCGGCGCGGTGCTGACCCTTCTGGACCGGCAGGGCCGGCCCTGGTCGGTCGCCCATTTGCACGCCGTGCCGCGCGGGGATGGTGGATGGCGCCTCGACTGGGTCCGCCGCGGCCGCGACATTGCCGACAGCTGGAGCTATCCGGAGGCGGACAACACGGGCCGCTTCCGCGTGGAAACCTCTGTCGGCGGCTTTTATGGCAGTCCGCAGACCGTTGACGCGCCTATGGCCGACATTCCGGCCGGAACCCTCCTTGCCCGCGTCGCCGAGATTGGCGCTGACGGACGCCTCGGTCCGTGGGTGACAATCCGCCCGTGACGCGCCTATCTAAGGGATCGCTTGGATAAGCGAGCCAACCGGACGGGAGCGCAGGTGAGCATCGACCCCTACAGCGTGCTGGGCGTGGCCCGCACCGCCAGCGAGGATGAGATCAAGTCCGCCTACCGGGCGAAGGTGAAGGCGTTGCACCCGGACCTGCACCCGGGCGATGAGCTGAAGGCCGAGCAGTTCAAGCAGGTCTCAGCTGCTTTCGAGGTCATCGGCGACCCGGTCAAGCGCAGCAAGTATGATCGCGGCGAGATCGACGCCGACGGCCACGAGACCGGCCGCTACACCTATGCCGGGGGCGGCGGTGCAGGCGGCCAAGGCGGCATGCAGGGCGATCCTTTCGAGGACATTCTGTCCGGCCTTTTTGGTGGCCGCGGCCGGCGGATGCGCACCGGCCCGGTCCGCGGGCGCGATGTCCGCTATGCGGCGCGCGTCAGTTTCAACGACGCGGTCAACGGGGCGCGGCGGCGCATGACCATGTCCGACGGCCGCACCCTCGAGGTGGAGATCCCCGCGGGCATCGAAACCGGCCAGACCCTGCGCCTGCGGAGCCAGGGCATGGCCTCGCCGAATGACGGCCCGCCCGGCGATGCCCTTCTTGAAATGACCGTTGAAGAGAGCCGCACCTTCGAGCGTGACGGCGATGACCTGCGCATGCGCCTGCCGGTGCCACTGGCGACCGCTGTCCTCGGCGGCAGCGTCGAGGTCGCCACACCGGGCGGGCCGGTCACGCTGAAGGTTCCGGCCGGATCCAATAGCGGAACCACACTGCGCCTGCGCGGCAAGGGGGTGCAGCGTCCCGCCCGGCCAGGGCACCTTTTCGTGCGCGTCGAGATTGTCCTCGACGATCCCGCAGATCCCGACCTCACCGCCTTCCTCAGACAGAAATCCGGTCAATAGCAGCGCCTGCTGAGGCATTCACTGGACGTTCAGTACGCCCGGCGTAATCGGGTTGCCATGATGAAGCCGCTTGTCCTCTCCTTCGGGATCGCCATTGCCGCACAGGCCGCCCTCGCCCAGGGCTGGGGCCAGGCCTTCTCGCCGGAGCGCCCGCGCGGTGAGGAGGACCCGCAGGGCGAGGTCAAGTCCCTCGCCGAGATCAAGCGCATTGTCGAGCGCCGCTATGGCGGTTACCTTCGCCGTGAGCCGGTTCGAAGCGGTAACACCTACGTCCTCGACTGGGTGGACCGGGACGGTAACGTGCTGGTCATCACCGTCGATGCCGTGACCGGCAATATTCTCTCCGCACGAAAGGGATAAGCCATGCGCCTTCTCGTGGTTGAAGACGACCCGGACCTGCGCCGCCAGCTCGCCGACGCGCTGACCCAGGCCGGCTATGCCGTCGACCTCGCAGCCGACGGCGAGGACGGGCATTTCCTCGGCGAGACCGAACCGTATGACGCGGCCATCCTCGATCTTGGCCTGCCAAAGATGGATGGCGTTACCGTGCTGGAGCGCTGGCGCGGTGAGGGGCGGGACTTCCCGGTTCTGATCCTGACCGCCCGCGACCGCTGGAGCGAGAAAGTTGCCGGTTTTGATGCTGGCGCCGATGACTATGTCACCAAGCCCTTCTACACTGAGGAGGTGCTGGCGCGCCTGCGCGCGCTGCTGCGTCGGGCCGCCGGCCATTCGGCCGCCGCGCTGGAGGCCGGTGCGCTGCGCGTCGATACCCGCGCCGCCCGCGCCACGGTCAATGGCGACCCGATCAAGCTGACCGCGCATGAATACCGGGTCTTGTCCTATCTCATGCACCATCAGGGCCGGGTTGTGCCGCGGCTAGAACTGATCGAGCACATCTATGATCAGGACTTCGATCGCGACTCCAACACGATCGAGGTCTTTATTGGCCGGCTGCGCAAGAAGATCGGCCCTGAGCGCATCCAGACCGAACGAGGCCTCGGCTACCGGCTGGTCATCCCGGAGGATGAGCAGGGCATTGCCGGCTGAACCCGCTTCGGTCTAAGCGCAGGGTCTCGTGACACCGGAGCGGAGCGGGCACCAGCGCATGGCCGAAACCAACGCCCTGTCCCGCCTGTCGCTGGCTCAGCGCTTGCTGATCGGCGCCGGCATCTGGAGCCTGATCGTCCTGATTGGCGGCGCCTTCGCCCTGTCGGGAATCTACCGAACCCAGACCCTGCGCCTGCTGGAGGAAGACCTCGACGCCCAGGTGATCGCGCTGACCCGCGCGGTCGATTATGATGGGAGAACCGGCATCGGTGCCGATGAATCACTGCTGCCGTCCGATGTGCGCTATTCCACGCCCTATTCAGGCCGCTATTTCGCGATCCTTGACGTCACGCCGGCCGGACCCGTCGGCGAGGAGGACCTGCGTTCGCGCAGCCTATGGGACGGCGAGGCGCCCCTGCCTCAGGCCCTGCGCGAGGCGGCGCTTGCCGGTCCCGGCACCACCCGCTTTGCCAACGCGGCCGGTCCTGAGGGTGAACCGCTGCGCGTTGCAGCTCGTGTCATCCAGTTTGACCAGTCTGGCGGCAAGGTGCTCCTGCTCGCCGCCGCCGACCGGCGCGCCAGCGACGAGGGCGCCCAGCGCTTCCTCATTCTCCTGATCGGCGCCATGATCGCCCTCGCCGGCGGGGTCCTGATCGCCATGTGGGCACAGATCCGCCTCGTGCTGCGGCCGCTCGAACGGGTGGAGGCGCATGTCGCCGATGTCCGTGAGGGCCGGCGCCAGCATCTCGACACTGACTACCCGCCGGAGCTGCAGCCTCTGACAGAAGAGCTCAACAAGCTGATCGACCACAATCGCGACGTGGTGGAGCGCGCCCGCACCCATGTCGGAAATCTTGCCCATGCCCTCAAGACGCCGCTGGCGGTGCTGCGCAACGAGGCGAGCGGCGACAGCGCGCTCGACCAGCTGGTCCGCCGCCAGACCGAGGCGATGCACGCCAATGTTGACCACTACCTCAAGCGCGCCCAGGCCGCTGCGCGGGCCCAGTCGCTCGGCGCGCGCACCGAGGTCGGCCCGGTGGTCGAGGGACTGGTGCGACTTCTCAACCGCTTGTTCCAGGACAAGGGCCTCTATGTCACCAGCGAGCTATCCGGCGAGCCGGTATTCCGCGGCGAGAAACAGGACCTGGAGGAAATGCTGGGCAATCTCATGGACAATGCCTGCAAGTGGGCCCGCACGCGCGTCACCGTCCGCGTTGATGGCGCCGCTGCCGGCCCGCTCATCATCCATGTTGACGATGACGGCCGCGGCCTCTCCACGCAGGACCGGGAGACGGCGCTGAAGCGCGGCGTGCGCCTTGACGAGACGGCGCCCGGAACCGGCCTTGGCCTGTCCATCGTCACCGAGCTTGCCGAGCTGTATTCCGGCCAGCTCACCCTGTCGGAAAGCCCGGCCGGCGGCCTTCGGGCCAGCCTGGAGTTGCCGAGCGCATGAAACGGCTCGTCCCGTCTGCCCTCGGACTTGGCTTTGCCGTCGCACTTGGCGGCTATCTGGCCGTCGGCTCGCCCGGCATGCCCGACCAGCCCATTGCACGGCGCACCGCCGAGATCGCCGCCAAGAACCCGGCTGACCTGACCCGCGCCGAGGCACTCGCCCGACTGGAACTGCTGACCCGCGACCGTCCGGACGACCCGAAGCCGCATTTCTTCATCGGCCGGATGCTGGCCGATGAAGGCCGCCCGGAGGACGCCGTGCGCGCCTTCCAGTCGGCCTTGCGCCGCGACCCGGACCATGCGCCGGCGCTGGTCGCGCTGGCTGATACCGTGGTCCAGCTCGAGGGCGGGGAGATCTCCGACAATACGCGCGCCCTGTACGCGCAGGGGTTCGCCCGCGACCCGTCCGACATTCGCGCCGGCTTCATGCTCGGACTGGCCGACTGGCGGGCCGGACGCCCGGAGATGGCGGAAAGCCGCTGGCAGGCGATTGCCGGGCAATTGGCGCCCGCCTCACCGCAAGCGCAGCAGCTTGCCCTCTGGATCGCGGCGGTGCGCAACGAGTCGCAGCCGCCCGACTAGCGGAATCGCTGGCACGCGCGCGGGGGTTTCCTATACTCCACTCCATGAGAGCCCGAACCAAACGCCTCTGGACCGTCGTAATCGCCGGCATGCTCCTCGTTTCGGCGGTCAGCCTCGTGGCTGTCGCGATGCGACAGACCGCTGACCTGTTCTACACGCCGACCCGAATCGCAGAGACCGGCGGGCCGGAGATCGGCCGGCGCGCCAAGGTGGGCGGTCTCGTCGCGCCCGGCTCGCTCAGCCACCAGCGCGACGCCTGGATGCAGTTCGAGGTGGTCGACGACAGCGCGCACACCATCACCATCGCCTATCAGGGCATTGCGCCGGATCTGTTCCGCGAGGGCTCGGGCGTTGTCGCCACCGGGGCATTCCGCGAGGATGGCGTGTTCGTCGCGATCCAGCTCCTTGCCAAGCATGACGAGACCTATGTGCCGCGCGAGCTGCGCCACATCGAGGGTGCCGGCACATGATCGAGCTTGGCCATTTCGCCGCCTTCCTGGCGCTCGGCCTCGTGCTCGCCCAGTCGATCCTGGGCCTTGGCGGTGAGCGACGCATCAGCGCCGGCCTCGCCCTCCTGGCCTTCGCGCTGATGGGGCTGTCATTCCTGACGCTGGTCAGGGCCTTTGCGGCGTCGGATTTCTCGCTGCAGCTTGCGGTCGACAATTCCCATACCCTGAAGCCGATGCTCTACAAGATTGCCGGGACGTGGGGGAACCATGAGGGCTCCATGGCGCTCTGGTGCCTCGTCACCCTCGGCTTCAGCGCCGCCGGCGCGCTGTTGCTCAATACTGGCCGTGAGCGCTTCGAGGCGCGGGCGATCGGTGTGCAGGGGCTCCTGTCGGTCGGCTCGCTGGCCTACCTCCTGTTCGCCTCCAGCCCGTTCACCCGCATCGTCGACCCGCCCCTGCAGGGCAATGACCTCAACCCGCTGCTGCAGGACCCGGCCCTCGCATTCCACCCGCCCATGCTCTATGTCGGCTATGTTGGCTATTCCTTTGTCTTCGCGCTCGCCGCCGCCGGCCTGATCGAGGGGCGGATCGACCGCGACTGGGCGAAGACTGCCCGGCCCTGGGCGATGGCCGCTTTCGTGCCGCTGACCTTCGGGATCCTCTTGGGCAGCTACTGGGCGTATTATGAACTCGGCTGGGGCGGCTGGTGGTTCTGGGACCCGGTGGAGAATGCCAGCCTGATGCCCTGGCTTCTCGGCGCGGCGCTCCTGCACTCGCTCATCGTCACCGAGAAGCGCGGCAGCTTTGCAGCGTGGACGGCGCTGCTGGCCGTCCTCGCCTTCTGCTTCTCCCTGCTCGGCGCCTTCCTGGTACGCTCTGGCATTCTGACATCGGTGCATGCTTTTGCCGTCGATCCCCTCCGCGGCACACTGCTGCTGGCCGGCCTGCTTGCCTATGGTGGCCTCGCTCTGGCGCTGTTCACCTGGCGCGCGCCAACATTGCAGGGCGGGGCGCCCTGGCGCCTCGTCAGCCGGGAGGGCGCACTGATGGCAAACAATGTGGTGCTGGCTGTCGCCACCGCAACGGTGCTGCTCGGCACGCTGTTCCCGCTGGTCGCGGAAGGTTTCGGCCGGCAGATGTCGGTGGGCGAGCCCTATTTCAATCTGACCTTCGGGCCGATCATGGCGCTGGCGCTCCTGCTCCTGCCAGTCGTCCAGGGCTGGCGCTGGGGACGGCAAGACCGCCCGCGCTGGCGCGCCTGGCTGTCGGCGCTGGCCGGGCTTGCGGTCGGCACCGCACTGCTGGCGCTTGGCCTGTTCGGCCTGCCGCTCGGCGCCGCACTCGGCCTGGCGCTGGCATTATGGCTGATCGCCGGCGCGGTCCTCGAACATGCCCGGCGGGCGAGGACGTGGGCCCGCGTCTTCCGCCTGAGCGCGCGCAGCTGGGGCATGACGCTCGCCCATGCCGGGCTCGGCCTGTTCCTGCTCGGCGCCGTCGTGGAGACCAGCGCCCGCCATGAGGCCACGCTCGACCTTGCCGCCGGCGACACGGCCCGCATGGCCGGATGGAGCGTCACCCTGCAGCGCGTCAACGCGGTCGAGGGGCCGAACTGGTATGCTGACCGGGCCACTCTGGTCGCCACCCGCTCCGGGCGCGAGGCCGTCCTCGAACCGGAAAAGCGTTTCTACCCGGCCGCGCGCATGCCGACCAGCGAAACGGCGATCCACCGGACCGGCACGGGCGACCTCTATTTCGCCCTCGGCGACAAGCGCATCATTGACGGCGAACTGCGCTGGACCTTCCGGGCCTATTTCAACCCGCTGATCGACCTTGTCTTTCTTGGCGTTGTCCTGATCGGGGTCGGCGGCCTGGTGACCGTCTGGCCGCGCGGGCTGTTTGCCCCCGGCCGGCGCCGCGCCGGCGCGCCCGCAGCCACGCCCAGGGAGGCGGAGGCGTGATCAAGGCGATCGTTATCGCCCTCCTGGTCAGCCTGCAGGCCGCCTCCCCGCCGCCGCAGCTGACACCGGAAGAAGAGGCGCGGGCCGTTGCCCTGATGCGGGAGATCCGGTGCGTGGCCTGCGAGAACGAACCGATCTCCCAGTCTGCGGCCGAGATTGCCGGCGATATGCGCCTGCGGGTGCAGGTCCTGATCGCCGAGGGCGCCAGTGACGCTGAGGTGCGCGACTGGTTTGCCGGTCGTTATGGCGAGTTTGTCCTGTTCCGCCCGCCAAGCAAGGGCCTCTCGGGCTGGCTCCTCTGGGGCGGGCCCTTCCTCCTGCTGGCAGCGGGCGCGGGCTTGGCCCTGACGCTCGCCAGCCGTCGCATCCGAGAGGACGAGCCAGTCGATACGGTCGCGCCGGAGGACGCCTGATCACGCGCCCCCTCGCAAAGGTGTGACTCCCAAACCTGCCTGATGGTTCCCACCTCTGGAGCGCCAGCCAACACGGGGAGCGCCCACGCCATGCTGCCATCCCAACGTATCGAATTCGAAGGCGCCGGCGGCGAACAGCTCGCTGCGCGCCTCGACCGGCCGGCAGGTCCGGCCCGCGCCTTCGCCCTGTTTGCCCATTGCTTCTCCTGCTCAAAGGACCTGCATGCCGCCCACCGCCTTGCCCGTCGCCTCGTCGACCATGGGATCGGTGTGCTGCGTTTCGATTTTACCGGTCTTGGCCAGTCGGAGGGCGATTTCGCCAATACCAATTTCTCTTCCAATGTGGCCGACGTGATTGCTGCCGCCCGCTGGCTTGGCGAGACCGAGGGCGGGCCGCAATTGCTGGTCGGCCACTCCCTCGGCGGGGCCGCTGTCATCGTGGCCGCCGCACACCTGCCCGGTGTGAAGGCGGTCGCGACCATCGGGGCGCCTGCCGATGCGGACCATGTCCTCAACGCCTTCTCCAGTGACCTGGAGCGCATCGAGGAGACCGGTGAGGCGAGCGTGTCGCTTGGCGGGCGCAGCTTCACCATCCGCCGCCAGTTCCTGGAGGATGTGCGCGGCGCCCGCGTTCGCGATGCCGCCGCCGCGCTCGGCCGTCCACTGCTCGTCCTGCACGCCCCGCTGGATGACAGTGTCGGTCTCGATAACGCCACCGGCCTCTTCACCGCAGCAAGGCATCCGAAATCCTTCGTCAGCCTCGACACCGCCGATCACCTCCTCTCCAGCCCCGGCGATGCCCGCTATGCCGCTGATGTCATCGCCGCCTGGGTCAGCCGCTATGGCGTGCCGGGCGGCGAGGAACAGCCGCGTCAGGGCGAACCGGGCTGCCGGGCCGTTCAGGTGAGCGAGACCGGGCAGGGCCGCTTCGAGAATGCCGTGGTGATCGGCGGGCAGCGCTACATCGCCGACGAGCCGGTGGCGGTCGGTGGCGGCGGACGCGGGCCGGACCCCTATGAATGGGTCACTGCCGGCCTTGGCGCGTGCACGTCGATGACCGTGCGCATGTATGCCGAGCGCAAGGGCTGGCAGCTGGAACGTGTCGAGGTCACGCTTCGCCATGCCAAGGACCATGCGAAGGACTGCGCCGAATGCGAAGCGGGCCGCAAGATCGACATTTTCGAGCGTGAGATCCGCCTCGTCGGCGACCTCGACCAGGACCAGCGCGCCCGCCTGCTTGAGATCGCCGACAAGTGCCCGGTCCACCGCACCCTGCATGACCGCGTCGAGGTGCGCACCCGGCTGCATGACGCTGACGCCACACCCTCGCCTAAATGATGTTTAATCCCCATCTCACGGAACGACGCGATATGAGTGCAACCCACCGCTGATCCGGTGGAAAAACAGGAGTCTGACGAGCAATGACGACAGGCATTTCCCGCCTCGGACACACCGCCATCGCCGCCTTCGCCGGTGCCGCTGCTTTCGGCGCGCTGGCCTGGGGGCCGACGCTGATGGCCCCTGCAGACGCCCGGCCGATCACCATCGCGCCGCCCGAGGGCGCGCCGATGAGCTTTGCCGACCTGATCGACCGCGTCAGCCCGGCCGTTGTCAGCGTCAACGTCGTCGCCGAGCAGGAAGTCACCGAACTGGCCGATCTCGACCGTTTTCTCGACCAGTTCCGCGGCATGCCGGGGTTTGAGGACTTCTTCGAGCGCCGCCGCGAGGAGCAGCAGGACAATCAGGAGGGGTCGCCGCGTACCCGCGAGGCACGGTCCCTTGGTTCCGGATTCTTCATCTCCGGAGACGGGTATATCGTGACCAACAATCACGTCATCAATGGCGCGATCGAGATCGAGGTGGTGCTCTCCGACGGGCGCGAACTGGAGGCCGAGATCGTCGGCACCGACCCGCAAACCGATCTGGCCGTCATCCGTGTCACCGAGACGGGCAGCTATCCCTATGTCGCCTTCGCCGAGCAGATGACCCTGCGCAAGGGCGACTGGGTCGTCGCGCTCGGCAACCCGTTCGGCTTCGGTGGCACGGCGACCGCCGGCATCGTCTCCGCCGATGGCCGCGAGCTGCGCGGCGGCGGGCCCTACACAGACTTCCTGCAGCTCGATGCAGCCATAAACCGGGGCAATTCCGGCGGGCCGACCTTCGACCTGCAGGGCCGCGTCGTCGGCGTCAACACAGCGATCTTCTCGCCCACAGGGGCGTCGGTCGGCATCGGCTTTGCCATTCCCGCCGACCTCGCCAGCCAGATCACAAGCACCCTGATCCGCGATGGCCGCGTCTCGCGCGGCTGGCTTGGCGTGACCATCCAGGATCTCACCGCCGACATGGCCGATGCCCTCGGGCTCGGCGAGATCGAAGGCGCGATCGTCACCGAACTGGTCAAGGACGGGCCAGCGGAGAAATCCGGCTTCCGCCGCAATGACATCGTGCTCAGCGTCAATGGCAAGGCGGTGGACAATGCGACCGAACTGACCCGCGCGGTCGGCAACCTGATCGCCGGCTCCCAGAACCGCTTCTCCATCCTGCGCGAAGGCAGCGAAATGCTGCTGACGGTGACCGTCGGCGAGCGTCCGGAGGACCCGTTTGCCGCGACATCCCGTCCGTCCGCGGGGTCGTCCGCCCCCAACGGGGCTGGCAATGAGCTCAGCGCCTTCGGGGCGAGCTTCCGCCCACTCGATGCCGATACCCGCAGCGCCCTCGGCCTCGATGCCGGTGAGCGCGGCCTCGTCATTACCGATGTCGACAGCGACAGTCCGCTTGCCGATGCCGGACTGATGGAGGGTGTGGTGATCCTTGAGGTCAACAACAGCCCTGTCGCCAGCGTCGCCGACTTCGAGGCGGCCGTCGAGCAGGCACGGCGCGACGGGCGTGACAAGGTGCTGGTCACTGCGCGGTTCGGCCAGATCACGAATTTCAGGACGCTTGACCTTCCGGAAGAGTAGCGTCCAATCGAAACAGGGCCTGTCTCCGGGGCCGGGGCGGCAACCACGCAAAAGGAGAGCCGGAATGCGTGTGCTTGTGATCGAAGACGACCAGGAGACAGCGGGTTACATCGCCAGCTGTCTTGAGGAGGCCGGCCATGAGGTCGACCTGTGCCATGACGGCAATGACGGCCTGGCCATGGCCCGCGGCGGTGCGTTCGACGCCCTCGTGGTCGACCGGATGCTGCCCGGCAAGGACGGCCTCACCCTGGTGCGGGAATTCCGCAATGGCGGCGGCAGTGCGCCGGCGCTGTTTCTCTCCCACCTCGGTGATGCCGGCAACAAGGTCGATGGTCTCAATGCCGGAGGCGACGACTATCTCGCCAAGCCCTTCGCCCCGGCGGAGCTGGCCGCCAGGGTCGCCGCGCTGGGCCGTCGCGCGCCGAGCGAGATGCCGGTGACGGTCCTGCGCGCTGCCGACCTGGAGATGGACCTGCTGGCCCGCAAGGTGAAGCGCGGTGGCAAGCGCATCGACCTGCAGCCGCGCGAGTTCCGCCTGCTGGAATACCTGATGCGCCATGCCGGGCAGGTGGTCACCCGCACGATGCTTCTGGAGAAAGTCTGGGACTATCATTTCGACCCCCAGACCAATGTTATCGACGTCCACATCTCGCGCCTGCGCGCCAAGATCGACAAGGATTTCGAGACCCCGCTCCTGCATACCGTCCGCGGTGCGGGCTACCGGCTGGAAGCCTGAGGCGAAGCCGGCGCGGCGGCTCTCCCGCAGCTGGCCGCGCCCCCCGCCCCGTCCCCGTCATGGCCTTCAGGCTGCGCCTTCCTCCCTTCGCCAGGACGACCACCTTCCAGCTGGCGCTGCTCTACACAGTGGCGCTCGTCATCTTTTCCGCAGGACTGTTGATCTTTCTCTATGCCGCCACCGTCGGCTACATGCAGGGTCAGGCCGACCGGCGCGTCGAGGCGGAGCTTTCCAGCCTGCTGGAGGCCTATCGCCAGGGGGGCATCACCCGGCTTGAGAACTCCATCCGCGACCGCGCCAGCACCGACCCGCGCACCTATTACTACCAGCTGACCGAGCCCTCGGGCCGCAAGATCAGCGGCGATTTCGCCCAGATGCCGGCCTATCCGACCGGGCCGGGGATCACTTCGGTCGGCTTTACCCTGTCGGGGCGTCGCACCGACGGCTCCGCCTTCGAGCTGCAGGCCGACGGGCGGATCGCGCCGGTCGGCGAAGAGGCGGTGCTGATGGTGGCCTATGATGCCAGCGAGCTGTCGGAACTGATCGATCGCATCACCGAGGCGGTCTACCTCGCCGCGCCGATCGGGCTCGCCCTGTCGCTGATTGGCGGGATCACCATCTCGCGTTACGCCGCCCGCCGGGCCGACGAGCTGGCCACCACAGCCGAGGCCGTGATGGCTGGCGACCTTGGCCGCCGCGCGGCGCGCACCCGGCGCGGCGACGAGTTCGACAGGCTGGCAGAGCGCCTTAACGCCATGCTCGACCGGCTGGAACGTCTCGTTCTCGCCAGCCGCCATGCCGGCGATGCCGTCGCCCATGACCTGCAGTCGCCGCTCTCGCGCATGCGCAACCAGCTGGAGGCCGCCCTCGCCAAGCCGCTGACAGCCGAAACCGCCAAGGACGAGATCGCCGACACCCTCGTCGAGCTGGACGGCGTGCTGGCCACATTCAAGGCGATTCTCCGGCTCGCCCGGCTGGATGCCGGCACCGACGGTCGCCTCGCACCGACCGATGTCAGCGCGCTCGCCGGCGAGCTGGTCGACCTGTTCGAGCCGGCCTGCGAGGCGGAGGGGCTGGACTTTTCCGCACACATCCATCGCGGCCTCAGCGCCATAGGTGACCGTGAACTGATTGCCCAGGCCGTCTCCAACCTGATCGACAATGCCATCAAATACACCCCGCGCGGCGGCGCCATCCGCTTCGAGGCGCGCAAGGGTAGCGACGCCAGCATCGATCTTGTCGTGCTCGACACCGGGCCCGGCATTCCAGAGCACGAACGCGGCAATGCGGTGAAACGCTTCGTGCGCGGCGACAGCGCGCGAACCCAGCCGGGTTCCGGGCTTGGCCTCGCACTTGTCGATGCCGTCGCCCACCTGCACAAGGGAGATCTTGACCTGCTGGACGGCAATGGCCCACCCGAGCGCCCGGGCCTGAAGGCCATCCTGCACCTTCCGCGCGCCTGAGGAGGCGGTCGCCCGATGCTGACCCATCGCCCGCTTGAGGGCTCCCTCACCGAGATTGCCGCGTGCGCTGCTGCAAACGCGCCCTATCTGGACGGTTTGCTGCGGCGGGACGGGGCTGTTCTGAACGGCCTTGGCACCGGCGACCTGCCCGCGGCGATCGCTGCAACAATCAGCGCCGTGGAGACGGTCGAGCCGGCCGGCCCGGAGGCAGCCGGCATCGCCCTGCGCCGCGCCAAGCGCCACGTCCACCTGCTGACCGCGCTGGCCGACCTCTCCGGCGCGCTCGAAGGGCCGGGCGTCACACGCGTGCTCACCCGCTTTGCCGACGCTGCCGTCGGCGCGGCCCTGCGCACCGCCGCTGCCGCACGCAGCGCCACCACCGACGGGCTGTTCGTCATCGCGCTCGGCAAGATGGGCGCGTTCGAGCTGAACTATTCCTCCGACATCGACCTCGCCGTCTTCTACGACCCGGACCGCTTCGAGGGCGGCGCGCGCGGGCCCGGCGACACCGCCGCACGCATCGTCCAGCTCATGCTGACCCTGCTGCAGGACCAGACGGCGGAGGGTTACGTCTTCCGCACCGACCTCAGGCTGCGTCCCGACCCGCGTTCCACGCCGGTCGCGGTCTCCACCCGCATGGCCGCGCTCTACTATCTCCACCAGGGCCAGAACTGGGAGCGCATGGTCTGGATCAAGGCGCGGCCCTGCGCGGGCGATGTCGGGACTGCCGCAGCCCTGGTCGATGAACTCGCCCCCTTCGTCTGGCGCCGCCATCTCGACTACTGGGCGATCGCCGACATCCACGCGATCAAGCGGATGATAAATGCCGACCTGCCGCGCGCACAGCTCGCCGACACCGCCCCCGACGTGAAGCTCGGCCCTGGCGGCATCCGCGAGATCGAATTCTTCGCCCAGACCCAGCAGCTCATCCTCGGTGGCCGTGACCCTGCGCTGCGCGAGCGCGGGACGCTCGGCGCCCTTGCCGCACTTGCCAGCGAAGGCGTCATCGCCGAGGCCGACCGCGCCTGCCTGGCCGATGCCTATGATACGCTTCGGGCCATCGAGCACCGGATCCAGATGCGCCATGACGCCCAGGACCACACCGTCCCGGCCGACCCCGAAGAGCGCGCCGCCATCGCGCGCCTGTGCGGCATCGGCGACCTCGCCACATTCGATGCCGGCCTCGCCGAACTGCGCCGGGCGGTGCATGCGCGCTATCTCGACCTGTTCGCCGAAGAGGCGCGCCAGGCCGATGCCGCCCGTTCGGGCAATCTCGTTTTCACCGGGGTCGATGATGACCCCGCCACGCTGGCGACGCTGGCCCGCTTCGGCTTTGCCGATCCGGCCGCCGTCATCGATGCCGTCCGCGACTGGCACCGCGGCAAGGTGCCGGCGACCCGCAATGAGCGCGGCCGCCAGCTCCTGACCGCGCTGCTGCCGCGCCTGCTCGCGGCGATGGGCGAGACCGGCGAGCCTGACGAGGCCTTCCGACAGTTCCGCCGCTTCTTCACCGGCTTGTCCGCCGGCGTGCAGACCCTGTCGATGTTGCTCGCTGAACCGGACGTGCTTGATGACCTGGTCTCCACCCTTGCCATCGCGCCGCGCATTGCCGGCCACCTGGCGCGTCAGCCGGAGCTTCTGGAGGCGCTGCTTTCCGGCGCCGGGCCGCAGAGCCTCATCATCGAACCGGGGCCGACCTTTGATGCCGCCCTCGATGCTGCCCGCCGCGCCCACCGCGATGCCTCCTTCCTGATCGGCCACCGTCTCCTGCACGGCCTGCTGCCCGCCCGCGAGGCTGCCGATGCCTGGACCGACCTGGCCGACCGCACCATCGCGGCGATGGCCGGCGCCGCCCTGCGCGAGACCGGGCAGCGCTTCGGGCCCAGTCCGGGCCGGTGGTCCGTCATCGGCATGGGAAAGCTTGGTGGACGCGAGCTGACCGCAGGCTCTGATCTCGACCTCCTTGTGATCTATGACCCGGACGCGCCAGCGTCCGGCGGCGGGGCGGGCGAGGGCGGCTCTGCCCAGGCCTGGTTCACTCGCTTCACCCAGCGCCTGATCACGGCCCTGTCGGCGCCGACGGCGGAGGGCGAGCTTTACGAGGTCGACATGCGCCTGCGCCCTTCGGGCCGGGCCGGGCCCGTCGCCGTCCAGCTTTCCGCCTTCGAGCGCTATCAGCGCGCCGAGGCCTGGACATGGGAACACATGGCGATGACCCGCATGCGTCCCGTCGCCGGCGATCCTGTCCTCGGCCGCCAAGCCGAAGCGCTTGCCCATGCCGTCATCGCGGAGGCGGCGACGCGCCCCGGCCGGATCGCCGACATCGCCGACATGCGCGCGCGGTTGCGGCGCGAGCGCCCGGCGTCGGGACCGTGGGACCTGAAATTCGCCGATGGCGGCCTCGTCGACATCGAGTTCATTATACAAGCGGGCCTGCTCCTTGCCGGCAATCGGGACCTGATCGCCCCGGCCACGACTGAGGGCCTTTCCCGCTTGCATGCTGCTGGTGCCCTGTCCGACGATGAAGCAGACACACTCGCCGGCGCGCTGACCTTCCAGCAGGCGCTGCAGCAGGTCCTTCGCCTCGCCGTCGGCGATGGCGTCGACCCCGCCGACGCATCCGCCGGGCTGCGCAGCCGGCTGGCTCGCGCCGTCGGCACCGGTGACCCCGGCGACCTCGATGCCGCCCTGCAGCGCCACCAGTCGGCGGCCTCTGCGATTTTTCGCGCGCGTCTTGCAGTGCCCGCAACGGACTCCTGACCGCCCTGCGTTGAAGGGGTGTTGGATGACCAGACAGGAGACCCGACATGCCGCAAACCCTTGCCCTGACCGGAGGCGTTCTCGCAGCCCTTGGCCTCGCACTTGCTGCCGCTGCGCAGGATGAGCCCTTCGAGGCCAGCCCGGAAGACCGCGCCGCGATGATTATCGAGCGCATCGATACCGATGGCGACGGCGCCATGTCCCGCGCCGAGATGGAGGCTCACCGCGCCGCCCGCTTCGAAGCAGCCGATACCAACGCTGATGGCGGCATTTCGTTCGAGGAGATGCAGGCCGCCCGTGAGCGGCGCCAGGCCGAGCTCGCCCAGCGCATGTTCGCGCGGATGGACGCCAATGGCGACGGCCTTGTCCAGCCGGATGAGCAGGGCGAGCGCAAGCGTGATCCCTTCGAATTCCTCGATGCCAATGGCGATGGCCTCGTCACGACCGAGGAGCTGCAGGACCAGACGGGTCCGCGTTTCGAACGCTTCCGGCATGGTCGCGGTGGGCCCGCCCGGTAAGCCCACCGGTACCCTGACCATGCTGCTCCGGCCGGGGCGGGGGCCAGCCCCTCCCCCTGCCCAGCCTTCGCCCCGGCCCGGAGACCTGATAGGCATTGCGTGTGTCCCATGCCTCCGAGACCGACCAGATCGCCCGGGCCGCGGGCGGCGACCGGGCGGCCCAGTCGGCCCTCGTCAACCGGCACTTGCCGGCTGTCCATGCCTTGGCCCGGCGGATGCTGTCCGATGCTTCCGAGGCCGAGGACGTGACGCAGGAAGCCTTCATCCGCGCCTGGAAGGCCCTGCCGGACTGGCAGCCACGGGCGCGCTTTTCCACCTGGCTGCACCGGGTGACCCTGAACCTGTGCTATGACCGGCTGCGTCGGCGCCGTGAGGTGAGCCTGGCCGAGCCGCCGGACCGACCTGACCCTGACCTCACCCCCGACCAGCGCCTCGACCAGGGCCAGCGGGTCGCCGGCATTGAGGCGGCGATCCATGCACTGCCGGACCGGCAGAAGGCCGCACTGATCCTTTGCGCCATAGAAGGCCACAGTAATATCGAGGCGGCCCGGATCCTCGACATCAGCGTCGAGGCCCTGGAAAGCCTGCTCGCCCGGGCGCGCCGCCGCCTGCGTGAGACCCTGATCGAGACGGCCAGTGCCCCGCCCGGGCCGGCCCGCAACCGGAGCCCAGCATCATGAGCGCGCCCCTGACAGACGAGCGACTGATCGCGCTGATCGAAGCCTATGGCGCCGATCCGGGCAGCTGGCCCGAGCCCTGGGACGAGGCCGGCCGTACGGCCCTGAAGGCCCCCGGCCCCGCGGTCGCGGCCTCCCTTCAGGCGGCGCAGGGGCTCGACCGGATGCTCGCCGGACTGGCCCCCATAGAGCCGCCTGCAGGCCTGGCCGCGCGCATCCTGCAGGTGGCGCCTGCGCCACCGCCGGTGCGCCGGCGCGGCTGGCGTGCTGGCCTGATGTCCGCGCCTTCCCTCTGGCCCGCGCCGGCCGCGCTCGCCAGCCTTGTCCTCGGCCTCGTGATCGGTGTCAGCCTGCCAGCCAACCCGGTGGAGCCGGAAGACGGCGCCGATGCGGCGATTCATGCCGCGCTCGGCCTAGAGGACTTCACCAGTGCCTTCGGCGGAGGACATCCATGAGCGAGCGCGTGAATCAAGGCCGCCTGCCGCTGCTGCTGACCCTCTCGCTGATGGTCAACATGCTGCTGGTCGGCCTGTTTGTCGGCAGCCGGGTGCGCGGCGGGCCGAACCCGGCTGGCCCGCCGGGCTCGCCGGAGTTCGCCTTGGCCCGCGGCATCTACGAGGCCGCGCCGGAAGCGGAACGCGGCGCGGTCCGGGCGGCCTTCCGCACCGCCTGGCAGGAGGCCGCGCCCGAGCGGGGCCTCCTTGGCGAGGCGCAAGGCGAACTGTCGCGCGTGCTGACGGCCGAGCCCTATGACCCGGAGGCGGCGCGGGCCGCCTTCGCCCGCCTGCGCGAGGCCGACGCGGCGATGAATGCGCGCATCCAGGAGACGCTGGCCAGCCAGTTCGCCGCCCTGTCGCCGCAGCAGCGTGAGGCTCTCGCCCTGGCCATCGTCGCAGGCCCGCGCGGTCGCGGCCGTCCCGGACTGCGCAGGCCCGGACCGGGCCCCGGCCCCGGACCGGGCCCGGAAACCGGCGACCCGGAATAGCCCGCTCATCCCTTCGACTTGTGGGCCAGGGCGCCGGCATTGGCCTCCCAGTTGATCCCGTCGAACCGGGTGACGGTCACATCGAGGCGCTCCCAGTCGTCGAGGCAGCGCCAGGTCACGGCGAAGCCATCGGGATTGGAGCGGGGGATGTAGACGCTCTTGATGCCGCAGACCGGGCAGAACAGGTGACGGGCCGTGCCCGTGTTGAAGCGGTATTCGGCAAGCGCGCCCTCGCCCTTCAGCCAGCGGAACCGCCGCGCCGGGACGATGATGTGGATGTTGCCGCTCCTGCGGCAGATCGAGCAGGTGCAGTCCTCCGCCTCGATCCGCTGCGGCAGGTCGACCTCGAAACGGACGGTTCCGCAATGGCAACCGCCGGTCCGGGGGAACAGGGTGTCGGTCATGGCGCGGCCTGTCCCACGAATACCGGCGGACGGCGGGCGGCCCACGGGCGGGCGCGCTCCAGCTGGCCGGCGAGGCGCAAGAGCAGGCCCTCGCCGCCATGGCGTGCGCCGAACATCATGCCGAGCGGCAGGCCCTCGCCGGTCCAGTGAAGCGGCACCGACATGGCCGGCGCGCCGGTCTGGTTGAACACCGGGCACCAGGGCGCGAAGGCAGACACCAGCGCGCCATAGGCGTCGAAATCCTCCGGGTCGAGACTGAGCCGGCCAAGCTCGACCGGTGCGCGGCTCAGCGTTGGCGCGAGGATGAGGTCGTAACCGCCCTCGACCATGAACTGGTCGAAGGCCGCCGCAGCGGCAAGGAAGGCGTGGTCGGCGCGCACCAGTTCGGCCATCGGCACTGAACGGCCAAGCTCGACAAAGCGCCGGGTGACCGGCTCAAGGTCGTCCTCGCCGAGCTGGCGGCCGAGGGCGGCGCCGCGCGCGTCGGCCATCGCTGCGGAATGCGCCGAGACGATCATCAGCATGCCCTTGCCGAGCGCCTCGCCGTCGAGTGCCGGTGCGGCCTCGTCCACCGTGTGGCCGAGCTCGCACAGGAGCGCAGCGCTTGCCTCCAGCCCTGCGGCCGCGTCGGCATCCGGGCGCGTGCCATTGGGCGCCGTCGTCCACAGTGCAATCCGCAGGGGGGCCGGGTCGTGCTCCAGTTCCGACAGGAAGGGGCGCAAGGGCTCGGGTGCGACATAGCGCCCGCCAGGCTCGGCGCCATGGGTGAGGTCCATCAGCGCGGCACTGTCGCGCACGGTCCGGGAGACAGCGTGGATGGTGGACAGTCCGTTCCAGTTTTCCGTCCGGCCCGGGCCCATCGGGATGCGCCCGCGCGAGGGTTTGAGGCCGAACAGGCCGGTGCAGGCGGCCGGGATGCGGATCGAGCCGCCGCCATCGCTCGCCTGCGCCAGCGGGATGACCCCGGCGGCGACGCAGGCAGACGCCCCGCCGGATGAGCCGCCCGAGGTCCGCTCCAGGTTCCAGGGATTGCGCGTGCGGCCATAGAGAGCGCTCTCGGTGGAGGTGGTGAGACCGTATTCCGGGCTGGTGGTCTGGCCGAACAGGACGAGGCCGGCGGCGCGGTAGCGGCGGGTCAGCTCGCTGTCCCGTGGGGCGATGAACCCCCGATAGGCGCGCGAGCCACCGGTCAGCGGCGCACCCTTCACCATGACGCCGAGATCCTTGGTGGCGAACGGCACCCCCGACAGGGGGCTGTCCGGCAGGCCGGCCTCGATCTGCGCCCGGCCCAGCTCGGGGAACAGCGCGGAGAAGCAGTTGAGCTCGGCCTGTGCCGCCTCTGCCCGAGCCAGCGCGGCCTCAAGCAGTTCGCCAGCGGAAACCTCGCGCCTGCGGACAAGCTCTGCCAGTGCCATTGCGTCGTGATTGGCGTCGTCGACCATCTGGTCCTCCCGGTGTTCTCGATTGCGGTGATCCTCGCAGGGCGGGCGCCGGGAGGAAAGGGGGCGACCACGCCGTGTTCTGAGCCCCTGCGCTTGCCGCCAGCGCCGGTGCCCG
>CAYPQD010000002.1:0-123266 GCA_964412785.1 uncultured Hyphomonadaceae bacterium
ATGCACCTTGAAGGGGCGGGCAGCGTTCTCGAAGGGGATGACCTCAAACGCCTTATGCCAAGCTGCATGGATCGGAACCGATCCGTGCAGTGCAGGGCAAGCGCGACTGCGCGTCGGCGCTTATGCGCCGGGGCCGCGGATGAGTCTTCATCCGCGCAGATTGGTATTAATGCGCCGGGTACGCAGATGGGTCATCGTCCGCGCACACTGGTCTCAGGGGTCAATGACGATCCTGTCAAACGCCGCCACCGGTGTGCGCTCCCATGCGCTTGATCGCGGGGATGCAGGACGGTTGTGGGTGGTGAGAAGGGAGGGCCACCAGCCCGTCACCGGCGTCGACGAGGCCGTGTTGCCGCCGTGGATCACGGGGCACCGGATTTCGCTGTCCATCTTGAACCCTCCCATCTGGGGCATGCCAGCCTTCGGGTCGGCCGGGTCCATGCGCACTGTCCTGGCCGCCGGCGAGGGGAGCTTTCCCCCATGCCGCGCCGCAGACCGAGCGGGATCGCACATTGGTACACCTTAAGGATAACCGAACCGGTGGCGCGGCGATCATCGATTGTCTCACTGCCAGCGATAGGCCCGGCCTATGCTGCGGGCGCGCGGATGAGACCAGTCGTCAGTCCATCGCCCAGCAGTCGATCGCCTCGTCGATGATCGCGATGGCCTCACGGATGTCCTCGCCATTGATGACAAGCGGCGGGGCGAGCCGCAGGACATCGCCCCCGGCCACGCCGACGAGCAGGCGCCGGTTGCGGCAAAGCTCCTGCACCGGCTGGGGCGCGCCCTTCAGGCGAAGGCCGGTGAGAAGGCCCTTGCCCGTGACACCCTCGACCTTGTCAGGATGGCTGTCGGCGAGGCTTTTCAGGCCTTGGGCGAGGTCTCCGGCAGTCCGGCGCACGCCGGCGAGGAATTTCTCGTCGGCGATGATGTCCCAGACCGCGTTTCCCACGGCCATAGCCAGAGGATTGCCGCCATAAGTGGAGCCGTGGCTGCCCGGCTGCATGACAATGCCGGTGTCCTCGGTGGTTAGGCAGGCGCCGAACGGGAAGCCACCGCCAACTCCCTTTGCGACGCACAGGATGTCGGGGGCCGCGTTCTGCGCCCAGTCATGGGCAAACAGCCAGCCGGTGCGGCCCATCCCGCACTGCACCTCGTCATGGATCAGGAGTGCGCCGCGCTCATCACACAGCGTCCGCAGGCCGGTGAGGCAGACCTCCGGAATGGCGCGCACGCCGCCCTCGCCCTGCACCGGCTCGACAAGGACGGCCGCGGTCTTCTCCGTGACCGCTGCGTCGAGGGCGTCATGGTCGCCGAACTCGACCTGGCGGAAGCCCGGGATCGGTGGGCCGAAGCCCTCCAGGTATTTCGGATTGCCGCCGGCATTGATCGCGCCGAGCGAGCGGCCATGAAATGCGCCGGTGAAGGTCACGAACTCGATCCGCTCCGGGTCGCCCTTGGCCCAGTGGAATTTGCGTGCGGTCTTGAGGGCGCATTCCACCGCCTCGGTGCCGGAATTGGTGAAGAATACCCGGTCTGCAAAGGTGTCCCGGCACATCTTGGCAGCCAGTACCTCCCCGGCCGGAACGCGGAACATGTTGGAGGTGTGCCAGAGCTTGTCCGCCTGGCTCTTCAGCGCCGCGACCAGGGCCGGGTGCGCATGGCCGAGCGCGGTTACGGCGATGCCTGCGATGAAATCGAGATAGGCGGTGCCATCCTCGGTGAACAGCCGCACGCCCTCCCCGCGCACGAACGCTTCCTGCGGTGGGGCGTAAACGGGCAGGAGATGGGCTCGGGGGTCGGACATGGGACTCGCCTCGACAAGCGGTTGAACTGGCACGAGAGTTGGCGGGGCGCGGTCGGGCTGTCAACCGATCGGGCTAGCATTTGAGCGCCAATACGCATCGATAAACAAAAAGCCCTTGACGTTTATCGATATATATCCTAGTTATTCTGGGAGCAGAGCGGACCCCGGCGGTGTGTCTCTTCGCCCCTGCCCTCACCCCTGAGCCACTGTCGGGGGCCGTCTTTGCCGCAGTCTCTGCCGCCGTCTCTGCCCGAGTGCAGCGGCATCAGTGCGTCCTTGCGTCAACGGGGTTCAGAACAGCCAACGCCTGCTCCTGATCGCGTCGGAAAAAAGTCAAGCCCGTCAAGAGAAAAGCGCGGCTCGCCGGCCGCGCCTTTCCGATAGGTGTGCGTTTCCTCCCAGAAACTGCCTGATCAGTGAGCGCCACTTCCCGCGGCTTGTCAAGAAACCGTCGCGAGTCTGGCGATAAAATCGTCATAAACCGGGTTGCTGGCGGAAAACACGAAGTCCACCGGCGACAGGCTGACAGGACCCAGCCCGCAGCCAGTCAGCGCACGCGCCGCTGCTGCCGCGGTTTCCGCGCGGGCATGGGCGAGATTGCCGCGGACATCGACGAGCCCGAGGGGCTCGGCAAGCGCCTGCGGGATCGGTCCGGCGGCAGTCAGGGCGACCTGTCCATCGGCAACCCTGCGTGCTTCTGTCGCATCGAGCAGGTCGCGCAGCGTGTCCCGCGCTGGCTGCGTCCAGTTCGCTGTCAGGCTGCCGGCGAGGGCGGCCTGCGATTTCAGGATCACGCCATCGTCGAGGATCTTCAGGTGGTTCGCCGCCAGCGTCGCACCGGTCGACGTAATGTCGACGATGAGATCGGCGGTGCCGGCGGCCGGGGCCGCCTCGGTGGCGCCGGCGCTTTCAACGATCCTGTAGTCGCCGACCGAGCGGGCGGCGAAGAAGCGGCGCGTCGCGGCAAGATACTTGGTGGCAACCCGCAGCCGGCGGCCGTGGCGCTGGCGGAACTCCGCACCGACGGCGTCGAGGTCGGCCATGGTGGACACATCGATCCACGCGGCCGGCACGGCGACCACCAGGTCGGCGCGCCCGAAACCGAGCGGGCGGATGACCCGGGCCTGCGCCGGCAGGTCGTGCGCGAGGTCGTGCAACAGGTCCTCGCCGGTGATGCCCACATGCAGGTCGCCGCCAAGCAGGCGCTCGGCAATCTCACGCGCCGACAGCAGCGCCACCTCGGCGCCGGGCAGGCCGGCAAGGTCCGCAAGGTAACCCCGCTCGCCGCCGATCTGCTTCAGCCTGAAGCCACACCGTTTCAGCCAGGCCTCGGCCTGGTCCTTCAGGCGCCCCTTGGACGGGATGGCGAGCGTGAGCGCGGTCATGGCCGGTCCCCTGCGACGGCCTCGGCCAGCCGGTCGGGGCGGACGACGCCGCCGATCGCCGACGCGGAGACGACGCCATGGCTGAGCTGGCTGATCAGCGTGTCATAGCGTCCGCCGGCTCCGAACGGGCGGTTTGGCGGGACGCCCGGCGCGAACAGCTCGAAGACGAAGCCGCCATAATAGGTGAAGCGGCGGCCGAAGGATGCGCCAAACCGCGCGATCGCGGCCAGCTCCGGCAGCGCCCCGGCGATCTGCCGCGCGCGGGCGTCCACCGCCTCGATCACCGGCTCAAGCCCCGTCAGCCCGGATTCGTGCGCAATGTCGGAAAGCTGCCCGGCCGCCTCAGCGAGCGGGCCGTCCACGGCGAGCACGCCCTGCAGGATGGCGCGGGCGCTATCCGGCAGGCCCCCGGCCTCGGCGTCCTCGCCCTTTTCCAGAAGGCGGGCGAGAATGTCCTCGCGCGTGCGCTCACCGACCTGGGAGATGCCGGCCAGAGCGAACACCTCGTCCAGCGCCTTGCCAGCGGCTTCCGGCGGGGCGTCGCGCAGGAGGCGGGCGAGGGCATGGCCCGGCGCCTCGCCGGAGCGCGTCGCCGCCAGCAGCATGTCGATCCGTCCCGCCTGGCGGAAGCGGCGTTTCAGCGTCCGCGCGACGCCAGGGGTCAGTCCCAGTGCGTCGACGAAGGCCGGGAACACCGCCACATCGCCAAGCAAGGCAGCCCCGACCCGGGCGGAGGCGGCGTCCACCGCACCGGCGACGGCGGCCAGCATGGCGGTATCGGCTTCGGCGCTGGCGGCAAGGCCGAACTGCTCGACGCCGACCTGGGTGAACTCGAATGGGTCGCCGGCATGGGCGGGCAGGCGGAAGGCGCGGGCGCTGTAGCGCACGGTGCGTGCGCCGTCGGTGCCGTGATCGCCGGCGAGGCGCAGCGCCGCCTCGGCGCGGGCGATTGGCAGGGTGAGGTCGGGCCGCAGGGCCTGTTCCTCGCCGGCGCCATCGGCAAAGACGCACAACCGCATGCGCACTGCCTCCCCGGACAGCTCCAGCGGCAGGCTGGCCGGCATGAGCACCGGCGGGTCGGTGAGCGCGCCGCCAAGGGCTTCGAACTGACGTTCGGCAGCGCGGCGGGCGGCCTCCACATTGCGGCAGCTCATGTGTCGGCCTCGACGATCTCTCTGAGGCGCGCGAGCATTTCGGCACGTGGCGCCTCGAACTGGCCGGGCCGTGTCTCGCGCCATTCCTCGTTCGAGGCGATCGCTTTCGCCTCGGCGGCGCCGGCCTTGAGGTCCTTTATCGTGACGACGCCCTTTGCCATCTCGTCCTCGCCGACGATGACGACGGCGGGGGCACTGCGCCGGTCGGCATATTTCATCTGCGCGCGCATGCCGGCGCCGCCCATGTAGGCTTCGGCCCGCACCCCGCCGGCGCGGATTGCCGCGGCCAGGGCAAGTGCGTCGGAGGGGTCCTCCCTGACCAGGCTCAGCACGACCACGGGTCCGTCGAGGCTTTGCGTCTCGCCCGAAAGCGCGAGGGCTGTCGCCAGCCTGCTGATGCCCACTGAGAACCCCGTGGCCGGTACCCGATCGCCGGTAAAGCGTGCGATCAGGTCGTCATAACGCCCGCCGCCACCGATCGAGCCGACCTGAACCGGCTGGCCCCTGTCGTCGCGCGTCTCGCGCAGGAACTCTGCCTCATAGACCGGGCCGGTGTAGTATTCGAGGCCGCGCACCACCGACGGATCGAGCGTCACGTCGCCTTCCGGGCAGCCCAGAGCGTCAAGAGCGCGCGCGATGGCGTCCAGCTCAGCCAGTCCCTCCCGGCCCGCCTCTGTGCCCCCGGCAGCGCCGGCGAGCGCCTCCAGCGTCTCCTCGCGCGTCTCGCGCCCGGCGGTCGCGAAGGCGAGCACGCGGTCGCGGGCGGGCGCGTCAAGGCCGGCCCCCCTTGTGAAGTCGCCGCTCTCATCCATCCGGCCTTCGCCAAGCAGGTCGGCGACGCCCTGCGGGCCGAGCCGGTCTAGCTTGTCAAGCGCTCGAAGGATGGTCAGGCGGGCCTCGGTGTCGCGCGCGCCGATCTCCTCAAGCACGCCATCCAGCAGACGGCGTGTGTTGACACGGATCACGAAATCCCCCGGGGCCAGTCCGGCCGCGCGCAGGGCGGCAGCGCCCATCGCCACCATTTCCGCGTCGGCATGGAAGCCGGGCGCGCCGATCGTGTCGGCATCGCACTGAAGGAACTCGCGGAAGCGGCCCGGCCCCGGCTTTTCATTGCGCCAGACCGGCCCGGCGGCATAGCGGCGGAAGGGCTTTGTGATCGCCTGCCAGTGCTCGGCGGCAAAGCGCGCCAGCGGGGCGGTCAGGTCATAGCGCAGGGCCATCCACTGCTCGTCATCATCCTGCAGGGCAAACACGCCGGCGTTCGGCCTGTCGTCATCGGGCAGAAATTTTCCCAGTGCATCGGCATATTCGAAGGCGCCTGTCTCCAGCGGCTCGAACCCCCACAGCCGGTAGACACCAGTGACGGTGGCGATCAGCGCCTGTTCACGTGTGATCTGGCCTGCCCGCTTGTCGGGGAAGCCGCGCGGGCTGCGGGCGAGGTCACGGCGGGCGGCGGTCTTGTCGGTCATGAGGGGTCGCGCTGGCGGAGCTGCATCAGGCCTGGCGGCGTAGCGGAAGGCTGCGGGGCTGTGAAGGGGCGGGCTCACGACGGCCCGGCATGAGGCTTGCTCTCCTCACGGGCGAGTGTCCGGAAGGGAACATCAACATGAGAGCCATGCTTGCAATGCTGGTGCTGGCGCTGGCCGGATCGCCGGCGCTGGCCTCGCCTGCCCTTGAGCGAGACCTGGCCATCCTGGCAGAAGCGCTCGAGGCGGAAACCGGCGGCCGGCTGGCGGGGGCGCCCAGCCTGGCGGACGAGGTCTACCTGGACCGGATCGCGCGGTTTGGCGCTGCGGCTGGCCAGCTTTCCGGCTGGATCGCCGCAGACCCTGACGACGGCGACTATGCCTGCATCTATCGAGGCATGGCCGAGGAGGCGGCCCGACAGGGTTCCATCCTCCAGGGCCCTGCCGCCGGCCATGGCGCGGCGTTGCGGCGTCTGCAGAAGCTGTTCGATGACGCGCAAGCCGTGGCGGTGGCGAGGGATGCCGGGCCGCGCGATCCTGAAGCCGGACCGCTCGCCGAGGGCGTGCAGCCCTGTGCCGCCCGCCCGCTGGCCGAACAGGACGGGCTGAACGCGCTGGTCGACGCCCGCTGAGGGGGCGCAGGCCCAGCGGCTCACCTTGCCATTTCATTGGGGGCAGTGCGCAGCGCGCAGGCCTAATGCGGCAGGCGCAGGCGCGCGCGCAGGCCGCCGAGTGGGCTGGTTTCAAGGCGGACATCGCCGCCATGGGCGCGGGCGGTGTCGCGGGCGAGCGCGAGGCCGAGCCCTGTGCCCGGCGTGTTCTGCCCGCGCGCCTCGTCGAGCCGGTAGAAAGGTCGGAAGGCGCCCTCGCGTGCCTCCGGCGCGATGCCGGGGCCATCATCATCGATCACGAGATCGACCCCGCGCGGCCCGTCGATGAGGCGCATCTCGACCGCACGGCCATAGGCGAGCGCGTTGGTAAGGAGGTTGGAGACTGCGCGCCTGAGTGCCAGCGGACGGGCTTCCACGGTGACCTGCGGCAGGTCAACCAGGCTGATCGTGTCCGACAGCCGCGCTGCGGTGTCGGCGACCAGCCGGTCAAGCCTGACAGTTTCGCGCTGCTCTCCCTCCTCCCCGCGGGCGAAGGCGAGGTATTCGTCCAGCATGGCGCTCATCTCGTCGAGGTCGGCGCGGGCGGCGAGGATGTCCTCGCTGTCTCCCAGCATGGCGAGCTGCAGTTTGAGACGGGTCAGCGGTGTTCTCAGGTCATGGCTGACGCCGGCGAGCATGGCCGTGCGCTGGTCGGCAAAGGCTGTGAGCCGCTGCTTCATTTCAAGGACCGCCCGGGCGACATCGCGCACCTCGGTCGCCCCCGACGGGCGGAAGTCCGGCGCCTCCTCGCCGCGCCCGAACGCCTTCGCGGCCTCGGCGAGCCGCAGGATGGAGCGCACCTGATTGCGCAGGAAGCCCAGCGACAGGATCAGCAGGATCAGGGTAGAGAGGATCACCCAGACAATGAAGATGTGCCCGGTGGTGGAGAAGGTGCGGTCGCGCTGGGTCACGAAGACGACCACGCCATCATCGCTCGCGACGCGGATTTCCACAGTGTCCGCTGCTGACAGGTCGAACCAGAAGGGCCGGTCCAGCCGGGCAGACAGCTCGCCCATCAGGATGTCGTCGAGCGGGGTGAAGCGCCAGCCGCGCTGGCTTGCGGGCAAGGCCTCTCCCGGTCGCACATCGATATCCATCCGCAGGGTGTTTTCCGCGCGTGCGGTGATGTCGGCGAGCAGGGTGGGCTCTGCCTCCAGGTCTGCCAGGACATAGGCGATCGACGAAGCGACGCCCTGGCTCAGCTTGCGTGAGGTCTGTCGCCAGTGGCTGTCATAGAAGGCATAGGTCACCGCCGCGAGCAGCAGTATGACCGGCAGGACGGCGATCAGGATTGATCGCGGATAGAGGCCGCGCGGAGTGATATCGCGCAGGCGAAAGGGTAAAAGACGACGCCGGGGCATGGTGGGCGGCTCAGTCCGGCACCAGCCGGTAGCCGATCCCGCGGACCGTCTGCAGGTGGGTCGGCTGTTTCGGATCAGGCTCGATCTTGCGCCTGAGCCGCGTCACCTGGACGTCGACCGAGCGCTCCAGCGCGGTGGAGGTGGCGCTGGCCAGGTCCTCGCGGCTGACCGGTTCGCCGGCATGGCGGGCAAGCAGGGTCAGCAGCTGGCACTCGCTCTCGGTGAGGCGGATGCGGGTTTCGCCCTCCACAAGGTCGCCATGCTCGGGGCGGAAGACGCGGCCCGACAGGGTGACTTCCTCCAGGGGGTCTGCGCGTGCCGTGCGCCGCAGGATCGCTGCGATGCGAAGCGCCAGCTCCTCCGGCTCGAAGGGCTTGGCGAGATAATCGTCGGCGCCGCGCTTGAGGCCCTCGATGCGCTCGCCAGCGAGGCCGCGGGCGGTGAGCAGGATCACCGGCGTATCGATCTCCTCGCGGATCGCGGACAGGAGCGACAGGCCGTCCTCGCCCGGCATCATGACGTCGAGTATCGCGAGATCAAATGCGATCTGGGTGAGCAGCCGCCGCGCTGTCGCCGCATCCGGCGCCGCCGTCACGCCATATCCAGCCCCTTTCAGATAGCGCTTCAGCAGGGTGCGGATACGGTCATCGTCATCGACCACGAGCAGGTGGGCGCCGGCGCTCACGGGACCATCGCCTCCAGCACGGCGCGCACGCCGGCGACCTGGCCGGCGCCGGCCTCGCGATAGGCCGCGCGCAGGGTCTCGCGCATCGCCTCGACGATCGGGTCGGTGAGGGCAAGGCCCCCCGCGGAGAGGACCAGCACGCGCCTGCGGCCATCGGCCTCGGAGCGTTGGCGTGCAATCAGGTCGCGCGCGTCAAGCCGGGCGAGCAGGCGCGCAAAGGTCGGCGTGGTCGCGCGCATGCGCTGGCGCAGGGACTTGATGTCCAGCCCCGGGGTAAACCGGATTGCCAGCAGCGCCTCGCAGTCATCCTCGGCAAGGCCCGAGGCGCGGGCGACGCCCATCGCCTCGCGCTGCAGGGTGCGCGCGCCCTCAAGTACCAGCGCCAGCCCGCGGTCCAGTTCCTCGTCGCGCAGGAACAAGCGCGGATCGACGCCGCCCTGCGCCGCGTCTGCGGCCGTCACGCGCGAGTTGACTTCATTAGCCATGGCCTGAGAATGGGGCAGAGTTTCGCCAAAGTGCAAGCAAGGAGGACGGCTGCCATGGCCCTGGTCCCCTATGATGATCGCGACGGGTTCATCTGGATGAATGGTGCGTTCACGCCCTGGCGGGAGGCCAGCGTCCATGTCCTGACCCATGGGCTGCATTATGCGTCGGCCGTGTTCGAGGGCGAGCGGGCCTATGACGGGGAAGTCTTCAAGTCGCTGGAGCACTCCGAGCGGCTGGCGAATTCCGCCCGCATCCTTGATTTCGAGCTGCCCTTCAGTGTTGAGGAGATCGAGGACGCCAAGCGCGAGACGCTGCAGAAGGCAGGGCTTGAGACGGCCTATGTGCGCGCGATCGCCTGGCGCGGGGCCGAGAAAATGGGCCTCTCGGCGCAGGACAACACCATCCACCTGGCGATCGCCGCCTGGGACTGGGGCGAGTATTTTCCCGACAGGATGAAAGGCATCCGCCTGACCCATGCGCAATGGAAGCGGCCTTCGCCGGAGACCGCGCCGCACGACGCCAAGGCCGCCGGCCTGTACATGATCTGCACCCTTTCAAAGCATGCCGCAGAGCGGGCCGGCTATGCTGACGCGTTGATGCTCGACTGGCGCGGCCAGGTGGCGGAGGCGACCGGCGCCAACATATTCTTTGTCCGTGATGGCGTCCTGCACACGCCGACGCCAGACTGCTTCCTCAATGGCATCACCCGCCAGACGGTGATCGGGCTCGCGGGGGCGCGTCAGGTCGAGGTCGTGGAACGGGCGATCTTCCCCGACGAGCTGCCGACCTTCTCGGAGTGCTTCATCACCGGCACCGCCGCTGAGGTGACGCCCGTCAGCGAGATCGCCGGCCAGGCCTTCCGCCCGGGCGAGATCACCGGCGCGCTCGTGGAGGACTATGACCGGCTGGTGCGCCGCCAACTGAAGGTGCCCGCCTGAGCCGGCATGACCCGCTCCGGGACAAGTGAAAGAAAAACCCCTCTAACAAGCAAAAAATGAACCTGTGCGTGTATTTTAACGCCTCGGCAATATTTCGCGCATAAGTGGTGTTCTCAGTCAAAGCAGCTGGGGATACCTGACATGATCCGTTCAATGATGGCCGCGCTCACGGCGGCCTGCATGGCATCACTTACACCGGCGCTCGCCGATGACGGCCCGCTGACGAGCGCGCTCAGCGTGTTCCAGGTGCTGGAGACCGGCACCAGCCCGGCCACCTTCCGGCCGGCCGACACGGTCGCTCCGGGCGGTATCCTCGAATACCGTCTCGACTATGAGAACGTGTCCCAGGCGCCGCTCGCCGACTTGGTGATCCAGGCCGTCATTCCGCATAACACAGAATTCATTGAAGTTTCCCAGTCGGTCGATCGGCCGGCTGTGTTCGAGGCAAAGGTCGAGGGGCTCGAGTGGTCGACTTTGCCGGTCACGCGCTATGAAGCCGACGAGAACGGCGTGCTTCAGGCGGTCGAGATACCCGCTGAGGAGTATGTCGCCGTGCGCTGGCGTGTGGCCGAGCCGCTGGCGGCGGGGGAAAGCACCCGCGCCGTCTACCGTGTGCGCGTCGACGGCTAGTCCCGGACCCTCCCGGGCCACGTCGCCGGCACTTTTCTCCAACACCTTCCATCCTGATCCCTCGCAAGGAGCCTTCTGCCATGCTTCGCAACCACTGGATGAGTACGTCCGCCGTACTTGCCATATCTGCCCTCGTGGCCGGTGTCGCCATCGGTGCCCCGCCACCAGCCGACACCCGGATCGGCAACCAGGCGGCAGCCAGCTACACCTCGAATGGTGACACCTTCACGGTCCAGTCCAACCTCGTGGAGACCGTCGTCAACGAGGTATTCGAGCACACGCTGACCGCCAGCCAGACCCGTGACGGCGCCCCTGGGGGCCTCGTCTTCTTCCCGCACACGGTCACCAACCTCGGCAATACAGACGATGTCTTCGACCTCGGCGTGATCGAGGCCGGCGGCACCGATAACTTCGCCCTGACCGCCCTGCAGATCTTCGCCGATGCGAACCAGGATGGCATTCCCGACAGCCTGACCCCGATCACGGCAACGCCGTCGGTTCAGGCCGGCGACAGTTATGGCATTGTCGTGCGCGCCACCGTGCCGGCCTCTGCCAGCCCGGCGCAGCTCAGCGACTTCATCGTCCAGTCCCAGAGCCGCGGCGATGCCGGCGATGTCGAGCAGAACACCGACGTGGTGCAGATCACCAATGACGGGATCATCGACCTCACCAAGGATCAGGTGCTGGCAAATGACGCAGACGGCAATGGCGTGATCAGTGTCGGCGATACCATCGAGGTTCGCCTGACCTACTCCAATGTCGGCATCGGTGCGGCCACCAATGTGATCCTGGCCGACACCCTGCCGACGGTGAACGCCGCCGGCGCGGCGATCGACCTTGACTATGTCGCCCTGTCCGGCGTCTGGTCGGACAATCCCGCCACGCCGCTCACCGATGTCGGCGGCAATGTCGAGTTCACCAACGCCCAGGGCACCTCGCTCGAGTACGAGACCGGCGGCGACACCACGGTGACGGCGACCCTCGACAGCGTCCAGGCCGGCCGGACCGGGACCGTCTCCTTCCGCTATATGATCGTGGCTGCGCCGCAAGGCGTCATCGAGAACACCGCGACGGTGGAGACCGGCACCCAGTCGCCGACCGATTCCAACACCTCGCAGATCAGCGTCGACCCGGCCGCCAACATCGTCCTGGCCGATGCGCTGGCGCTTGCCCCGACGCCGCCGAGCGGCACTGACGGCGCCAATCTTGACGGCACCGACGCGTCGACCACCGATGATGACGGCGCCCAGGATGACGTTACCACGGAGGCCGACGACGCCTATGCCGGTGAGACGCTGGTGTTCGACCTGGTGCTGACCAATCTCGGCAACGCCACAGACACTTTCGGCCTCGATTTCAGCGGGTCGTCCTTTCCGGCCGGAACCAGCTTCGACTTCCTTGCGGCCGATGGCGTGACGCCGATCGTCGGCGACCAGGTGACACTCGCTTCGGGCGTGGCAACCCACGTCAAGGTGATGGTCACCCTGCCCAGCGGTGCAGCCCCGACGGCTGGCTCGGCGGGCTATGGTGCGACCATCTCGGCGACCTCGGTGAACGATCCGTCGACCAGCAACACCACGGCGCTGCTGTTTGACGGCCTCGTCCTGGCCCCGCCGGTCGATCTGGAGAACCTCGACGACATCGGCGCGCCAAGCGGCGGTGCAGGCACCGGTGCGGTCTATGCCGATGGCGTCTCTGCGCCGTGGAACACCCAGTCGGTAACACCGGGCCAGACGGCGGTCTTCCCCCTGCGGATCACCGTGGCCGCCGGCGCGCCGACCAACTCCTTCGACCTGCTCGCCTCGACCGACCCGACCTTCGCCACGCCCGCCCTGCCCGATGGCTGGACGGTCGAGTTCTACCGCAATGGCGCGAAGATCACCTCGACCGGCCCGTTGTCTCCGAGCGGTGCAGTGGCGTCCGTCTTCGATTATGAGGCGCGCGTCACGGTCCCGGAAAGCGCCGCGGCGAACCTGTCGGGCGTCGGCCTCTACTTCCGCGCCGACAGCCCGGTCAATGGCGCGCTCGACACCAAGCTCGATGCTGTCATCGTTAGCGAGGTGGTGGATGTGGAGATCGAGGCCAACCAGGTCGTCCAGGCAGCGCCCGGCGGCACTGCGTTGATCCCGCACATCATCACCAACCTCGGCAACTCCACGGTCACGGCCGGCGCCCTCAATCTTGGCGGCAATGACCCCTTCACAGGCCAGGGCATGTCAGCGACGCTGTACTATGACGCCAATGATGATGGCGTGCTCGATGCCTCCGACCCGCAGATCAGCGATCTCGCAACGATTGTCGGGCCGGACGCCGTCACCGGCCTGTCGCCGGGCGAGCAGGCGCGGGTGTTTATCCGCGTCCAGGTGCCGTCCTCGGCGACTTTCGGCATCCAGGAGACCGGCGACCTGACCGTCGCCACCGCGCTGACCACCGACCTCGGTGCGAAGACTGACGCCAACCCGGCCAACAACCGGGTCGACGACACGGTCGTCATCATCTCCGGCGACGTGGTGATCACCAAGGAACAGGCGATCGACGCCGACTGCGATGGTGCGCCTGAGACGGCGTTTGGCCAGGGCTCGCTGGATGCCGATCCCGGCATGTGCATCGCCTACCGCCTGACCGCCGACAATACCGGCACGACCGAGGCGACCAATGTCGTCATCAACGACACCGTGCCCGGCTACACGACGCTGGAAACCTGTCCCGCCGATGCCTGCGCGCCCGCGCTGACTATCGACGGAGCGGCCAGCACCGCCCCCCTTGCCCCGACTGACGAGGGCACCGGTTCAGTGGCAAGCTCAGCGCAGAATGCGGGCTTTTCACTGGCACCAGGGTCACGCGCCGTCCTGACGTTCAGCGTCCAGGTCGACGAGTAACCCTGTCCCCAAGGCGAGCGCGGGTCGACCCGCCCCTCCAGCCCGCGCTCGCCACTCCCTTCTTTCGATTGCCCCCGGATTCCGATCCCCATGGCTTGATGATGGCGCACACGATGTCCCCTGAGACCCGACCGCCCCTTCCCCCCTTTGTCCCGCTCGGGTTGAGCGGCTTGGTGCTGGCCTCCGGCACCCTTGCCCCCGTGGCCTTCGCCGCGCCGCCCGAGGCCGGCACAGCGATCGAGAACACTGGCACCGTTACCTTCTACAACAGCGCGCTTGGCCTCACCGAGACTGCCCGCTCCAATACGGTGCAGACAAGGGTCAACCCGGTTGCCGCCTTCACGGTGCGCGATGACCAGAGCTATGTCCGCGCACCGGGCGAGCCTGTTCTGTTCAGCTTCACCATCGAGAACACCGGCAACACCAGTCTCGACCTTGAGGCCGGCTTTACTCTGCCGGGCGGAGATTTCGCCTTTGCCGACGTGGTCGCCGTGATCGATGTCGATGGCGACGGGCAGATCGGCCCGGCTGACACGCCGCTGGACCCCGGCATGGCGGTCACACTGCCGATCGATGGTGCCGTCGCTGTGCTGGTCGGCCTGCTCGTGCCGGCCGAGGCAGGGATCGGCGAGACGGCAGCCGGCGTCCTGTCGGCGTGGATGGCCAGTGGCGGCGCGGCCAGCTCCGCGCAGGGCGAGGTGGTGGTGGAGGACATGGGACTCACCCTCACCAAGTCTGTCTCCGACACCGCAGCGGCCGCCGGCGAGACACTGGTCTACACCCTGCGGCTCGCCAACAACACGACCCGCGATTTCGATCCGGCCACCGTGTTTGATGGCCGGCCGCTGATCCTCGACGGCGTGGCCAGCGAGGCGATCCTCGTGGCCGACGACATCCCGCTCAACACCCGCTTTGCCGGCATTGTCGACGCCGTCGACTACACCGCCGTCTATCGCCGCCATGGCGATGCGCCCGAGCGCTGGACACGGGCCGCGCCGGCCGACCCGGCCGAAATCGCGGCTGTCGGCTTCCTGTCCGACCAGCCCTTGCCGGCCGGGTTCAGTCGTGACTTTCAGTTCGCCGTGGCGCTCAGCCCCAATACCGCCGGTCTCACGATCGACAATGTCGCAGCCTGGCTCGCCCCGGGGGATGCGACCGGCCTTGATCCGGTGCCCTCAAACCGTGTGACCACACGCGTCGCGGCCGGCAGCGGCGGTGGCGGCGGCGGCGAGATCGTCTTCACTGATGGCCCTGGTGGGGCACCGGCCCCGCCCGAAGCCGGCCATGGAGAGGATATCTTCATCGAGACCGTGTCGGCGCTGTGCAATGCCAGCACCGCCGTCGATACGATCGAGATCGTCGTGACCAGCGCGCCGGAGGGCGATCGTGAAACCGTCCGCGCGACCGAGACCGGGCCCAATACCGGTGTCTTCCGGTCAGGACCGCTCGCTGTCGGGGCTGCCCCGCCGGTGATCCAGGGTGATGGCGTGCTGCAGGGCGCCCGCCGCAGCGTCGCAACGGCACGCACCACCTGTGATCCTGACGCCTCAGCACAGCTCACCATTGCCCCGGCCGGCGCGGTGTTTTCCTCCGTCGACAATGAGCCGATTGCGGGCGCGCTCGTGGAGCTGCTGACCGAGAGCGGCGCGGTGCTCGCGAGCGTCATCACCGATGCGGATGGGCTGTTCCAGATTCGCAGCGATATTGCTGGCATCCATACCGTCCGGGTGACCCCGCCAGGCGAGTTCACAGCCCCGTCCGGGCGGCGGGACTTTGCGGGCTTCGGGCGTATCATCGACCCGGACGGCTCGTTCGCCCATCCCTTCCAGCTTGCCGGCGACGGACGCACCCTCCTCCTCGACATTCCTGTCGATCCGGATCTCACCGGCGGCCTGGTGACGGAAAAGACCTCCACGCGCCGCGACGCCAGGATCGCCGACCATATCGACTACACCGTCACGGTGACCAACGCTTCCAGCCTTGCCATCACCGGCGCGGAAGTCGTCGATCGCCTGCCGGTGGGCTTTGCCTATGTCACCGGCTCGGCACGTCTTGACGGCGAGCCGGTTGCCGACCCTGAGCGGCGTGAGGCCGGGGCGCTCGTCTTCTCGCTCGGCCGGCTGGAGCCCGGCGCCGAAGCCGGCCTCACCTATTTCGCCGAAGTGCTGCCGACCTCCGGAGATGGCGAGAAGACCAACCGCGCACTTGCCCGCGGCCGCTATGTCGGCTTCGACCGGGATGTCACCTCCAACACTGCCCGCCATAGCGTGCGGATCGACAGTCAGGGCGGTGTCTTCTCGCGTGATGGCGTTGTTCTCGGCAAGGTGTTTCTCGACTGCGACGGCGACGGGGTGCAGTCCAATGCCGATGGTGCCGAGCCCGGCATTCCCGGTGTGCAGATCCATACCGAGGAAGGGTTCTCGGTCGTCACCGACGGCAAGGGCCGCTATTCATTGCCGGGCCTGTCGCCTTCCACCCACGTCCTCGACCTCTACGAACCGACCCTGCCGCCAGGCACCGAGGCGGTCGCGACCCGCACCCTCGATGCTGGCCGCGCTGGCTCGCGCTTCGTGCCCCTGAAGGCCGGCGAGATCCGCTCTGAGGATTTCGCGCTGCGGCCAGCAGGCGCGCTTGCCTGCTCCGCGCAGTTGCGCGATGACCTGCGCGCGCGCATCACCGGCTTCGACCAGGCTGCGCTCGGCATGCCGGGTCCGATGACGCCGCTGCAGCTTGACAGGGTCCGCCAGGGCCGCAGCGGTGACTATGCCGACACGGTGGAGACCGCAATGCGCGCAGGCCGCGCCGCGCCGGACGCCGTGCCGGGTGCGGGAAAAACCAGTGGCGCGCTGGCCATCCCGGCGACCCTTGCGCTGGAACCGCTGATTGCCGGACGCAGCGACGCGCCGGGCTTTCTCGACCTTGTCGATGGCACGCACCTGTCGCAGCGGGTGATCAGCGTGCGCGTCGCCGGTCCCGCCGGGACCGGGCTGTCCCTGATGCGCAATGGTACCCCGGTTGCGGCCGAACGGATCGGCCAGCGTGTCGAGGCCAACGGGGTGCAGGCGATCGAGTATGTTGCGGTTGCGCTGAAGGCCGGCGCCAATACCTTCACGCTGACTGAGACCGACCCGTTCGGCAACCTGCGCAGCGAGACCGCAATCACGGTCACCGCACCGGGCGAGCCGGCGGGCGTGCGCCTGATCGCGCCGGCGGAGGCGATTGCCGACGCGTCCTCGCCGGTGCCGGTAACGATCCAGGTGGTGGATGCCGCAGGTCATCCGGTCGCCGCGCCGGTTGAGGTGACGCTGGTGGCCCGGGAAGACCGTTTCGATGCCCGCGACGCCAGCCCGCAACGCCCCGGCCTGCAGACCCTGCTGAGGGACGGGCAGACGACGCTGCAGCTGTTCCCCGGCGAGACCGTGGGCAGCCGGATTGTCCGCGTGGACAGCCCGCTCGGCTCGGCCGAGGCGCGCATTCGATTTACCGCTGACACCCATGCCAGCCGCATTGCCGTTGGGTTCGCCGAGGCGACCATCGGGTTTGGACGTTCCGGCGAGGACGCCCTGCATGACCGGCTCGAGGCTGACGAGATCAGCCCGTTCGAGGATACCGAGGAGGGGGTGGAGGGCGCAGTCTATCTCAAGGGCCGGGTGCTCGGCGACAGCCTGCTGACCTTTCGCTATGACAGCGACCGGGAGCTCGAGGACGCACTGTTCCGCTCCGTGGAGCCGGACGAGTTCTACCCCGTTTATGGCGACCAGTCCGAGCGGGGCTTCGATGCCCGTTCGCGCGGGCGCCTGTTTGCCAAGCTGGAACGCGATGCCTCCTACATCCTTTTTGGCGATGTCGCCTATGACGCCAGCGCCGAGGCAATTCAGCTCGGTCGCTTCCAGCGCACGCTGGAAGGCGCGCGCGCCCATCTCGATACCGGCCGGTTGCGCCTCGATGTCTATGCCGGCGAGACCGAAACGGGCCAGGTCGTGCGCGAGATCCCCAGCCTCGGGATCTCGGGCCCTTATGATCTCGACACCACCGGCGTCATCGAGAATTCCGAGACGGTGGAAATGCTGGTGCGTGACCGCAACCAGCCGGGCGTCATCCTGGAGACGCGCCGCCTCAGCCGCTTCACCGACTACACGCTCGACTACTTCACCGGCGCGCTGGTGCTTGCCCGCCCGCTGCCGCTGCGCGATCCGGACTTCAACCCCGTCAGCCTGAGGGTGACGCTGGAAACCGGGGAGGACGCCGGCGAGGCCTATGCTGTGTATGGCGGCGAGCTGGCCTTCGACCTGACCGACTGGATGTCTGCCGGCCTGCGCCAGCTTTCGGCGGATGCGCCTGTCGGCTCGGCCGACCGGCGCACCGTACAGGCCGCCTATGTCGATGCGAGACTTGGCGCCGACGGCCGCCTGCAGGTGGAGGCTGCGCGTTCCGATACCGGGGATGGCGATGACGGCGAGGCGGTACGCTTGTCCTATGAGCATCGCCTTGAGCGGGGCAGCATTGGCGCTCGCGCCGCTATGGCGTCGGAAGATTTCAATGCGCCCGGCGCCTCGGTCAGTTCCGGGCGCGACGAAGCGCGTGTCTACGCCACCCTCGGTGTCGGCCCGGGACAGCTTTCCGGCGAGGCTCTCTACACCGGCGAATCCGACAGCGGTGCGGCGCGTTACGGTGCGGTCGGGCGCTATGAGGTGCCGCTGTCCGATACGCTGCGGGTGCGCACCGGCGGGCGCTATGTCCATTCTGAGGACACTGCCGGCGAGGCCGACACCGCGCTCACCGCCATTGCCGGCCTTGCCTGGGCGCCGTCCGCCCTGCCTGGCGCCGCCCTCGACCTCGAAGTCGAACAGGAGGTCACCGACGGCACCGAGTCCCGCTTCACGGTCGGGGCGGACTATGCGGTGACGCCGAAACTGCGCCTTTATGCTCAGGGCCTGTGGTCGGCCTCACGGTCCGGCGACTTCGGCTTCACCGACGGGCGAGACGATGTCAGCGTGCGGGCCGGCGGCGAGTATCGCTGGAGCGAGAACCTGACCGCCTTCACCGAATACCGCGCGGAGGAGGATTTCTTCGATGCCGGCCTCGCCCAGGGCCTCAGCGCCCGCTGGGCCGCCGCGCCCAGCCTGTCGCTGCGCGCCCGCATCGAGCATGTGCAGCCGCTAGCCCCCGACTTCCGGCGCAATACCGCAGCCGGCGTCGGCGCCACCTGGGAGCCGGAAAGCCGCGCCTGGATAGCCGATGGCGACCTCGACTACGCGGTGGCCGACAATGGCCAGATCTCGTGGTATGCCTCGACCACGCTTGGCCACCGCCGCGGCGACCACACCATCCTGCTGCGCAACCGGTATGCGTCCTCGACCGGTGAGCCGTTTGGGCGCACCCGCGACCGGCTGCGTCTCGGCCATGCCTACCGGCCGGACCGCCATGACGACTTCAACACGCTGGCCTGGTATGAGTTCGAACATGACGACCGCGGCCCCCGCAGCGACAGCCGTCACACCTGGTCGTTCGGCGGCGAACGCAAGAGCGACGCCCGCACGCGTGTCCGCGCCCGCCTCGCCGGGCAGGTCTACCGGTTCGAGAGCGTCGAGGCAGGGCCTGCCCGCGATACGCTCACCTGGCTGACCGAAACCGGCCTTGACCACGACATCACCCGAAACTGGACTGTCGGCGTCAATCTGGCCGGGCTGGGCGATGACGGGCTCGACAACTGGACTTACGGGATCGGCGGCGAGGCGACCTTCGTGCCGATCGAGAACGCCCTGATCGGCCTTGGCTACAACCATACCGAGCTTGAAGAGGACCAGGTCCGCCGGCTCTACCGCGCCGGCTGGTTCCTGCGCCTCCGGATCAAGCTCGACCAGTCGGCCTGGACCCTGTTCGATCGCTGAACCGGCCTGATACCAGTGCGCGCATATAGTGACGCATCTGCGCGTCTGCGCATCCGGCGGATGAGCGCGAACGCGCAGTCACGTTTGGCCTCGCGCCGCAGGCATCGCTTGCGATCCGTGCAGCCTGGCATCAATCCGTGCAGCTTGGCATCAAATTGCCGGCTTGCCCGTGCCAAGCCCTATTTGTTCGGCTGCGGCGTCGTGCGTAGGTAGGGCTTGACGACCGTGTGGCCTTTCGGAAACAGGCGCGCAATTTCCTCCGGGTCGGTCACCGAGGGGACAATGATCACATCCTCGCCATCCTGCCAGTTCACCGGGGTTGCCACCTTGTGGCTGTCGGTCAGCTGCAGGCTGTCGATCAGGCGCAGGATCTCGTTGAAATTCCGCCCGGCGCTTGGCGGATAGACTATGCTCGCCCGGATCTTCCGGTTCGGGTCGATGACGTAGACCGCGCGCACGGTCAGCTTCGCGTCGGCGTTCGGGTGGATCATGTCATAGAGCGTCGACACCGTCTTGTCCGGGTCACCGATGATCGGGAAATTGACAGCCTGGCCCTGGGTTTCCTCGATGTCCGAGATCCAGGCCTTGTGGCTGGCGACGTCATCCACCGAGATCGCGATCGCCTTGGCATTGCGCCTGGCCAGTTCATCCTTCAGCCTGGCGGTGTATCCGAGCTCGGTCGTGCAGACTGGCGTGAAATCGGCCGGGTGGGAGAAGAACACAACCCAGTTGTCGCCGATCCAGTCGTGGAAGCGGATGCGGCCTTCGGTCGTGTCGGTTTCGAAGTCGGGGGCGGTATCGCCCAGCAAAAGACCCATGATGGTTCTCCGGTCACTTGATCTGTGGCCGAAAAATGGGCCCTAGATGCGCGGATGCCAACTGCGGCGTGCTTATCGGCCGCATCAGTTTTCCTCAAACGGGCCCCGGGAAGGACCGTCATGAAGCGCCTCATCCTGCTGCGCCATGCCAAGACCGAGCCCTGGTATGAAGGGGTTGATGACCAGGCCCGGGCGCTGACCGGACGTGGCCATGCAGACAGCCTGTCCGTCGCGCGCGAGCTTCAGCGGATTGGCTGGGCTCCGGACCATGTCATGGTTTCCACGGCGCGTCGCGCGCGCGAGACCTGGCAGGAGATGCAGGCGGTCTTTCCGGACGCTGCAAGCGAGGCGGTCGAGCGACTGTATCTTGCGGGGATCGACGCGATCGAACGCGAACTCTCCGACCGGCCGGCGCAGGGCACCGTCCTGGTGATCGGACACAATCCGGGGCTGCAAGACTTCGCCTGCCATGTGGCGCGTGCCTCCGGGTCGGCTTTCGGTGAAGCTGCCCGGCTTCTGTTCGAGCGCTTCCCGACCGCCTGCGCGGCGCTGTTCGAGGGCGGCGACGAAGGCGCGTTCGAGCCGGCTCGTTTCATCCTCAGCGATGTCATTCGCGCGAAGAGCCTGCGCGAGGCGGGCGACGAGGACGATGACTGACGCAAAAGGGCCCCGCCCGGGGAAGGGGCGGGGCAAGGCGCCCGGCAGGGAGAGGCAGGGAGAGGCAGGGCGAGGCAGGGAGGTCGCGCGCGCCCTGCAGGCAAAGGTCTGGCGGGGCGGCATCCGCCGCCGTCGATCAGCGGGCGGCGAGCCGGGCCTGGCGCTTGCGGCGGCGGACCAGCAGGCTGCCGGGAGCGCCCGCATCGGTGTCGTTGGCCGGGGCGAGCATTGGGGTCTGGTCCTGCGCGGCGTGGAAGCCGAACGCCAGACCCCTGTCCGGCAGCGGGGCATCTGGTGCGCATCGGACCTGTGTGGCGGGGGCGGTCATGACGGGTTCAGTCCTCTGGCTGTCTGTTCAGTCCCCGAAGCGCCTGTCGCTCCGGCTGACACCAGGGATTTAGCTAGAACTTGTTGAATTTCAATAAGACAATATCGTAAAACAATAAAACACTTGCCGGATCAGGCATCTGCTTGCATCGTATGTCGATAAGGCCCGGGATCACGCATCGGACTTGCGTGTCCGCCTGCAGCGCTCGGAACAGTATTTGACCTCGTCCCAGACGGCAGCCCACTTCTTCCTCCAGGCAAACGGGCGTCCGCAGGCCGCGCAGGCCTTCTGCGGCAGGTCCGCCTTGGCGATGGCCTTGCTGCCCCTAGCGCTTCGGGGCATGGCCGTCGGCCTCCTGACCGCCCGGGCCCGGCAGGTCGAGCGAGAGCTGTCCGGCGGCCGCGGCGCCGCGTCCCGCCTTCCGCCGTTCGCCGCGGTGGCGGATACCCGACTTGCGGCTGCCATGGCGCTCCTGGATCGCATCGGCGGTGCGGCGATAGGCCGGGCTGCGCCGGGCGGTATGGATTTTCTCCTTCGCCGAGCGGGCGGCCGCCTCATGGTCGATCAGCCGCGATGGATACGTCTCACCCAACACGATGCCGGCGCCGGCCAGCACGCTTGCTGGCGCATCCCAGGGCGCGTGGATCGCCGGGCCGGGCAGGGCGGCGAGTTCCGGCACCCAGCGGCGAATGAAAACGCCGTCGGGGTCCTGATCGCGCGACTGCTTTACCGGGTTGTAGATGCGCACGGTGTTCACGCCCGTGGTGCCGGACTGCATCTGCGCCTGCGGATAGTGGATCCCGGCCTCGAAATCGGTGAATTTCTGCGCCAGCAGGGTCGCCGGGCGTTTCCAGTGCATCCACAGGTGATACGACGCAAAAGCCATCACCATTGCCCTCATCCGGAAATTCAGCCAGCCGGTCTGGTCAAGCGCGCGCATGCAGGCATCGACGAAGGGAAATCCCGTCCGCCCCTCGATCCATGCTGTCAGGCGCGGGTCAGCCCAGTCGGGCTCGGCGCGCAGCCCGTCATAGGCCGGATGCAAATTGCGGTGCTCGATCCCGGTCTCGTTCTCAAGCTTCTGGATGAAATGGCAGTGCCAGTGCAGGCGCGCGATGAAGCTGTGCAGGGATTGTGCGAATTCCGTACGCCCGGAAGCGGCGTGCAGCGCCTTCGCATTGCGGGCGGCCTGGTAGGCCTCGCGCATCGACACCGTTCCGAAGGCAAGGTGAGGCGAGAGCCGCGAGCAGGCGTCAAACGCGCTTACCGGCGAGGACATGGCGGTGCGATAGGCCTCGCCGCGGTCCTCCAGGAAACTGCGCAGGAGGTCGACGCCGATCGCCCGACCGCCAGCCTGGCGCTCCGGGCAAGGATCGTCTGACAGGCCAAGATCGCGCGCGTCCGGCCAGGGATCACCCGACATCCCGGCATCGCGGATCAGGTCCGGTGCCCGCAGGCGGCGCGTGCCCATCATCGTGTCCCAGCGCTGTGCCCAGCCATCGCGTGAGCGCAGACCACGGATCACCCCATGCTGGGGGTGTTCGCGCACGGCGACACCGGCGCGCCGCGACCAGGCGCGAACCGCCTTGTCGCGCGTGAATGTCCAGTCCAGACCGGTCTCCTCATGGGCATGAATTGCCGCAATGCCATGGGCCCGGTGAAGCTGGCCAAAGACGGTGAGTGCCTCGCCCGTGCGCACGCAGAGCCGGCTGCCGCGCTGCCTCAGCGCGTCGTCGAGGTCCGCCAGGCTCTCCACGAGGAACGCGAACTGGCGGCCAGACAGCTCCGGTTGGCGCCACAATTCCGGCTCGATGATATACAGGGGGACCACCGGCCCGCCTGATGCACAGGCGGAGGCAAGGGGCATATGGTCATGCACCCGGAGGTCCCGCTTGAACCAGACAACCTGAATACCATCCATCGCGAACAAGACTAGAACAAAGTTTCAACGCCGTCTACCGCAGCCCGGCACATAGACTTTGCAAGAGTGAGTTGCCACGACGCCGCGTCGCCGGGGCGGACGGTCGCAGCTATATCCGGTCGGTCACACGGAGGATCATGCCTATGCGGATCGCGATCATCGGGGCGGGACTGGCCGGGCTGGCGGCGGCACGGGCTCTGGCCGATTGCGGGCATGCGATCCGCCTGTTCGACAAGGGTCGGGGGCCTGGGGGGCGCCTTTCGACGCGACGGATGGAGACGCCGGTGGGGCTCGCCCGGTTCGACCATGGCGCGCCTTTCCTGTCACCGGCCGCCGGCGCTTTCCGGCAGGCGGCCAACGCCTGGGTTGCCGCCGGCGTGGCCGCGCCCTGGGCCGGGCGGTTCCGGATCGCCCCTGCCGATGGCGGCCCGCTCCAGCACGCGCCGGACGGGCTCCGACTGGTTGGCACGCCAGCGATGAACGCGTTGATTCGCCATTTCGCCAATGACCTCGATGTCCGCTGGGCAGCGCGGGTCACCGCCATTGAGGGCGGCCCCGGCGCCTGGACCCTGGCGCTGGAGGAGGGAGAGCCTGAAGGCCCTTTCGAGACGGTATTGTGTGCCATCCCGGCGGAGCAGGCGGCGGTCCTCCTGCAGCCAGTGGCGCCGCAGATCGCCGCGGCGGCGGGGGCGGTGCGCTCCGATCCGTGCTGGACGGCCATGCTTGCCTTCGACGCGCCGGTCGACGCCGGTCTTGACGGGCTGATGCTGGAGACGGGCGCGCTGGTCTCGCTTTTGCGCAACAGTGCTAAGCCGGGTCGTGACGGGCCGGAGGCCTGGGTCGTGCACGCCGCGCCTGGCCATTCTGCCGCCCTTCTCGAAGCCGATCCTGACACCGTGCTTGCCGACCTTGTGCCGCGCTTCTGCGCCATCACCGGCGCGCCGCAGCCGGTGGCGGCTGCCGCCCATCGCTGGCGCTACGCCCGGGTCGCGCGCTCTGCTGGAGTGCCCGCCTTCTGGGAGGCGCAACTCAGCCTCGGGGCCTGCGGAGACTGGTGTCTCGGGCCGGATGCCGGCCACGCCTTCGACAGCGGGCTGGCACTGGCATCCCGGCTTTCTGCCCGCGAGGCGTGAATTACAGCCATAGGTTTCTGGATGGCAGGGTGCCACCTGGCCTTGATGGGTCATGGCGTTCGAGGGGAGCCTGCGAGAAGCCGGGGCGGGGCATCCGGCGATCTGCCACGAACGGGCGGCCAGCGGCCTTGCCGACGCGGCGCCGCACCTGTCTGCGCGCGGGCTTATCCCGGCGCCGCACTGGCCCGGCCGGGTTCTGGCGCTTGCCGGACTGTTCGGCCTGCTGGCGCCGCCGCTCGTCCTTTCAGGGATTGGCGTACTGGGCATGCTGGCCTTCGCATCACTGATCGCGTGGCGGGCGTTTCTTGTCCTCGTGGGCCTTGCGGACGGCCGCCGCCGCAACGCTGCGCCACGCCACGAGGCCAGCCTGCCGTCCTACACCCTGATGGTGCCCGCCTATCGCGAGGCCGCCGCCATGCCGGCGCTTGCCCGGGCGCTCTGTGAACTCGACTACCCGACTGACCGGCTGGAGGTGCTGATCCTGCTGGAGGCGGGCGACACGGCCACACTCGCCGCGGCACGGCGCCAGGCCTGGCCGGGAGAGGCCCGCCTGCTCGTGCTGCCGCCGGGCCATCCGCGCACCAAGCCGAGGGCACTCAATTACGGGCTGCAGGTGGCGCGTGGCGCTCTGGTTGCGGTGTTCGACGCCGAGGACCGTCCGCATCCGGGCCAGCTGCGCGCGGCCGCCGCCCGCTTCGGCGCCGCGCCCGCAGGGCTCGCCTGTGTGCAGGCGCCGCTCCGCGCCCACAATGCCGGCGAGAGCTGGCTCGCCGCCCAGTGGGCGCTCGAATATGCAGTCCAGTTCCGCCTGCTGCTGCCAGCGCTCGCGCGGCTGGGCCTGCCAATTCCACTTGGCGGCACGTCGAACCATTTCCGCACCAACAGTCTTCGGGAGGTCGGCGGATGGGATGCCTGGAACGTTACGGAGGACGCCGATCTTGGTATCCGCCTCGCCCGTTTCGGCTATCGGATTGCGGTGATCGATCCGCCGACCCTGGAAGAGGCGCCCGAAACCCTTGACGTGTGGACCGCCCAGCGCTCGCGCTGGATCAAAGGCCACATGCAGAGCTGGTGGGTTCTGATGCGACGGCCGCGCGCCGCGCTCGCCGAGCTTGGGCCGGCAGGCTTTCTCGCCGTCCAGATGACCCTTGGTGGCAGCATTCTCTCCGCGCTCGTCCACGCGCCGGTGGCGCTGTGGTGTCTCCTTTGCGCCTTCAGCCCGCATTTCGCACTTGGTACCGCCGGGGGCGCCCTGCTCGCCGCGGGCCTCGCGGTCAACGTATCGGCGGCCCTTGCCGCGCCCGGACGGTTTGCCCCGGGGCGGCTGGTGGCGGCACTCACCCTGCCAATCTACTGGCCGCTGCTGGGCCTTGCTGCAACGCGCGCGGTTGCCGGACTGCTCCTGAGCCCCCACTACTGGGCCAAGACCCCGCACGGCCAGACCCGGGCGGTGCCTGATCCCACCCTCGCGGCGTTTGCGGAGTAGTGCCCTTGCTCGACTGGATCCTGACCTCGGTGGCGCTGTCTGGCACCGCCGGCCTTGCCCTGTTCGCCAACTGGAAGGCGAGCCAGCCCTGGGACGACCTGCGCCCGCGCGTTCTGCCCTGGCGGGCGATCCTGATCCTTGCCGTGTTCGGCTTCCTCCTCGCCGCTGTCCACCTCGCCAACCTGTCCGGCATCGAGACCGGGCCGGAGCACAGCCCGTTCGGACGGTTTCGCTGACGCCGGGCCAGAAAACGGTTTCGGGACGGTCGGACATGTGATAGACATAAGGTGAACGGATTGAAAGGCGGACAATATCATGGCGATCCCTGATGAGCTGAAACAGGTGGCAGAGCGCACCGTCCTCGCCAATCGCGATGGCGGGACACGTGCCTTGCTTGATGAGGTCTACGCCAATGAGGCCGTCTCAGTGGAAGCTCAGGCCATGCCCGGAGAGACGGGGCATGAGGCCGCCGGGCTGGACGCCATTCGCGCCAAGTGGGATTGGTGGGAGGGCGCCCACGATGTGCATGCTGTCGAGGTCGACGGACCCTTCTACCACGGCGCTGACCGGTTCGGCGTTGTCTACACGATGGATGTGACCGAACGCGGGAGCGGCGAACGCACCCGGATGCGCGAGCTTGGCGTCTACACCGTCCGCGACGGCAAGATTGTCCGTGAGGAGTTCTTTTACTGAAGCAGGGCACCAGGGTGGGAGCGCCTGCACCTGACCTTGCGGCAGGCTTTGCGCCGCCCGGCCGTTCGGCCTACAAGGGGAGTGGAAAGACCGGCACACCCGGCAAGGGAGATTCTTGATGGCCTATGGCGAGACACGCGATCTGGAGGCATTCCGCCAGGAGGTAAGCGACTGGCTGGAGGCCAACTGTCCGCCCTCCATGCGCACGCCCATGCAGGACGATGAAATCGTCTGGGGCGGCCGGCGCGAGGCCTTCAGGAACCCGGATGCGAGGCTCTGGCTGGAGCGCATGGGAGAGAAGGGCTGGACCGCGCCGACCTGGCCGACAGACTATGGTGGCGGCGGCCTCAGCCCGGAGGAAGACCGCATCCTGCAGGCGGAATTGCGGCGTATCCGCGCCCGCCCGCCACTGTTCTCCTTCGGCCTGTGGATGTTCGGGCCAGCCCTGCTGGAATTTGGCAATGAGGCGCAGAAGAGGCGCTTCATTCCCGACATCGTGACGGGTCGCACCCGCTGGTGCCAGGGCTATTCCGAACCGGGCGCCGGCTCGGACCTTGCCGGCCTGCAGACCCGCGCGGAGGACTGCGGTGACCATTATCTCGTCAACGGCCAGAAGGTCTGGACGTCCTATGCCGACCAGGCCGACTGGATCTTCTGCCTCGTGCGCACGGACACCACGACGAAGCATGAAGGCATTTCCTTCATGGTCTTCGACATGGAAACGCCGGGCGTCGAGGCGCGGCCCATCAAGCTGATTTCCGGCGCCTCACCCTTCTGCGAGACGTTCTTCACGGACGTGAAGGTTCCAAAGGACCAGCGTGTCGGAGAGGAGGGCACGGGCTGGACCATTGCCAAGCGCCTGCTACAATTCGAACGGGCGTCGATCTCTGCTGGTGGCTTTGGCGGCACGGGCGGTTCGGGCATTCTCGGGCCGGAGGAGTATGCCCGCCAGCATGTCGGGCTTGATGGCGGGGGCCGGCTGCGCGATGGCGACCTGCGTGCGCGTATTGCTGACCACATGATGTATGCGCGTGCCTTCAGCCTGACCGTCCAGCGCTCGCGCGAGCAGGCCAAGGCCGGCCAGGAGGTCGGCCACACCGCCTCCATCCTGAAATATGGCGCAGCGAAGATGAACCAGGACCGCCATGAGCTCCTGATCGAGGCGCTCGGAACAGAAGGGCTCGGCTGGGATGGCGAGGGCTTTGAGGACAGCGCGAAGAAGGCGACACGCGGCTGGCTTCGCTCCAAGGGCAATTCGATCGAGGGCGGCACCTCGGAGATCAACCTCAACGTCATCGCCAAGCGTGTTCTCGGCCTGAAGGACCACCAATAGGCGGCGCACCGCCGGCCCGGCCGCCGGGCGCAACGGAACAGGAGCCCCACCCCTTGGCCTGGCTGAAAGCCGCGCTCTACCCGGCCGCCCTGATGCTGATCCCGGCCATTCTCTGTCTTGGCCTGTCGGTCGGTGCGGGCGCGGACGAGACCGCCAGCCTCGCCTATTTCGGCTATGCGGTGTGGTGGGGTGCGCTGGCGCTGACCTGGCTGGTCGTGGTTGCGGTGTCGTTCGTTATCTGGCGGGGCATGAACGCCGTGCCGTGAGCGCCAAAGGGAGGAGAGAGAAAGATGAGTTTCGTCCTGACCGAGGACCAAGAAATGCTGCGCGATACGGCGATGGCGTTCACGCGAGACGAAATGCCGGTCAGTCATTTTCGCGCCCTGCGCGACCGTGGCGCGAATGGCCATGACCCCGACATCCGCCGCAAGCTTGCCGAACTCGGTTTTTTCGGGGTGATCATCTCGGGCGAGCCGGGCGGGGAGCATTTCGGCCTCGCCGGCCTCGGCCAGGTTCTGGAGGCGCAGGGCCGGGTCCTGGCGGCGACACCGCTGTTGCAGAGCGCGCTGATCGCAGCGTCCCTGTTTACGCTGGGCGCGGCACCAGCCATGGCGGCCCACTGGCTGGCAAGGATTGCCGCCGGCGAGACGACGTTCGCGCTGGCGCTGGACGAGGGCGCCCACCACGCGCCCGAACGGGTGGCCACAAGCGCGCGCGTCAATGGCGATGCCATCATTCTGGATGGCCACAAGCGCTATGTGCCGGACGCTCACCACGCCGACAGGCTGTTCGTGGTTGCGCGCGAGGCCGGCGCGCCGGGTGACACCGAGGGCTTGTCGGTGTTGCTGGTGCCGCGCGATGCTGACGGGCTTGTCATCCAGCCGCTGGACACCGTCGATGCCCACGGTGCGGCGCATGTCGTCCTTGAGGGCGTTCGGGTCAGCGCGGCGGAGCGGATCGGCGCGCCGGGCGCCGCGTGGGGTTTCCTGGAGCCGGTGCTCGACCGCGCGCGCATCGGCCTGGCTGCTGAAATGCTCGGCACGGCCGAGGCGGCTTTCGAGATGACGCTGGCCTATCTGCAGGAGCGCAAGCAGTTCGGCCAGCTGATCGGCAGCTTCCAGGCCCTGCAGCATCGCGCCGCAAGGATGTTCACCGAGCTTGAGCTCACCCGCTCATGCGTCGCTGCGGCCCTGTCGGCGGTTGACGAGGGCCGCGATGACATTGCGCAGCTGGCAAGCCTTGCCAAGGCCCGGGCCGACGAGACGGTGCACCTTGTGACCAATGAGGCGGTGCAGATGCATGGCGGCATCGGCATGACCGACGCACATGATGCAGGGCTCTACCTCAAGCGGGCGCGGGTGCAGGCGGCGCTCTATGGCGGGGCATCCTACCATCGCGACCGGTTCGCGCGCCTCAACGGCTTCTGACGGCCGGTCCGGATGAACTTGCCGGCCGCCCTCAGCTGGGTAGAGGTGCGCCGGGGCGGCCTTGCCGAAGGGTCAGCCCGGGATGACGGCGCGGGCAATTGCAATGACGGCCTGCACGAACACCGCCAGCGCCGCGAGCGCCACAACGGTCACGATCCATGCGCCGCCCAAGCCCAGGGCGATCCCTGCCACCAGGCCAAGACCCGCCAGGATCACCAGCGAAACGAACCAGTTGAGGCCGATCGCCAGTGTAAAGGTCAGATAGCCCAGAACCAGCATCAGGATCAGGCTGCCCCAGAGGCTGCCGCGCAGGAAGCCTGACCAGGTCCGCTGCTGCTCACCAATGTCCATCTGCCCGCGGGTGAAATCGGCTGACGCCATGGTCCGTCTCCTGAGTTCGCCGTTTCTCCCGCTCTTGGGCCCGGTGCCACGGCGCGTCAAGCGTTCAGTCGGTCGCGGCCTCGTGGCCGCGATCTCGCTCAAGCGCCGGATGGGCAGACAATACGAGGCTGCAAGGGATCGGTGCCGGTCCATGCAGCTTGGTATTAGTTGACCTCGCGCTTCTCCGGGCGGAGCGGTGGCACGAAGTCGTCCGGAAGGGGCAGGGCAGGGATCCCGTCCTCGGCAAGGGCTTCCCGCTCCTCTGCGCTCGCCCGGCCCCAGATCACCCGGCCTTCGTCGGCGTCCTTGTCCGCATGCAGGGCGCGCGCGGCCTGCGCGAACCGGTCTCCCACATGGTCCGCCCTGGTCGCCAGGAAGGCCCGCGCCCGCGCCGCCAGCGCCTCACGCCCGGCTGGTACGTCCCGGCGCGCGCTGCCATGCACGGCCGGCGCCATCACCTGCTTGCCCACATCGCTGCTGCCGCACGCGGCGCAGCTGACCAGCCCGCGCACCTTCTGCGTATCGAAGGCCGCCGACGAGGCAAACCACGCCTCGAAAGCGTGTCCGCAGGCGCCGCAGGCGAGGGCATAGCGGATCATTGCGCCGCGCCCGCCCTAACCGCCAAGCAGCGGGTCGAGGCCGCCGCGCGCATCCAGCGCATAAAGCTCGTCGCAGCCGCCCACATGGGTGTCGCCGATGAAAATCTGCGGAAACGTGCGGGCGCCGCCCGCGCGCTGGATCATCTCGCGCTTCAGCGCCGGGTTCATCCCGGCATCGATCTCGGTCACCTCAGCGCCCTTGGCCTGCAGCAGGCGCAAGGCGCGTGTGCAGTAGGGACAGAAGGCGCGGGTGTAGACGGTGACTTGGGTCATTCGCAGTCGCGTTCGCTCAGCATCTTGCTCACCCGATTATATGGTCAGGTCCCGCCCGCGAACAACGCGCGCCAGCACAAGCACATCGACGCGGGCGGCGCCTGCCACCAGCAGCGCCCGGCTACAGGCGGTAAGTGTTGCCCCGGTTGTCAGAACGTCGTCGACGAGCAGGACACGGCGCCCTTGGATGCGGGACTGCCGGCTGCCGCGCACGCTGAACGCGCCCGCCACATTGCGCCGGCGCGCGCGCGCAGAAAGGCCGCCCTGGGTCGGTGTATGGCGGGTACGCTTCAGGGCATCGACGCAGACCGCCAGCCCCCGGCCATGGCAAGCGGCAAGCGCCAGCCAGGCGGCCTGGTTGTAACCGCGCGCGGCAAGCCGGCGATAATGCAGCGGCACCGGCACGCAGAGGTCGGCTGGCGCAATCAGGTCGGCCCCCGCTGCGGCCATCCAGGCGCCCATGACCTTCAGGCCGTCGCGTCGTCCGGCCCGCTTCAGGTCCAGGATTGGCCGGCGCGAGACATCGTCATACTCAAGGGCGGCGCGCGCCTCCTGCCAGCGTGGTGGCCGTGCGCTGCAGCCGGCACAAATCGTCTCGGGACCAAGGTCGATCTCGACCGGCAGGCTACAGCGCCGGCAGACAGGCGCCGTGATGAAGGACAGCGCCGCGAATTCCTCCGGCGAAAGCGCACCGCTGCCACCATGACGGTCATGACTGATGAGCGAGCGCTGCGGCCAGATGAGGTCGGTGCCCGCCCGGATCGCCGACTTGGCGAGGATCACCGCGCGCGCCATATCCGCCCCATGATCCGTCCCGCTCCGCCCAAGGTGTTCTCCGCGTCCCGCCACCGGGCCCGCCGCGACCGGGCCGCGCCCGGCTTTGATGAGTATGACTTCCTGCATCGCCGGTTGTCGAGCGCTCTGGTTGAGCGCCTTGCCGATACACCCCGGGTGTTCGGCCATGCGCTCGATCTCGGCGCCGGGACTGGCGGGCTTGCTGCGGACCTGCTTGCGTCAGGCCGGGTCATTTCGGTCACCGCGTTGGAGGCAAGCCTGGCAATGGCAGCGAGGGCGCGCCTGGCAGGGCTGGACGTGATCGTCGCGGACCCTGAGGCGCTGCCCTTCGCGCCGGCGCGCTTCGACCTTGTCACCAGTGTGCTTGCGCTGCACTGGGTCAACGACCTGCCCGGCGCGCTGATCCAGGTCCGCCAGGTTCTCAAGCCCGACGGCCTGTTCCTCGCCTGCCTCGCCGGCGCCGGAAGCCTGGCCGAACTGCGCACCGCGCTGATTGCGGCAGAGACAGAGATCACCGGTGGCGCCGCGCCAAGGGTGTCGCCGCTGCCGGGCCTTCAGGACATGGCCGGACTGCTGCAGCGGGCGGGGCTTGCCCTGCCGGTTGCCGATATCGATCACCTCACAGTGCGGTATGACGACCTGTTCGCGCTTTTTTGTGATATCAGGGGCGCTGGCGAGAGCGCTGCCCTTGCGGCGGGCGGTCGGCCTCTGCGGCGCGATGTCCTGTCCCGGGCGGCGGAGATTTATGCCGAGCGGTTCAGCGACCCGGACGGGCGGGTGCGCGCAAGTGTGGAGGTGGTCTGGCTGTCGGGCTGGGCGCCGCATGAAAGTCAGCCGCAGCCAAAGCGGCCGGGCAGCGCTTCGGCCAGGCTGGCCGACGCGGTCGGCGCGCATGAGCGGTCTGCAGGAGAACCGGCCGGACCCGCAGGCCCTAGTTCGCGGTCAGGTCGGGATAGAGATTGATGACCGTATTGTAGTTGCTGGCGGCGGAATTGCTCGTCTGGCCAACGGCGCCGATAATCGCAAGCACCAGCAGGGCGATCAGGAGCCCGTACTCGATCGCGGTCGCCGCCCGGCGATTGCGGAGGTAGACACCCGATTGCCGCTTCAGCCGTTTCCAGATCGCCACTTTGCGTGCTCCGCTTCAAGAGCCTCGAAAAGCGGGAGGTCCGCCGGAGGCGCCGGGTAGTCCTTCAGCGAGGAGGGCCAGACCCAGGCAACACGCTGCTGCTCGGCCGGGTGAACGCGTCCGGCCCACTCCCTGCACGCATACAAGGGCATCAAAAGATGAAAACTGTCATAAGCGAAACTGGCAAATGTGAGCGGACGGAGCGCGCGCACGTCAATCTCGATGGAGAGTTCTTCCCTGAGCTCGCGCACCAGTGCCGCCTCGGGTGTCTCACCGGCTTCGATCTTGCCGCCGGGAAACTCCCAGAGCCCGGCCATCGACTTGCCGGCCGGGCGCTCGGCCAGCAGGACCCGTCCCTCGGCGTCCAGCAGCGCCGCAGCCACCACCAGGACCAGCCGGCTCATGTGCGGTAGGCGCCGTTGATGTCGATATAGGCATGGGTGAGATCGCACGTCATAACGCGCGCTGTTCCCTTGCCGACACCGAGATCGACGCTGACCGGAATGTGCTCGCCGCGGCAGACCGCGGTCACGGCGGCCTCGTCATACCCCGCCGCACGCCCGCCATGCTCGGCAACGCGGTGGCGACCGAACGCAATGACGAGCCGTTCCACGTCAACCGGTTCCAGCGACTTTCCGACCGCCATGACGATGCGGCCCCAATTGGCATCGCCGGCTGCCAGCGCGGTCTTGACCAGCGGCGAGTTGGCGATGGCGCAGGCCACCGCCTTTGCCGACCGGTCGCTGTCAGCGCCGGTGACACGCACCTCGATCAGGCGCGAGGCGCCCTCGCCATCGCGCACAATCTGGGTGGCGAGGTCATCGCAGACGCGCTGCAGGGTGCGAGTGAAAATCGCCAGCCGCGGGTCGTCCGGGCGGTCAATCGGGTCCATGCCATTGCGGGCCGTGGCAAACACCATGCAGGTGTCGGAGGTGGAGATGTCGCCATCGACAGTGATCGAGTTGAAGGTCGGGTCCACCGCATCGCGCAGGGCGCGGTCGAGCGCGACCGGCCCGATCGCCGCGTCGGTGAAAAGATAAGCCAGCATGGTGGCCATGTTCGGTGCGATCATGCCCGAGCCCTTGGCGATCCCGGTGATGTGCGCGCGTACCCCTGCTATCTCGCAGCAGCCGCCGGCCGCCTTGGGAAAGGTGTCGGTCGTCATGAAGGCGCGCGCGGCCGCCTGCCAGTCGGGCTCGCCAAGTCGCCGGGCAAGGTCCGGCACCATCTCCGCCATGTGCGCGGGGTTCTCCAGCGGCTCGCCGATCACCCCGGTTGCGGCCACGAAGCACTGGTTTTCCGGCACGTCCAGCGTCCTGGACAGGGCCGACAGGCTGGCGGCGTTCTTGGCAATGCCCTTTGCGCCGGTGAAGGCATTGGAATTGCCGGCATGGACAAACAGCGCGCGGGCCATGCCGCCGCCGCTTTCCAGCGCGGCGCGGCAGCGGCGGACATCGTCAGAGGCGGTGGTGGAGCGGGTGAACACGCCGGCTGCCGTCGTGCCGGGCTGGAAGCGGCACAGGACGGTGTCCTCGCGCAGCGGGTCGCGCGACGCATAGAAGCCGCGCCGGCCGGTCGCGAGCGTCACGCCATGGATGGACGGCACGTCGGGAAAGCGGGCGGGGGCAAGCGGCGAAAGGTCGAGTTTCACAGTCTGTCGGTCTCCGCATCGCGGCCCGTGGCGGGCTCGTCCCCGTCTGCAGGCTCCGTGCCGGCTTCCGGGGCCGGCGCTGCGGTGCCCGGCTCGATCACTGCGTTGAGGCGAAGCGCCTTCAGGATCTTGGAGATCTCCGTATAGGTAAGGAAAGTCACGATTTCCGGACGCATTTCCTCAAGCGTGCGCGGCGGCGGCGTGCGCCGGTCCTCCACCTTGATGACGTGCCAGCCCTTCTCGCCTTCGAATGGCTCGGCGACATCGCCGGTGCGGGTGTCGCCGATAACACTGGTGAAAGGCTCGCCCATCAGCACCGGCTGGACATAGCCAAGCTCGCCGCCCTCGATCCGTGTCTGGGTGTCTTCGGATTCCTCGAACGCCACGGTGGTGAAGTCCTCGCCATTCATGATCCGCTGGAACACCCGCTCTGCATCCTCGCGCGTGGACACCAGGATGTGGCGGATGCGCACCTCGTCATCGAACTGCTGCAGCTCGGTTTGCTCGGCATACATCTTGCGGATTGCCGTTTCGTCGACGGCGCTTGCGACAAGGCTTTCAACGAGAATGTTGCCAAGCACCCGCTCGCGTGCGGTCGCCAGGCGCCGCCGGGCCGCCGGGTCCTCGTCAAGCCCGCGCAGTTCCGCCTCCTGCGCCATCAGCCGCTGGTCGATCAGCTGGTCGAGGACGGTCTGGTAGTCCGCATGGTCCGGGCCGAAATCGTCGCCCGGCGTGATCAGCCCCTGCGAGGCGGCCTCCAATTCCACGTCCGCAAGGTAGATCGGCGTGTCGTTGACATACCGGGCAATGGCGGCGTCGACCCGCAGTGTTTCGCCGGGCACGTCCTCGCCGCCGCCGCCGCAGGCAGCAAGGCCGAGGCCGGCGAGTGCAGCGAGGACGGTGCGTAGGCTGGCGGAAAGCGGCATGGCAGGCGACTCCGTGGGCGTCATGGCGTCGGATTGACTAGAGCATGACGCGTTCTTAAGGCTGTTGGGGTGTGCTGGTCGAGGGCAAGTGTCCAGTGCTGCACGACGTCCGTGCAATGGCTCCTTCATCCCTTATGTGTATGGGGCTTTCGTCTGGATCCTAGTTGAATTGGTCACCCGTCATGCTGTCCGCCGCCCGCAAGCTCTTCGGTTCCGTCAACGAGCGCAAGCTGAAGCCGATGCGCAACCGCGTCAATCGGATCAACGCCATGGAGCCGATGATCGAGGCGCTGTCTGATGCCTCTCTGCTTGAGAAGACAAACGAGTTCCGGCAGCGGCTGGCCCAGGGTGCGACGCTGGACGACCTTCTGGAAGAGGCCTTCGCAGTGGTGCGGGAGGCGTCCAAGCGCGTCCTCGGCATGCGCCATTTCGACGTGCAGCTGATCGGCGGCATGGTGCTGCACCAGGGCGCGATCGCTGAGATGCGCACCGGCGAGGGCAAGACGCTGGTGGCAACTCTGCCGGTCTACCTCAACGCGCTTGAGGGCCAGGGCGTGCACGTCGTCACCGTCAACGACTATCTCGCCCGCCGCGACGCGGAGTGGATGGGCAAGCTCTATTCCATGCTGGGGCTTTCCACCGGTGTGGTCGTCCACGGCGTCGACGATCTCGGCCGCAAGCAGGCCTACGCCGCCGACATCACCTATGGCACGAATAACGAGTTCGGCTTCGACTATCTGCGCGACAACATGAAATACTCGCTCGACCAGATGGCCCAGCGCGGACACCATTTCGCGATTGTCGACGAGGTCGACAGCATCCTGATCGACGAGGCACGCACCCCGCTCATCATCTCCGGTCCGACCGATGACCGTTCGGAACTCTACCGCGCGGTCGATACCCTGATCCCGCAGCTCGAAGAGGGTGATTTCGAGCTCGACGAGAAACAGCGCGCCGTCGTCTTCTCCGAGGAGGGCATCGAGAAGATGGAGGCAATGCTGACCGGGGGCGGTGTGCTGGAGGGCTCGCTCTGGGACCCGACCAACATTTCCGTGGTGCACCACGCCAACCAGGCCCTGCGCGCCCACAAGCTCTACCACCGGGACAAGGATTATATCGTCAAGGATGACGAGGTGATGCTCATCGATGAGTTCACCGGCCGGATGATGGAGGGTCGCCGCCTGTCGGAGGGCCTGCACCAGGCCATCGAGGCGAAGGAGCGTGTCGACATCAAGCCGGAAAACCAGACGCTCGCCTCGATCACCTTCCAGAACTATTTCCGCCTCTACGACAAGCTGGCCGGGATGACCGGTACCGCCCAGACCGAGGCCGCCGAGTTTGCCGACATCTACCGGCTGGAAGTGTTCGACCTGCCGACCAACCAGCCTGTGCAGCGCCGCGATGATGATGATGTCGTCTACCGCACGGCCAAGGCGAAATACCGCGAGATCGTCAAGGAGGTGCGCGACTGCCGCGAGCGCGGCCAGCCCGTCCTGCTCGGCACCGCCTCGATCGAGAAATCCGAACTCCTCTCCAGCCTGCTGACGGCCGAGCGGGTCCCCCACACCGTGCTCAATGCCCGCCATCACGAGAAGGAAGCGCAGATCATCGCCGATGCCGGCGTGCCGGGTGCGGTGACCGTCGCCACCAACATGGCCGGGCGTGGCACCGACATCCAGCTCGGCGGCAATTTCGACATGCGGTTCGCCCAGGAAAAGGCGAAAGAGGAGGAAAAGCTTGGCCGCGAGCTGACCGAAAGCGAGGCTGACGCCCTCTCCAGTCGCATCAATGCCGAGATCGAGGTGCGCCGGAAGAAGGCGCTCGATGCCGGTGGCCTCTACGTCCTTGGTACCGAACGCCATGAGAGCCGGCGGATCGACAACCAGCTGCGCGGTCGCACGGGCCGCCAGGGTGACCCCGGCAGGTCGAAATTCTACATCTCGATTGAGGACGACCTGATGCGCGTGTTCGCCGCCGAGCGGCTGGACGCGGTGATGAAGCGTCTCGGCATCAAGGAAGACGAGGGCATCACCCATCCCTGGATGAACAAGGCGATGGAGACCTCGCAGCGCAAGATCGAACAGCGCAATTTCGAGATTCGCAAGAATGTCCTGAAATATGATGACGTCGTCAACGACCAGCGCAAGGTGGTCTTCGAGCAGCGCCGCGAATTCATGGAGGCCGACGACGTCTCCGATACGATTGTCGACATGCGCGAGGAGGTCATCAGCGGACTGGTCTCGCGCACCATGCCGGAAAGGGCCTATGCCGAGCAGTGGGATGTCAGGGGACTTGCCGAGGGCCTGCGCGACCTCTTGCGGCTCGACCTGCCGGTCGCGGAATGGGCCGCTGAAGAGGGCGTCGCAAATGACGAGGTCGCCCACCGCATCCGGGAGGCGGCCGCCGCAGTCTATGCCCAGAAGCGCGACATTGCCGGCGACGCCCAGGTCAACTTCATCGAGAAACAGGTCCTCCTGCAGGTCCTCGACCACCAGTGGCGCCAGCACCTGCAGATGCTCGACCAGTTGCGCTCGGTGATCCACCTGCGCGGCTATGGACAGCGCGACCCGCTCAACGAATTCAAGGAAGAGGCCTTCGCCCTGTTCGCGACGATGCTGTCGGACCTGCGTTCGTCCGTCACCCGCACGCTGATGAGCCTGCGGATTGAGGGTGCGCCCGACGAGCGGCCGGCGCCGGCGACCGGTCCCACCCGCGAGGTCCACCGTGATCCCGATACCGGCATCAATGAAATGACCGGGTCAGGCGATCCCAATGACCGCGAGGACATCCCGCAGGCTGAAGACGACTGGTCGAAGACCCCGCGCAATGCCGCCTGCCCGTGCGGCTCTGGCAAGAAATTCAAGCATTGCCACGGCGCCATCGCCAGCCAGCGGGCCTGATACCAAGCTGCATGGACCCAAAACCGATCCCTTGCAGTGCGAGGGCAAGCGCGACTGCGCGTCGGCGCTCCATGCGCCGTGGCCGCGGACGGGTCTTCATCCGCGCACATTGGTATGAGCCGGGCTTGGACTGCCAGCGCCCCGACGGGGTTGGGAGCAGGCAGGATGGCGTGCGATCGTGAGACGCCGGCCGGCCCGCTCGCCGTTCAATGACCGTGAAATCGTCCGGGCCGGCCCTGCTTCCGCCCTGCTGCGGGCGCACCCGCACGCGACACCGCAAGCCTCGTCCAGACCCCAATTCGACGAGGCCCCGCCAGGCCTGTCCGCCCTGCTTGCCGGCGCGCTGGCGAGCTTTGCCGCAATCGCGCTGACCATGTTCCTGACCCGCAATGTCGACCGGTATGGCGAGCGCCCGCGTCAGGCCCTAGCCCGCCCCTGTGAACGCGGTGTCCGGGTCCTCGCCCAGCCGGTAGGCGACATGCTGGTGCAGGGCCTCGGTCACCGCATTGGCCGGGCCCTGCAGGGCATCGGGCGCGATTACCGGGCCTGCCGTCATCGCGAAGGTCGCCCCGCGCTTGTTCAGCAGTTCATGGAACAATGTAATGTCGCGCAGCTCGCCATTAAGTTTCGACAGGGTGTAGTACAGCTTCGAATTGCGGGCATCCACATGCAGCGGAACGACCGGCGCGGCCTGCTTCTTGGCGAGCCCGATCACGGTGGAGAACCAGGGCTGCTCGGTCAGCCTGCCGTCCTGCATCTTGGCAAGCTTGCCTGAGGGAAAGATCACAACACACTTCTCGGCCGCAAACGCGTCCGCCGCCAGGCGCAGCGTCTCGCGTGTCTTCGCCGGGCTGCGCTTCTCCATCACCCATTCCACCGGGATGACCATGTCTGCAAACCGGTCATTGACGCGGATTGCATCGGCATTGGCGAAGAAGACAATGTCCTCGCGCACGGATCGCAGGGCTTCCCAGACGGCGACCCCATCGGCGAGCCCGGTGGGATGATTGGCAGCGATGATGATCCGGCCTGCGGGCGGGATGCGGTCAAAGCGTCGGGTTTGCAGCTCGAAATCCAGCCTTTCGCTCAGATATTCGAAGGACTGCCAGCCGTTCAGCCTCGACAAATGGTCGGCCATTTGCCGCGCTCGTCGATAATTCAGGAGCCCGTAGAGCAAGGGGCGAACCAGGGGCCACGTCCAGTGGCCGACAAAGGACGGGCAGCGCTCGCGGATCAGCTGGTCGACAATGTGCAGGTCGCTGCGCGCCTCGGCCGGCAGGAAGACCGACCGGCGCAACTCGCCCATCGCTAGCGGCTTCTCCGTCATCGCTGCGGCCCTGTTCCCTGCTCTCTCGCAAACCAGCATACATAGTCCGGAGTTGGATGAAAACGGCGTTGCTACAGACCGCGCCCCCCTGGGGGCCGGAGGCAAAACCGCAAGCTTAAAGGCTTCGGTCATCTTCGTTTTACCAAGAAGAAACGGGCTGCGTGCTTATACGGGGCAGCAGGCGGCCGGTCGCTCCCGGGGGCCTGCAATGTCGGATAGTCCCCTGGAGGTAGAGTGATGAAGGTGCTGTGGGTTGAGGATCACGAGCCGGTGCGTGACATGCTGGCAATCGCGGCCGACAAGGCGGCGCGCAACCGGGTGCAGGTTGACCTCGTGCTCGCAGCGACGCTGATGGAGGCGGAAGGCCGGCTGCGGCTTGAGCGCTTCGACCTGGTGGCGCTCGACCTCATCCTGCCCGACAGCTTCGACGCCGACATGACTGTCGCGCGCATCGCCAATATGGGTCGGCACCGCATCGCCATCGTCTCCTCCGCGCCGGAGCGCCACGATACCGTCGCCACGGCCCTGCGCTGCGGTTGCAATGTCGCGCCCGCAGCGGTCGACAAGACCGCGCTGCCCTTCCACCGTTTCATCCAGCGCCCGGAGGCGTTCGAGGATTTCCTGCTGGCCCAGATGTCGGGCGAGGCGCCGGCCCGGCCCGTCGCGGCCTGACACTGCGCAGGCGCAAGCGGGCCTTGCCGCAGCGGCGCCTTTCCGGCTAGGGGCGGGAGAGCGCGGCGCTTGGCCGCCGGAGGGGTCCGCCCATGGAGTTCATCACGGTGTTTCCGGCAACGACGGCGCTGATTGCCGCCAATGTCATCGCCAGCGTGATCGCGTTCAGCCTGCCGGACTTCTACGAACAGAACGTCTTCCACATTCGTTCCATCCTGAAGAAGCAGGAATGGCACCGGGTGGTGACGTCCGGCTTCCTGCACGTGAACGGGCTGCACCTGTTCCTCAACATGTATGTCCTCTTCATCTTCGGGCCTTACCTGGAGCAGGGTCTCGGCACGCTCGGCTTCCTGATCGTCTATTTCGCGGCCCTTCTTGGCGGCAGTGTCTGGATGCTGCTGGACAAGCGCGAGGTCGCCGACTACCGCGCGGCCGGGGCTTCGGGCGCGATTTCCGGCGTCCTTCTCGGCTTCTGCCTTTTCGCACCCTTTGCCATGCTGCTGCTGTTCTTCGTCATCCCGATGCCGGCGATCGGCTTTGCCGTGGGGTTCATTGCGCTCAGCCTGTATCTGTCAGGCCGGGACAACACGATGGTTGCGCATGGCGCGCACCTTGGCGGGGCGCTGGCAGGCCTCGTCACGACGATCCTCGTGCGGCCCTCGGTGCTCGTCGATTTCATTGGCGAGGTGCGATCGGTGCTCGGGGCCTGATGGGCGTCCTGTCGCTCTACCGGGAGCGGGTGGCCGGGGGGCAGCTCAGTGCCGACCCGGCCCAGCAAACGGCTGCGGCGAGGCTTGATGCGGTGGCCGGGCGCCTTGCGAACCCGCCGCGCGGTGGCTGGTTCTCGCGCCCGCAGCCTGTCACCGGGCTGTATCTCTGGGGCGGCGTCGGGCGTGGCAAGTCGATGCTGATGGACCTGTTCTACGCTGCGGCACCGGTCGCGGAAAGACGCCGGGTTCACTTCCACGAATTCATGGGCGAGGTGCAGGACGCGCTGGCCGTCTGGCGAAAGCTGGACGCGGGCGCGCGGCGGCGCCATCCTGACCGCGTGCGCGGCGCCGGTGACGACCCGGTGGCGCCGGTGGCGAAGGGCATTGCCCGGCGGGCAAGGCTGCTGTGCTTCGACGAGTTTCAGGTCACCCAGATTGCCGACGCCATGATCCTCGGGCGCCTGTTCGAGGCCCTGTTCGCCCATGGTGTCACCATGGTCGCAACGTCCAACCGCCATCCCGACGACCTCTACGCCGACGGCATCAACCGGGCGCTCTTCCTGCCCTTCATCGACCGCATCAAGGCGCGCTGCGAGGTGCACGAACTGGTCGCGACACGCGACTACAGGCTGGAGCGTCTTGCGGAGGCGCCGGTGTGGATCGTGCCGCCCGGACCGGGCGCCGATGCCGCGATGGACCGGGCGTTCGAGCGCCTGACCCTCGGCGCGCAGCCGCAATCGTGCACCCTCACACTGAAGGGCCGCGGGCTCACCGTGCCGCGCGAGGCCGCTGGTGTGGCCCGTTTCGACTTCGCCGACCTGTGCGACCGGCCGCTCGGCGCGCAGGACTATCTCCTCATCGCATCGACCTTCCATACGGTGATGATCGACGACATCCCGGCCCTCTCGCCGGACAAGCGCAACCAGGCGATCCGCTTTACCGCCCTCATCGACGCGCTCTACGAGGCGAAGGTGAAGCTGGTCGCGAGCGCGGCCGCCGAGCCCGACGACCTCTACCCGGCGGGCGACCACAGCTTCGAGTTCCAGCGCACCGCCTCCCGCCTGCATGAAATGCGCTCGCATGACTACATGGCGGCGGAACGGGTCGGTGTTCCGACAACGGATTAACGCTGGGCTCAATGGTTTGTGCGACCATGATCGCTGACGGCCATCAGGGCCGCAAGCCGGGGCCCGCTGATGACCGACCAGAGCGTTTCGAATGTCTCGCCATCCCGCCTCGCCCGGCCCGTACGCAACGCGGCCGGCTGGACCCTCCTGGTGGGGCTGACAATAGCCGCGATCGCCGGTATCGGCACACCGTTCGGCCATTCCTATGACTTCAATCTTGCCTGGTTCGAGGCCTTCGATGCGCAGCTGCGCGCCGGTGTTCTCTATCCACGGCGCCTGCCGGACCTGTGGGCCGGCCATGGCGGGGCGGACTTCTTCTTCTACGGGCCGCTGCCCTTCTGGGTGTCGTCTCTCTCCGGCGCCGTGCTCTTCGGGGGGGGCGATGCACCGACCCGCTGGGCGATTGGCGGCGCGGTCATGCTGGTCGCCTCCGGGCTTACCATGTTTGCGTTTGCCAGGTCTGTCCTGCCGCAGCGCGCGGCGGCCTTCGCGGCGGTGGTCTACGTCATCCTGCCCTATCACTTTCTCGTCGACTGGATGATGCGCCAGGCGGTTGGCGAAGTGGCGGCAATGGTCTTCCTGCCGCTGCTGCTGCTCGCCTATCTGAAGCTGCAGGCGGGCAGCGGCGGCGGTCGCCTGTTTGCCCTCGCCTATGCCGGCCTCGTCCTCTCCCATCTGCCAAGCGCCCTGCTTGCCGGGCATCTCGTGCTCCTCCTGTTTGCTTACGAGGCCTGGCGGTGCCGGCGCGAGCCTGTCCGCCTCGCCGGGCTCGGCGCGCGCCTTGCCGGCTGGACGGCGCTCGCCCTGGCGCTGTCGGCGCTGTACTGGTTGCCCGCGCTCACCCTGCTGGACACGGTCACGCCCGGCATGCTGTCGACCCCCTATTTCGATCCGAAGGCCTGGCTGTTCTTCGATGGCCGGCCGGAGCCGGCACAGGCCGAGGCGCTGAAGCTGACTTTCCTGTGCAGCCTCGTGATCGCCGCGGCCGGATGGATCGCCGCCCGCCGGATCGCCCGGCCCGGCCTGATGACCCTGATTGCCGCGCCGACGCTGCTTTGCGCCTTCCTCGTCCTGCCCGTGTCGTGGCTGTTCTGGGAGGTGTCACCGCTGGCGCGTATCCAGTTTCCCTGGCGCAGCTTCATCCTGATGGACCTGTCGCTTGGGCTTGCCACCGGCAGCCTGTTCGCGGCTCTTACCGGCAGCGCGCCTGGCCTGACGACCGGCGATCGCCGACGGCTCCGCCTCGGCGCTGTCGCAGCCGGCGTTGCCTTCGCCCTCGCGGTGCAGGCCTGGATCCCGGGCGTCCTCTACCGGGTTGGCGAAGGCGCCGAGCGCGCTGGCCGGCATGCCGGGATCGGGCCGATAGAATACCTGCCGCCCGAGAGCGGCGCGGTCCTGACCCGGGCACTTCAGGATACGGGAAAACCACAGCCGACCGTGCAGGATGCCGCCGATCTGTTTGTCGCCGGGATCGGCCCGGCCGCGCGCCTTCCGGCCCGGGCATCGCGCAATCTCAGGCGGTTCGAGATCGACCTGCCTGCCCTCGACCTGCCTGCCATCGACCTGCCTGTCGATGCGGGCGCAAAGCCAATCGCCCTGCCGCTGCTCTACTGGGCGCCGTGGCAGGCATACGAAGCCTCGACAGGCGCGCCCGTCGACCTCAAGCCCGCCCCGGATACCGGCATCATGACCGTCTCCCCTCAGATGGCGGGGCGCACTGTCATCGTCGAATTGCCGGTCTTCCCCGTCGAGCGTTTTGGCGGCCTCGCCAGCGCCCTCGCGCTTCTGGTGCTGCTCGCCAGCCTGGCGATCCGCAGGGGCGGACCGCACCGACGCATGGCTACATGAAGCCCTTGAACTTGTCCTTGAACTTGGACACGCGGCCACGGTCCTGGATGCGCGCCTGACCGCCGGTCCACGCCGGGTGGGTGGTCGGGTCAATATCCAGAACAAGACGGTCGCCTTCCTTGCCCCAAGTCGTGCGCGTCTGGTATTCGGTGCCGTCATTCATCACTACTGTGATGAAGTGGTAATCGGGATGACCTTCGGCTTTCATCACTCGTCCTGCCTTCATGGAGAGGGAAAGGCGCGCCGGCGCAAGCATTCCCGGGATTTCGCAAGCCTGGCCTATGCCTGAACGGCGCGGGCGAATCAAGCCCGCCTGCGGCGTGACCGATCTGCGACACGCGCTCACCTCAAATACCAATCTGCGCGGATGAACACTCATCCGCGGCCCCGGCGCATGGGGCGCCGACGCGCAGTCGCGCTTGCCCTGCACTGCAAGGGATCGGTTCCGATCCATGCCGCGTGGTATAAGCCACAATCTCCAGCGCCCGCGGCTTGCACTGGCGTGCCGCCACACCAAATCGATTGGGCAATCCGGGGATAAGTGAGAGTGGACGGGCCGCATGAGCAAACGCGACTATTACGAAATCCTGAGCGTTGAACGCGGCGTCGATGAAAAGGCGCTGAAATCGGCCTATCGCAAGCTCGCGCTGAAGAACCACCCCGACCAGAATCCCGACGACCCCGATGCGGAAGGACGTTTCAAGGAGATCAACGAGGCCTATGCGGTCCTCTCCGATCCGGAAAAGCGTGCCGCCTATGACCGTTTCGGCCACGCCGCCTTCGAAACAGGCGCTGGCGGGCCGGGCGGCGACCCGTTCGGCGGCATGGACCCCGGTGATATTTTCGAGAACATCTTCAGCCAGGTTTTCGGCGGCCGCGCCGGCGGCTCTGCCCGCGGGCGGCGACGCAGTGGGCCGCAGCGCGGGGCAGACCTGCGTTATGATCTCGACATAATCCTGGAAGAGGCGTTCCGCGGCAAGGATACCCAGATCACGGTGCCGACCCAGGCGCTGTGCGATGCCTGCGGGGGCTCCGGCGCCGAGCCCGGCAGCCGGCCCGAACCCTGCCCGACCTGCCATGGCAGCGGCCGCATTCGCGCCCAGCAGGGCTTCTTCACCATGGAACGCACCTGCGCGCGCTGCTCCGGCCGCGGCACCGTGATCGCCAATCCCTGCAAGTCCTGCCACGGCGCCGGACACTTGCGCCAGACGCGCACCCTCGCTGTCAGCATCCCCGCCGGTGTCGAGAGCGGCATGCGGATCCGGCTGGCTGGCGAGGGCGAGGCCGGTGCGCATGGCGGTCCCCGCGGCGATCTGTATATCTTTGTCGGCGTGTCGGAGCATGACCTGTTCGAGCGCGACGGACCGAACCTCTACTGCCGCGCGCCGGTGCCGATGACGACGGCAGCGCTCGGCGGAACGATCGAGATCCCGACGATCGATGGCGGGCGCGCACGCATCTCCATACCAGACGGGGCCCAGACCGGACGGAAACTGCGCCTGCGCGGCAAGGGCATGCCGAGCCTGCGCAACGGCCAGACCGCCGGCGACCTGTATGTCGAGGTGTTTGTCGAAACCCCGCGCAATCTGACGGCCCGCCAGAAGGAATTGCTGCGCGAATTCTGTGACGAAAGCGGCGAAGGCTGCCACCCTGAAAGCGAGGGGTTTCTCGGCCGGGTGAAACGGTTCTGGGACGGCCTTACCGACCATGACGAGACCCGCCCGCACTGACACCAGCGCCGGCGACGCCCGGAGGCGCCAGGGGCGGAAGCCGCCCGTATCTTGCCGCAGGTCCCGTTCCGCCGGGTGGCGCGACAGTCAAGACGTGTCCAGAGCGACCGGCCCGGGCATGGCCGGTGCGGTGCCGCTCGCAGGCGATGACCTGTCGGGCGGCCCGGCAGGCAGGCGGTCCTGCGGGGCGCTGCACAGCGCGCACGCCAAGCGCCGGCGAGCCGGGGCAAGGCCTGCGGCCAGGTCGTCCCGCCAGTCAGTGGTCGGCGCGGGGTAGAGGTCCAGCCAAACCCGCCCGCAGAGGTCGTAACAGATCCAGCCTGCTCGGCCCTCGCGCAGTGCCGCTTCGATCTCGCCGGACACGCGAACAAGGCTGATCATGAGCATCGGCCAGTTGCGGACCGGCACACGAGCAAGGAGGGCGAGGACATTGTCCAGGGTCATGGGCCGCAGTGTGGGCCATGGCGCAGTCCGGTCGGACACCCCGGCGCGTGTCCAACAGGCGGCCCCGCCCTCGCCGACAGTCCGCCCGGGGGCAGGGCGGCGGGCATCATGCGTCGGCGGGAAGGCGTATCCGCAGCACCGGCGGGCTCGTCTCCATGTCTTGTACCAGTTTGCGCAGATGAGGGTCCATCTGCGCCTCCGGCGCATGGGGCGCCGACGCGCAGTCGCGCTTGCCCGGCGCTGCGTGGATCGGTTTTGGGTCCATGCAGCTTGGTATCAGTGGAAAGCCAGGCTCAGCGGGGGGCAAGGCTGTCGAGCAGGCGCTCGGCCTGGGTGCGGGCATATCCCTCACTGATCGGGGCGCGCATCACCAGCAGGCGGTGCCAGAACCCGCCGAACAGAGCCTCGACGGCATCGTCGATCACCCAGTCGCGGCGGACAACCTGCTTGGCGGCGAATTCGGCCAGCAGCAGGCGCAGTGGCTGGCGGACCTGGTCGGTCATCCAGGTCTTGAAGGCATTGCGCGCCTCTTCGTCATCGGAGGCGGCCATGAGCGCCGCATGCAGGACGGCGTGTCCCGTGCCGGCGCGACAGGCGGCCTCCAGCGGCTGGACCAGCGCAGTCACCCGCTCCAGCGGATCGCGCACGGGCGAGGTCGCCGCCGGAATCAGCGCAAGGCCGGCCTCGACACACATGGTACCAATGGAGGGCCACCAGCGATAGATGGTCTGCTTGGAGGCCTGGGCGCGGCGGGCGACATTGTCGACGCTGAACTTGCGCCAGCCCGCCTCGGCCAGTTCGTCCCGGGTCGCCTGCAGTATGGCCGCGCGCGAGGCTTCGCTGCGTTTCGGCCCCTGCCGGCGCGTGTTTCCCGTGTTGCCTGACATTCGGTGTTCTCCAGAGCGATGGCGGCGCGCCATGCACGCTGGCAATGTCGCAAATGTTGCACCGCTTCGCAGCCCCCGCCTATCCTGCGACGGTCGAAATGACGCAGCATGCCAGGAGGAGAGGCAATCATGCCGGCCTATCGCGAACTGATCGAGGGCTACCGGCGCTTCAGGACCGGCGCCTGGCGCGTCGAGGGCGAGGCCTATCGCCGCCTTGGCGACGGCCAGGACCCGGACATGATGGTCATCGGGTGCGCCGACAGCCGGGTCGACCCGGCGAAGATATTCGACACGGCGCCAGGCCAGGCCTTTGTGGTGCGCAATGTCGCCAACCTGGTGCCCCCCTATGAGCCGGGGGGCGGGCGCCACGGCGTCAGCGCTGCCCTCGAATTTGCCGTGAAGGCGCTCAGCGTGCGTTACATCGTGGTGCTCGGCCATGGCCGTTGCGGCGGTATCCGGGCGTGCGCCGAGGCCGGCACCGGCACCGCAGCGGGCGAGTTCATCGCCCCTTGGGTCGAGATCGCCGCACCCGCGCGCGAGCGGGTCAGGGCACGCCATCCCGGGATCGGGATCGATGCACTGGCCGATGAACTGGAGTTCGAGGCGATCAACCAGTCGATCGACAATCTGCTGAGTTTTCCGTTTGTGCGCGAGGCGGTGGAGGCGGACCGGCTGATCCTGAAGGGGGCCTGGTTCGCGATCGCCAGCGGAGACCTGATGGTGCGCAACCCGCAGACCGGGCGGTTCGCGCCGGTTGACGTGTGGCCGGGCGGTTTGCGCCCCGGAAACGCTTGACGAGCTGTTGCATTTGGTTTTCGTTCGCACCTGCAAAAATCCGCATGCTGAGGTTTCCTTATGGCCGTAGCGCTGTCGACGCTGTTGTCGCCGATCATCCTGTTCTTTGCGCTGGGTCTGGGGGCTGCGCTGTTGCGTTCGCAGATGAGCGTTCCGGAGGCGTTCGCGAAGGGGCTGGCGATCTATCTGATGATGGCGATCGGCCTGAAGGGCGGGGTGGAGATGTCGAAAAACCCGGTCACGCTGGAGATCGGGCTCGTCCTGCTGGCCGGGATTGTCCTGTCCTTCGCCTTGCCATTGATCGCGTTTGCCCTGCTCAGGCTGACCTCGTCTCTGGAACGGACTGACGCGGCAGCCACTGCGGCGCATTACGGCTCGATCTCCATCGTCACCTTCGTGGCCGCCGGCGAGGCGGTGCGCCTGTCCGGGCTGGAGGCCGGCGGCCACCTGGTTGCGGTGGCAGCGCTGATGGAGACGCCGGCGATCATTACCGCGCTGGTCCTGGTGGCGCGTGGCGGGGCGGGCGGGGGCCATGCGGTGGCCGGATCGGAACGCGGCGAACTGCTGCGCGAGGTGCTGCTGAATGCGTCCGTGGTGGTGCTTGTCGGCGCGCTTGTCATCGGCTGGATCGCCGGCGTGGAGGGGACGCAGCGGATCGAGCCCTTCTTTGTCGGCCTGTTCCAGGGCGTCCTCTGTCTCTTCCTGCTCGACATGGGCCTGTCGGCGGGGCGCGGCCTGCGCCAGGGCTGGCGACAGCTCGGGCCGGCGACCATCGGGTTCGGCTTCTACATGCCGCTGGTGTCCGCGCTGCTTGCCGCCGGGCTCGGCGCCGCCATCGGGATGGGCGCTGGTGACCTGGCGCTGCTGATGACGCTGGCGGCGTCGGCGTCCTATATTGCAGTGCCGGCAGCAATGCGCCTCGCGCTGCCGCAGGCGCGCCCGTCGGTCTACCTCACCCTGTCCCTCGGCGTGACCTTCCCCTTCAATGTGATCGTCGGCATTCCGGTGTATATCGCGATCGCGCGGGCGCTGGCGCGATAGCGGGCGCCGGCAGGAGAGACTGGACATGAGCACGCACCAGCGAATCGAACTGATCATCGAGCGGATGGCCTACAAGCGCGCAGGGCGCGTGCTGGAGGCGGCGGGTCTGACCGGCTATACTGTAGTGCCGGCGCTGGCCGGGCTTGGCAATGGCAATCGCTGGTCGCGTGATGCCGACATTTCGGCAAGCTCCGACATGGTGGTGATGATCTCCATCGGTCCCACCGAAACCGTACAGGCCTGCCTTGAGTCCCTGCAGAACCTGCTCGGCACCCATATCGGTGTCGTCAGCGTCAGCGATGTGCAGATCCTGCGCCCTGAGCGCTTCTGACAGGCGCCCGGCGCAGGGCGGCGCTTCGCAGGCCCGCCAAAATGGCGTATCAACGAGGTTATCGAATAACGCTGCCGGGGAACCGCTGACGCGGGCAACACCGGGCAGCATGACACGGAGAGAGACCCATGATCACCCGGCCGGCCGGAAATCCCCTGCGCGCACGCCTGATGGCAGCCTGCGCGGCTCTTGTCCTGGCAGGCGCTGGCGCGCCCTCAGCCCTTGCCGAGACGCAGGCTGTGGAGGCGAGCGCGGCGGCGATTGCCGGTAATCCGCTGTTCACCGACTGGACCGCGCCCCATGGCGCGCCGCCCTTCGATGCGATCAAGGCGGAGCATTTCGTGCCGGCCTTCGAGCATGCCATGGCGCTGCACCGGGCCGAGATCGACGCCATCGCGTCCGATCCCGAGCCGGCGAGCTTCGACAACACGATCGCGGCGCTGGAGCGTGCCGGCGGCGACCTGCAGCTTGTGCAGCGTACCTTCTGGGCGCTGGCAAGCTCGGCCACCAATGACGACATCCGCGCAATCCAGCGGGAAATGTCACCGCGGCTGGCGGCTCATGCCAGCGCGATCTCGCTGAACGAGGACCTGTTCGCCCGCATTGACGCCCTCTACCGGGCCTCCGGCGATCTCGGCCTCGACGCTGAGCAGGCCCGCGTGCTGGAGCGCACCCACACAAGTTTCGTGCGCGCCGGCGCCGAGCTTGAGGGCGCGGACCGCGAGCGGCTTGCGGAGATCATCGAGGACCTCGCCTCGCACTATACCGCCTTCAGCCAGAATGTGCAGAAGGACTCAGAAGCCTTCACGCTGGTGCTGGAGAGCGAGGCGGACAAGGCCGGCCTGCCCCCAGCCGTCCTGAGCGCAGCCTCGCAGGCGGCGGCCGACCGGGACATGGAGGGCCAGCACATCATCACGCTGGCGCGCTCCTCCTTCGAGCCATTCATGACCTTTTCCACCCGGCGCGACCTGCGCGAACAGGCCTGGCGCGCCTGGACCCGGCGCGGCGACAACGACAATGACTATGCCAATGCCGACCTGATCCGGCAGGTCCTCCTGCTGCGGCTGGAGCGGGCCAACCTGCTCGGCTATGACACCTTCGCCCAATACCGCACGGCCAACACCATGGCCGGCACGCCGGCGGCGGCGCATGACCTGCTCAGCGAGGTCTGGGAAGGTGCGCTCGCCAAGGCCGAGCGCGAGGCGGAACAGATCCGCGAAGTGATGAAGGACGAGGGCGCAGACCACAGGCTGGAGCCCTGGGACTGGTGGTACTATGCGGAGAAGGCGCGGGCGAACAATTATGACCTCGACGAGGATGCGGTGAAGGCGCACCTCTCGCTCGACAATGTCCTGAACGCCCAGTTTGCCGTCGCCGAGCGCCTGTTCGGGGTCACCTTCACCGAGCGCGACGATGTTCCGGTCTACCATCGCGATGTCCGGGTCTGGGAGATGACCGGGCCGGACGGTGAGGCGCTCGGCATGTTCTATGGCGACTATTTCGCCCGGCCGGGCAAGCGCTCCGGCGCCTGGATGAGCGCGCTTCGGGTCCAGCACAAGCTGGACGGACCGGTCCTGCCGCTGATCATGAACAACTGCAATTACAACAAGCCGGCGCCCGGCGAGCCGGCGCTGATCTCCATGCGCGAGGCCGAAGTGGTGTTCCACGAATTCGGCCATGCCCTGCACGGCCTGCTCTCCGACGTCACCTATCCGTCGATTTCCGGCACGGCGGTGGACTATGACTTTGTCGAGTTCCCGGCGCAGATCTATGAGCACTGGATGCGCGAGCCGGCGGTGATCGGGGAATTCGCCCTGCACCACGAGACCGGTGAGCCAATGCCCGAAGCGCTGCTGGAGCGCATGCGCGCGGCCAGCAATGCCAAGTCCGGTTTCGACAATGTCGAGTTCATCGCCTCGGCCTTTGTCGACCTCGCCTTCCACAGCGTCAGCGACCCGGCCCTGATCGCCGATCTCGACATCAACTCCTTCGAGGACGGCGTGCTGGCGCAGGCGGAAATGCCCTATGCCATCGAGATGCGTCACCGCTCGCCGCACTTCCTGCACGCATTCTCAGGCGAGCTCTATGCCGGCGGCTACTACACCTACATGTGGGCCGGCGTCCTCGACAATGACGGGTTCGCCGCCTTCGAGGAGGCGGGTGACCCGTTCGACCCGGAGCTTGCGCGCAAGCTCTACGAGAATGTCTATTCGGCCGGCAACCGCCGCCCGGCGATGGAGGCCTATGTCGGTTTCCGTGGCCGCGAGCCGAGCGTTGAGCCGCTGCTCATCAATCGCGGGCTGGCCGGCCAGGATGGCGAGACGTAGCGCGCGGCGGGGCCGTAGGGGATCGGGCGATGTCGCTGCAGAAGGCGTTCCTGGTCCTCGGCGGCGTGCTCTTCCTGCTCGGTCTGCTGACGGGCCTGGCGACGGGGCTGGTCGCGAACCCGCGCATGGGTCTCTCGGCCCACATGCAGGGGCTGACAAACGGCCTGTTCCTCCTCGTCGTCGGCGCGGTGTGGCGGTTCGTGGCGCTGGGGCCGATTGCGGCGCGGGCGACCTTCTGGCTGCTTGCCTATGGCACGCTGGCGAACTGGCTCTCAACCAGCCTTGCGGCGGCCTGGAACACCGGGGCGCTGACGCCGGTCCATGGCCCGGCGCCGACCGCTCGACCCTGGCAGGAAGCGGTTGTCTCGGCCGGGTTGCTGTCGCTCAGTGCGGCAATGATCGCCGGCACGCTGCTCGTCATCTACGGGCTCGCCCGCGGCAGCGACTGAGCGCGCCGCGGCTGACGCGGGGAACTGACCTAGCGCCGGCGGATGCCGTATTGCTCGATCTTGTCGCAGGCATAGCGCGAGCCGGTCTTGCACGCCTCGTGCAACCGGTCGGCGCCCCGCTGGCGGTCGCGGGCGCCGCCAAGGCCGGCAAATTCCATGTTTCCGAGCCCGGCGCAGGCCTCGCTGTCACCGAGATCGCAGGCGCGTGTGTAGTACTGGCGAGCGCGCGCATGGTCGACGGCGGGCAGGCCCTGGCCCTGGAAATGGTGGTAGGCAAGCGTATGGCAGGCGGTGGCGACGCGCCCCTCGCAGGCCTTCCGGAACAGGGCGAAGGCGGCTTCATAGTCCTGCTCCCCGCCAAGCCCCTGACGGTACAGGTGGCCGAGATCGACGCAGGCGACCAGGTCGCTCCCCGCGCAGGCCTCGGTGAATTTCGTGCGGGCAAGCTCGTAATTGCCGCGCCGCGCCGCGACAGCGCCGACGGCGGCAGCGTCCGGTGTTGCGGCGGCGGTTTCAGAGGGGGTGTCGGTGTCGTCCTGGGCCAGCGCAGCCGGCGCAGAGAGCGCGGCGCCAGTGGCAAGGCAGGCAGCGAGGGCGATCTCTCGGATCATGGGCATGTCCTTCGGGGCAGCATCGGGTGTATCTCCGCCCGAGCACGTGTGCATGGCGCCTGTCCGCTTCAATTGCCGGCAAACAGCTTGCCCGTTGCTGCGCGGGCTGGCAGCGTCGTCATGGTGCGGAACGCGGGAGGATGGTATGGCGGCAGAAGAGCAGGCCCCGGTCGGATCGGGGTTCCATGCGAAATCGACGGCGGCAGACGTGGTGGCGGGTCTTGACCTGACCGGTCGCCGGGCCGTGGTCACCGGCGGCTATTCCGGGATCGGGCTTGAAACCGTGCGTGCGCTTGCCGGCGCCGGCGCGACGGTGACGGTACCGGCGCGGCGTCCCCAGGAGGCGGCCGACGCGCTCGCGCCCGTCAGCGGCGATATCGAGATCGCGGCAATGGACCTTGCCGACCTGGCCAGCGTGCGTCGGTTCGCGGCCGAATATGCCGGCGGCGGCCGGGCGCTGCACCTGCTTATCCACAATGCCGGGATCATGGCCAACCCGCTGACGCGGGTGGGTCCCGGCTGGGAGAGCCAGTTCGCGGTTAACCATCTTGGCCACCTGGCGCTGTTCCTTGGGCTGCTGCCGGCGCTGCGCCGGGCCGACGGCGCGCGCGTCGTCGCCCTGTCCTCGACAGCCCACATCATAACCGACGTGCACTGGGACGACCCGCACTTCCTCACCCATGGCTATGACAAATGGCAGGCCTATGGCCAGTCGAAGACCGCCGACGCCCTGTTCGCGCTGGAGGCCGACCGGCGCCATGCCGAGGATGGCATCCGCGCGTTCTCGGTGCATCCGGGCGGCATATTCACGCCGCTGCAGCGCCACCTGCCGGAGCAGGAGATGGTGGCGCTCGGATGGAAGAATGCCGACGGAACGGTCCCGGAGGCGGTGGCGGCGATGTTCAAGACGCCCGAGCAGGGCGCCTCGACCACGGTCTGGGCGGCGACCTCGCCGAAGCTTGAGGGCATGGGCGGGCTTTACTGCGAGAATGCCGATGTCGCGCGGCTGGCGACGCCGGACAGCCGGCGTTGGGAGCATGTGCGCGCCTATGCCTGCGATCCGGATGCGGGCGCACTTCTGTGGGCCATGAGCGAGGCGATGCTGGCGGAGGCATGAGGCCGGGCGCCCTGGCCTGTGGCGCTCTGCTGGCGCTCATCGGCCTTATCGCGGCGTGCGGGCGGAGCGACCCGCTGGACGCCTTCCAGCCCGGCGAGGCGGGCCGGGTGGTCCGGATCATCGACGGCGACTCGCTGGTGCTCGACACGGGCCAGAGCGTGCGTCTCATTGCCATCGAAGCGCCGGCGCCGGCCCGGGGCGAACGGCCCGGCGAGCCCCATGCAGAGCGCTCCTCGCGCATGCTTGAGGATATGGCGCTGGGCCGGCGGGTCCGGCTCTACTATGCTGGGCTGACGCGCGATCGCTATGACCGGGCGCTTGCCCATGCGGTGACCGAGGATGCGCTGGGGCCCCGCTACTGGCTGAACCGGGAAATGGTGGTGCGCGGCGGCGCGCGGGTGCGGGTCTATCCCGACACCGCAACCGGCGCGGACGCCCTGCTGGCGCTGGAGGCGGAGGCGCGTGCGACCGGGCGCGGCCTCTGGGGCGAGCGCGGTTTCGCGGTGCTGCGCGCGGGCGATGTGGCGGCCGGGACATCCGGTTTCGTGCTGGTCGATGGCGTGCTCGGCGCGCGCCAGGGCAGCGACCGGCCCGAGGCCGTGTGCGAGCGCCCCCTGCTCGGCAGCGCCGTGCGGCTGGAAATCCGCGCCTCGGCGTGGGCGGTCTGCGACTGGGAGACGGGACCACGCGTGCTGGCGCGCGGCTATGTCCGCGATCGGCGGATCGACATCACCCATGTGCACAATGTCACCGAGATCGAACGCGAGCGCGCCCCGTAAACCGTCTCCCAGGGCGGTTTCCGTCAGGGTCCAGCCAGAATTCAGTTCGTGACACGCGACACCACCTCGACCTGGCGCGGCCTGAGGTAGAAGGTATCCTTCAGGGTGTGGCTGAAATTGACCACATAGCCGATCTTCGACGCATAGGGCAGTTCGACCTCGGCAAGGATGAGCGAACCCGATGTCGGCACCAGGTCCGATGGCGGGGTGACGACTGTCCCGGCCGTCAATGCGCTCCAGGCCCCGGAGGCATCGCTCCAGTCGACCTTCACCTCGCCAGTGTTCTTGTCGACCACGAGGCTGGAAATGCGCAGGCGTGCCGCACTGTTGGAAAAGGGCTGGAAGATCAGCCGGCTGGCATCGAAAATGTCTGCAATCTCTGCGTCGGAGATACTGGTTTCCCGCGAGACGAGGTCGCCGAGGGTGGAGGCGGACTTGGTGACCTTGCGGTCGACCTGCAGCAGCAGCGAGGTTTCCACCGCACCGAAATAGATCAGCACCATCAGCGGCAGGAGCAGGGCAAACTCGACGACGGCAATGCCGGCGCGGTTCTGGAGGAGGCGGGGCAATCGGCGCATGGGATCAGTTGAACGGCTCGTTCTTGAAGGCGATCGTCGACTGGATCAGTCGCTTTTCGCCGGCGAGGTTGGCCAGCGGCTTGCTGACCAGAGGGGTGATCAGCTTCCAGGTGTAATAGACACGCACCACGACGATATCGTCGGGCTTGCCGGCGTCGAACAGTGTCGGTTCGACGAACTTGCCGTCGGCATCGATCGGGCTGGGATCGGTCGCACCCTGGAAGGTGGTCACGACGGTCACCTCCACATGCAGGTTGCTCGTGCAGTCGAGAAGGCCGAATGTGCGCGTGCAGACATCTGTTGCGAACTGCTCCTTGCTGACCGACGTGCCGCCCTGGAACGCGCCGACCCGGATGCGCCGGGATGCCTCCTCCACACCGTGTTCGAGTGCCGTCGAAACGATGAAGATCATGCACACTTCCAGCAGGCCGAAGATCAGGCCGAGAAAGGGCACTGCAATGAGCGCGAACTCCAGCGTCGTCGTGCCCATCCGGTCGGTGCGGAGCCGGCGGACGCGCTGCGGGCGCAAGGGGCGGTCATGGTTCGTCACGTCAGGGCGGGCCTCTTCATCCTGGCCAAGGTTAGCACGGGCCGACTTGCCGCAGCGTTCAGGCGATCTGTGAAATTTGCAGGCGCCAATGAACTCGCGGAAACCTGCCGGCCTGCAAGACTTGAGCCAGCCCGCAAGGAATGTACCAGGAGAATCGATGAACTTATTTTGAATATCCGTTAACCAGTCTTTCGGAACGCGTATATAACAAGATGTAAATAACCTGATTGGCATTTTTTCTGTCGATTTACGCGGCATTTATTTGGCTGGGTTATACCCGTGACCGTTCCGGGGCACCCCGATAACTCGGGACTAACACCAACAACGCATGATGGGAGTTTCCAAATGCAAAAGATCGCTCGCTTCTTCAAAAACGAGTCCGGCGCCACCGCCATTGAGTACGGCCTCATCGCTGCTCTGATCGCCGTTGCGGTCATCACCGCTGTGACCACCCTGGGCACCCGCGCCGGCGCGACCTTCAACGCCGTTGCTGATCAGATGGTTGCGACCGCCAACTAAGTTGGCCCGCAGATCATCGGACATCTTGTCCGCATGACGAGGGAAGCCGCCGGATCGATCCGGCGGCTTCTTTCGGTTTGGAGAACCGGCGTGAAATGGCGGGATCAGGCAAACGAATCTTCAGCCTTTTCTTCTAGCCGGACATGAGGTGACGTCCGGCCGGGAGCCCACACGCATGCTGATCCTCCTATCATTCGCCGCGCTGGCGCTCTGTCTCCATGCTGCGATTCACGACGTGCGGACGCTGACCATCCCGAACTGGCTGAACCTGGCCATTGCGCTGCTGGCGCTGCCGGCAATCCTGCTCGCCGCGCCGGACCTGAAGGCCATGAATGGCTACTGGTTTGCCGCGACGGTGGCGTTCCTGGTCTCCGGTTGCCTGTTCTATGCCGGCGTATTCGGCGGCGGTGATGCGAAGATGATCCCGGCGGTGATGCTGTGGATCGGCGCCGAGGGCGCGCTCACCTTCGTGATGTGGATGGCGCTTGCCGGCGGCCTTCTGGCATTGGTGGTCATGGCGGCACGCCGGCTGGTGCCCGCCGGCGCGGCGGGGCGGATTTCGCCCGCGCTGCAGGATGGCAGCGGCGTGCCCTATGGCGTGGCGATCGCCGCCGGGGCGCTTGCCGCCATTCCGCACTCGGATCTGTTCGATCCGTTCATTCGGGAAATCAGTCGACTGAATTAACCATGCCTTAGCCGGAGCGTGCGAAACCGGACCGTGAGTGGGCCGGCCAGATGTTCGCCGCTCCGGTAGAATGCTTCAGGGGGAAACCCGATGTCCGCCATGCGAATGATCATACTGCTCGTTGCGGCGGCCGCGGCCGCGGGCGCAGCCCTGCTGGTGCGCAATCTCGCGCCGGGACAGACGCCGGTGCAGGCGGTGCAGGAAATCGTGATGCCTGAGACCGAGATGGTCGAGGAGCCAAGGGTCAAGGTCCTTGTGATGCGCCGCGATGTCAGTGTCGGCGAGCTGTTGCTGCCGATCGACTTTGTCTGGACCGACTGGCCGGAATCAACGCTGAATATCAATTATGTGACCGAAGATCTGATGCCGGACGCGCTGGAGCAGTTTTCCCAGAGCGTCGTGCGCATTGCGATGTACGAGAATGAGCCGGTCCTGCCGCAGAAGATCGTCAAGAAGGGTGAGACCGGATACATGGCCGCGCTGCTGTCACCCGGTATGCGCGCCGTCTCGGTGGAGATTTCCACCGACAGCGCCTCCGGCGGCTTCATCCTGCCAAACGACCGCGTCGATGTCATGGTAACCTACATGGTGCAGGTTGAATCCGGCAATGGCGACGGAGGGGGTGACGACAAGCAGGACATCCCGGTGACCACGGTGATCCTCGAGAATGCCCGCGTTCTGGCGATCGACCAGCAGGTGCAGCAGGGCGAGGGTGGCAGCTATGCCATCGGCTCGACCGCGACCCTCGAACTTGGCCGGGAGGAGGCGCGTCTGCTGGCCATGGCCGAGCGGATGGGCTCGATCTCGCTGGCGCTGCGCTCGGTGCGCGATGCTGTGACGACGCCCGGGCCGACGCAGGCGCGGACGGACTTCCTGGTCGATGTCTGGCCGTTCGGCGGCCAGTCGCCAATCGCGCCTGACGCGGTGCAAGGCGGTGTGACCGTCTACCGCAACGGCCAGGCCACCTTCGAACCGACCCGGGGGAGCTGACCCGATGCGCCGCGTGCACCGACCCTTCTGCGCCGCTGCGGCGCTCGCCCTCGTCGCCGTGCCGGCCATCTCCGAGCCGCTGCCCCCCGGCGTGGCCGTTCACGAGGCCGGCAGCACGGCCCAGTCAATGACCGTGACCCTTGGCCTCGACAAGTCGACCGTGGTGGAGCTTGACCGGCCGGCTTTCGACGTTGTGATCACCAATGCCGAGATCGCCGACGCTGTCGTCCAGAACACCAAGCGGATCATCTTCCGCGGCGTGATGCTCGGCCAGACCAATGCCTACATTTACGACCAGCACGGCCGCGAGATCCTCAGCCTCGACATTCGCGTCGAGACCGATCTTACCGATCTTGAGCACCTTCTGGTGCGTCACCTGCCGACCGGTCGGGTGAGTGCAGACAGTGTCAATGGCAACATCGTGATTTCAGGTACTGTCGACAGCGCCTCGGATGCCGAGCAGGCGATCCAGCTCGCCTCGCTGCACCTTGGAGACGACGCCCAGATCGTCAACCTCCTGTCGGTGTCGGCAAAGGACCAGGTGCTGCTGGAGGTGCGCGTTGTGGAGATGCAGCGCACCTTCCTGAAACAGCTCGGTCTCAACCCGTCGGGCGATATCGGCTTTGGTGATCTCGCCAACCAGGTGGAAAAGGACGTTTACCAGCAGGCCGCACCAGGCGAGCCCTTCATTGCCACCGGCCAGCAGGCGCTGGCGCCGGCGCTGCCCTTTTCCAATGAGAGCGAATTTGATTTCGGCAGTGGCTTTTCCAGCTCCGGCGGTCTCAATGCAGCGCTGGGCTACCAGAATTTCGTGCTCGACGAGCTGCAGTCGCAGGTCCAGATCGCCATCGAGGCCCTGGAGCGGGTTGGCATTGCCCGCACCCTGGCCGAACCCAACATCACCGCCGTTTCCGGCGAGAGCGCGAACTTCCTCGCCGGCGGCGAATTCCCGGTGCCGACCCCGCCGGATGATGCGGGCCGCGTCGGCATCGAGTTCAAACAGTTCGGCGTCGGCCTTGGTTTCACCCCGATCGTACTCAGTGAGGACAGGATTTCGCTCAAGGTCTCCACCGAGGTGTCGGAGCTGACCTCTCAGGGCGCGCTTGGCGACATTCCCGCGCTCACCGTGCGCCGGGTGGAATCGACCGTGGAACTGCCATCCGGCAAGTCGATGATGCTGGCCGGACTGATCCAGACCCGCTCGCGCCAGGAACTCGACAAGGTGCCGGGCCTGAAGAACCTGCCGGTGCTTGGCCCGCTGTTTCAGTCGCGCGACTTCGCAACCGAGGAATCGGAACTCGTCGTCATCATCACGCCCTACCTCGTCGACCCAACGACAAAGAAACGCCTGCGCACCCCGGCCGACGGCTTCGCCTACGCCTCCGACGAGAAGACCCTGCTCTTCGGCAAGCTCAACCAGGTCTATGGCGGCGGGGGCACCGTCGACGGATCCGACTACCGCGCCCCTGTAGGCTTTATCGAGGAATGAGGAAGACCATGTGCCGCCCTGTCTCCAAGCCCCGCCTGGCCCTCGGCCTGATCCTTACCGGCGCCCTCGGCGCGGCCGGCTGCTCCAGCGTGCCCAAGACCGTAGAGACCCATGTCATGACCGCCGGGACGCCGCTGGAGGCCCATGATATCGGCGTGCGCCGCGCCACCGAGGTGCTGGAAATCGAGATCGCGCCGGGCGACACCGCCCTCAGCCGCGCGGAGCGCTACCAGGTGGCGGCCTTCGCTGCGGCCTATCGCGACCGCGGCCACGGCACCCTGCTGATGGCGATGCCGACCGATTTTGCCAATCCGCAGGGCGCGATCGAGGCGGTTGCCGAGGCCCGGGCGATCGCCTGGGAGAATGGCATCGCCTGGGAGGCGATCGAGGGCGATACCTATGACGCCGCCGGCGCCGGGGTCGCTTCGCTGGTTCTCGCTTTCGACGTCTATGAGGCCATCGCACCAGACTGTGAGGGGATCGGCGCCTTCGACCTGGCCGACGTCTCCTCCAATAATGAGCTTGGCTATTTCGGCTGCTCGGTCCGTCACAACCTGGCTGCCATGATTGCCGATCCGGGCGATCTGCTTGGTGAGCGCGAGATCGGACCGCGCGACAATCGCCGCCTGCAGGTGATCATGGATGCCTACCGCCAGGGCACGCCGACCGGCGCAGGCCAGGGCGAGGAGGTCGTGAATGTCTCCGGCGTCGGCGGCTGACCGAGAGTAGAAAGAGGACACCCTTCTGATGGCCAAGGAAACCGCCCTCTACGACGACGAGCTCGCCAGCGCCTTTGAGGAGGAGCCGGGCACGTTGGACGATGACGACGCCTCTCTGCTCGACCTTGATGACGAGGACGAGGACGCGGACGAGCTGCTGGCATTTGCCATGCCGCCTGCGCGCGGGGCGTCCCCGGTGGCAGCGTCCGACCTGCCCCCGCCGGTCAATCCCGACCCGCCGCAAAAGGGTCTCGACGACGATGCGGCGATCTTCGACGCCCAGCCGGCCGGTGGAGACCGGGTTATCCCGGCGATCACGATCGCCGCCTTCCTGGAGCGCGACGAGACCGAGGCGCTGATCCGCACGGTTGCCGGCGACCGCCGGATGGGCCGCGCGATTGTCGATATTTATCGCGGCGGCCTCGACAGCGCGGTCGCGGAGCTGTCGCGCAATGCGACGCCGAACCTCCTCATCCTGGAATCGACGGCCGGCGCCCGCGAGATGATCGCCCAGATCGACCAGCTCGCCGAGCATTGCGACGAGGGCGTCGAGGTGATGGTGATCGGCACCACAAATGATATCCAGCTCTACCGCCAGCTGACCGCCCGCGGCGTCAGCGAATACATTGTCCCGCCATTCCGCACGGTCAGCATCATTCGCTCGATCGCCACCCTGTTCACCGACCCGGACGCGCCCTTTGTCGGGCGCACGATCGCGGTCGTGGGAGCCAAGGGCGGCGTCGGTGCGTCCACCATCGCCCACAATCTCGCCTGGTCGATCTCCGAGAACGCCCGCATCAACGCCACTCTGATGGACCTCGACGTCTCGTTCGGGACCACCGCCCTCGACTTCAACCAGGACCCGCAGCAATCGGTCGCCGACGCCCTTCTGGCACCGGAACGCGCCGACGACGCGGTGATCGAGCGCCTCCTCTCCAAGGCGACCGACCGCTTGTCCCTGTTCACCGCACCAGCGCAGGTCAACAGCCTCTACGACATCCCGTCGGAGGCCTACTCCACCGTCATCGAGGCGGTACGCCGCAATGTCCCGTTCGTGGTGCTGGACCTGCCACACCTGTGGAGCGAGTGGATGCAGGCGACGCTGGTCGGCGCCGACGAGGTGGTGCTGGTCTGCCAGCCGGACCTCGCCTCCCTGCGCAATGGCAAGAACATCCTCGACCAGGTCACGGCCAAGCGCCCCAATGACGCGCTGCCGCGCCTGGTACTCAACATGTGCGGCGTGCCGAAGCGGCCGGAAATCCCGGTGCGGGACTTCGCAGCCGCCATGGGCGTGGAGCCGGACATCCTGCTGCCCTTCGATCCGCACCTGTTCGGCCTGGCGGCCAATAATGGCCAGATGATTTCCGAGACTGATCCGACGGCGAAGCCGGCGCAGGCGATCGACCACCTGGCCTCGCTGATCACCGGCCAGACCGTCGAGCAGCGCGAGAAGTCGATCCTCAAGAAACTCTTCGGCAAATAGTCGACCCGGTCGCTTAGGAGAGGGACATGGCCTTTGGGAAACGCAGAGCCGGCGCACAGGCGACCGCGCGCCCCGCGCCTCAGTCCGAGGGCGCCGCAGCGGCCCCACTGCCGGGAGCGTCTGCGCTGGACATGGCGGCCGCGCGTGCGGCCGAGCCGGTCCTGTTGAAGCCACCGCCGGAGATCCCGGAGGAAAAGGTCAAGAAGGTCGATCAGCGTACTGAAGAGTACTACAAGACCAAGATGACGATCTTCAATGCGCTGATCGATACTATCGATCTGTCGCAGCTGGCGCAGCTTGACCCGGAGAGCGCGCGCGAGGAAATCCGCGATATTGTCGTGGAGATCGTTTCTATCAAAAACGTCGTCATGTCGATCTCCGAGCAGGAACAGCTGCTCGATGACATCTGCAATGACGTCCTCGGCTATGGCCCGCTTGAGCCGCTGCTGGCGCGCGACGACATTGCCGATATCATGGTGAACGGTGCCGACACCTGTTACATCGAAGTCAAGGGCAAGATCGAGCGGACCAATATCCGCTTCCGCGACAACGCCCAGCTGATGAACATCTGCCAGCGTATCGTCAGCCAGGTCGGCCGCCGGGTCGATGAAAGCTCGCCGATCTGTGACGCGCGCCTGCTCGATGGCTCGCGGGTCAACGTGATTGCCCCGCCGCTGGCGCTTGACGGCCCGACGCTCACCATCCGGAAGTTCAAGAAGGACAAGCTGCGGCTGAGCGACCTTGTCAATTTCGGCTCGGTCTCAGAGCCCGGCGCGGAGCTGTTGCGGATCATCGGCAATTGCCGCTGCAATGTCCTGATCTCTGGCGGTACCGGCTCGGGCAAGACGACACTGCTCAACTGCCTGACGGCCTTCATCGATCCGGGCGAGCGTGTCGTCACCTGCGAGGACTCAGCGGAACTGCAGCTGCAGCAGCCGCACGTGGTGCGCCTTGAGACGCGCCCGCCGAATATCGAGGGCTCCGGCGCGATCACGATGCGCGACCTCGTCAAGAACTGCCTGCGGATGCGCCCTGAACGGATCATTGTCGGCGAGGTCCGCGGCCCGGAGGCGTTCGACCTGCTTCAGGCGATGAACACCGGTCACGACGGCTCGATGGGCACGCTGCACGCCAACACGCCGCGCGAGGCGCTGAGCCGGGTGGAATCGATGATCACAATGGGCGGTTTCACCCTGCCTGCGAAGACCATCCGGGAGATGATTGTCGGCTCGATCGACGTCGTCGTACAGGCCTCGCGCCTGCGCGACGGCTCGCGCAAGATCATGTGCGTCACCGAAGTCATGGGCCTTGAAGGTGACACCATCGTCCTGCAGGACGTGATGAAGTACGAGATGGACAGCGACAATGGCGATGGCAAGATAAGAGGCCGCCATCGCGGCACCGGCATCGGCCGGCCGCGCTTCTGGGAACGCGCATCCTATTTCGGTCTGGAGAAGGACCTGGCCAAGGCGCTTGATGCGCTGGAGGCGCAATGATGGACCAGCAACACATGCTGCTTTACGGGCTGGCGGGGTTGGCCTTCCTGGCGGTGGCCGGGATCGGGTTTGCCTTCACCGGCAGCGGTGAGAACGCGTCCGCGGCCCGGCGCGCGCGCCAGTACCAGACCCGCCACAAGACCGCAGCGAGCAAGCGGGCCCGCGAGGACACCAGCAACCGGCGGCGCCAGACCCAGCAGATGCTGTCGACCCTGCGCAAGGACAACAAGCGCCGCGCGCTGATGCCGCGCGACCTGTCCACCAGGCTGCAGCAGGCCGGCCTCGACGTGCCGGTACCGATGTTCTGGGCGTTCTGCATCGTTCTTGGCGTCTCCATGGGCGTGCTTGTCTACATGTCCGGCGCCGATGGCATGACCATTCGCGGCGTCGAGCTGCGCTCGCGCCCGGCCATCATCGGCGCGGCGGTGTTTGCCGGCATTATCGGCATGCCGCGCTGGCTGCTCGGCATGCTGGCCAAGATGCGGGCGAAAAAATTGCTCAACCAGTTCGCCGACGCCATCGACATCATCGTTCGGGGCGTGAAGTCCGGCCTGCCACTGAACGAGTGCCTGCGGATCATCGCCCGCGAGAGCCCGGCACCGCTCGGCCCGGAAGTACGCCAGCTCACTGACAATCTGCAGATGGGCAACACGCTGGATCAAGCGCTGCGCAAGTTCCACCTGCGGGTGCCGCTGTCGGAGGTGAACTTCTTCGCCATCGTCCTGACCATCCAGTCCAAGTCGGGCGGCAACCTTTCAGAAGCGCTCGGCAACCTCTCTGCCGTCATCCGCTCACGGAAGATGATGCGCGAGAAGATCAAGGCGCTGTCGTCTGAAGCCAAGGCCTCCGCATTGATCATCGGCTGCCTGCCCTTTGCCGTGTCGGGCATGCTGTTCGTGACCTCGCCCGACTACATCAACCTGCTGTTCACCACGCCGACCGGCCACGTCATCCTCGCCATGGGCGCAGGGCTGATGTTTGTCGGCGTCACCGTGATGCGCAAGATGATCAGTTTCGACATCTAGGGGAGGGGCCGCAGCATGTTGGACGTCACCGCCATTTCACAGGCCCTTACCAGCCCGGCGACCGTGGCGTCGATGCTGGCGGCGCTGGCGGCGTTCGCCACCGTGACGTCGGTCATGCTGCCGGCCCTGCGCGGCGACAAGCTGGAAGCGCGCCTCAAGGCGGTCGCCGACCGGCGCGAACAGCTGCGCAAGCAGAACCGTGCCGCGCTGGAGCCGCAGGCGAGGCTGCGCCGGGAGTCGAAGGGCTTCATGAGCGACATTTCCAAGCGGCTGCAATTGCAGAAGCTGCTTGAGGACCCGAATGTCGAGACCATGCTCACCAAGGCTGGCCTGCGTGGGCCGGGGCCGCTGGCGGCGTTCTATTTCGGCCGGTTCTCCATGCCCTTCGTGTTTGCCGCGCTGGTGTTCTTCTACATATTCTTCGTCAATGACTTCGGCCTGCAGCCGATTGCCAAGTATGGCATGCTGATCGTCGGGGCGGGTGCGGGCTTCTATGCGCCCAACCTCTATGTCGCCCAGCTTGCCCAGAAGCGCCAGGCATCCCTGATGAAGGCCTTCCCGGACGCGCTCGACATGCTGCTGATCTGCGTGGAAGCAGGCATGTCGATCGAAATGGCCTTTCAGAAGGTCGGCCACGAGATCGGTGCGGCCTCCACCGAGCTGGCGGAGGAATTCACGCTGACCACGGCAGAGTTGTCCTTCCTGCCGGAGCGCCGCATTGCCTTCGACAATCTCGCCAAGCGCACCGGCCATGAGGGCGTCAAGGCGGTTTGTATGGCGCTGTCCCAGGCGGAACGCTATGGCACGCCGCTTGGCGATGCGCTGCGCGTGATGTCGAAGGAAAATCGCGACATGCGGATGCAGGAGGCGGAGAAGAAGGCTGCGGCCCTTCCGGCAAAGCTGACCGTGCCGATGATCCTGTTCTTCCTGCCGGTGCTCTTCCTCGTCGTCCTCGGCCCGGCCTATATTCAGGTCACGTCCATGTAGGCGCGCGCGGCCGGCTTGACCTGGCGCGGGCAGGGTGAGCGAATGGCAGGCGATGACTGAAGCGCCTCCCCTGCATGGCCTGCGCGTCCTCGAACTCGGCCAGCTGATCGCCGGACCGTTCTGCGGGCAGCTGCTTGCCGATTTCGGGGCCGACTTGATCAAGGTCGAGGCGCCTGACAGCCCGGACCCCGCACGCGGCTGGGGCGCGGTGAAGAAGGACGGTATCGGCCTGTTCTGGCCGGTGATCGCCCGGGGCAAGCGTTCGCTGACCCTCAATCTGCGGGTTCCAGCCGGCCAGGAACTCCTCAGGCAGCTCGCCACCACGGCCGATGTTCTGGTGGAGAATTTCCGTCCCGGCACACTGGAGCGCTGGGGCCTCGGGCCGGACGCGCTGCACGCGGTCAATCCCCGCCTGATCATCACCCGTGTCTCCGGCTATGGCCAGACCGGCCCGGAGGCCGGCAAGGCGGGTTATGCCAGCGTCGGCGAGGCAAAGGGCGGGCTGCGCCACCTGATCGGCGAGCCGGACCGCCCGCCGGCACGCGCCGGGGTGTCCCTCGGCGATACCATGACCGGCACCTTCGCCGCGCTTGGCACCATGATGGCGCTGCAGGCCCGCGCTCGGACCGGCCGCGGCCAGGTCGTCGATGCCGCGATCTATGAGAGCGTCATGGCGTTCATGGAGAGCCTGATCCCGGAATACGCGCTCATGGGCCATGTCCGTGAGCGCTCCGGCGCGATCCTGCCGAAGGTCGCCCCGTCGGGCGCCTATCCCTGCGCAGACGGGATGGTGGTGATCGGTGCCAATCAGGACACATTGTTTCGCCGCCTGTCGGAGATGTGCGGCGCCGACTGGGCCGATGACCCGCGCTATGCAACGCATGACGCGCGCGGCGACAACCAGGCAGAACTCGACATGCTGATCGCCGGCTGGACCTGCCAGCGCACAATGGCGCAGGTGCGCGCGCTGGCCGACGCCCATGCGGTGCCGTGCGGTCCGATCAATACCGCCCGCGAGATGCTGGCGGATGCCCATATCGCCGCCCGCGAGGCGATTGTACGCGTCACCGATCCGGTGCTTGGCGCAGTGCCGATGCAGGCTGTGGTGCCGAGGCTCGGCGACACGCCCGGTCGGGTTCGGTCAACCGGCCCTGACCTTGGCGCCGATACCGACGCGATCCTGGGCGCTCTAGGCCTTGATCGGGACGCTATTGCCGCATTGCGGCGCGACGGGGTGGTCTGATGCACAGGCTCAGGCGCTGGCGAGCCGACCGTTCAGCTGCAGCATGCGCAGGTTGAGAAGACCCGCCACGGTCACCCACGCGAGATAGGGCAGCTGCAGGGCCGCCGCGACCAGGCTCACCGGTGCGAACAGGGCAATGACGCAGACGATCGAGGTCCACAACAGGCCGACATCGACCAGTGCCCAGTCCATCCGCCGCAGCCCGAAGAACAGCGCCGACCACAAGGCGTTGATGACGAGGCTTGCGCCATAGACCGCGAGCGGCAGCGCTGCCGCTGTCCCCGCCGCCTGCCAGACCAGCCAGCCGGACACGGCGTTGAGGATGAACAGAATGGACCACGTGACCGGGAACGCCCAGTTGGGCGGCGTCCAGGGAGGCTTGGCGAGACCCTGATACCAGTGGCCGGGCTTGAAGATGCCGCCAGTTGAGGCCGCCGCCAGATTGATGACGACGAAGGCGGCAAGCGAGAGGAGCGAGGCCGGAAGCATGCGCAGTCAATCGTCCTTTGATCGGGCTATCTGTTGATATATGGGATCACCATGCCTGATATGCACGCCAAAAGGCGCCATTGAGCGAGGGAGATGCCGTCAATGACCACTGTTTTCGCCGCTCCCGCCCATGATCGCGCCGAACAGGAAGCCGGCGATTGCCTGCGCCCGCGTTTCGACGAGCGCGGGCTGATCGCTGCCATCGCCCAGGATGCGGAGACGGGCGACGTGTTGATGCTGGCCTTCATGAATGCCGAGGCGCTGGCGGCGACACTCGCGACCGGGCGGGCGACCTACTGGTCACGCTCGCGCCAGGCGCTGTGGGTCAAGGGCGAGACCTCCGGCCACGTCCAGGAGGTGGTGGAGGTGCGCATCGACTGCGACCAGGATGCGGTACTCCTGCGCGTGCGCCCGGCGGGGCCGGCCTGCCATACCGGCGCGCGCACGTGTTTCTACCGGACGGTGCAGCCGGGACACACCCTGATTGGCGCGGACGCGGAATCTGAGTAATCCTTCCTTGCAGCAGTTGAAAACGAAGGCGGAACCATGACCCGATGCCTCATTGCGGCCGCACTGGCGTTCAGCCCTGTCGCTTGTGGAAGCGGGGACACCCCGTCCGGGCCGCCGGCCGAAGAGGCCCAGCCGGCCGCCGCGTCGGCTGGGCAGGTCGAGACTCGCGCCGGCCCTGTTGCAGCGATCGAAATGCACGTTCTCGACTGTGGAACAATCGAGATCTCGGACCTTGATGCGTTCTCCATGGCCGGTGACTTTGCCGGCCAGACCGACACCTTCACCAACACCTGCTGGCTGGTCCGCCATCCGCAGGGAGACTTCCTCTGGGACCTTGGCCTGCCGGGGATCCTTGCCGGGCAGCGGCCTCAGGAGAACGGCATCTTCACTGTCTCGATGGATGAGAGCCTGACCGCCCAGCTGCGTTCGCGCGGCCTGTCGCCGGCCGATATCGAGCTGCTGGCAATCTCCCACAGCCATTTCGACCATACCGGCCAGATCGACCAGGTTCAGGGCGCCAAATGGATCGTCCACGCGGACGAGCTGGCAGCGATGTTTCCGCCCGTGGAACCCGGCGAGGACGCGCCGGCCGATGCGGCGACGCAGTTCGCCGGCTTCGAGCCGCTGCAGCGGGAGGTTTTCCTCGGCGAGTATGACGTCTTCGGAGATGGCTCGGTGGTGATCTTCGAGACGCCGGGCCACACGCCGGGCCACACCTCGCTGGAGGTAAACCTGCCACAGACCGGCCCTGTCCTGCTATCGGGCGACATGTACCACCGCACCGAGAGCCGCCAGCTCCGGAGCGTGCCGCGTTTCAATGCCGATGTGGCCGGCACCCTCGATCCGGGGACCGAGACGCTCGCTTCCATGACCCGGTTCGAGGCGCGCGCGGCGGCCCTCGGCGCGAGGGTGATCATCCAGCACGAGATCGACGACATCGCCGCCCTGCCTGACGTCATGCGCTGAGCGCGCCGGTTCGACGATGCCCGCATCGCCGCACGCCGCGCTCCTCGCCCTGACGAAAAATCCAAGCGGCCAAGTCGGTCAATCTGGTCGGAAACCGCCCTGTAGCAGCGCCCGGCCGGATGCACCCATCGCGCCGCGACAGATCTGTGTTTTTACGCGTTTGCGGACGGCGAACCGGTTCCCACTTCGCCTGGAAAACGCCCTACACCCGCAGTGGCATCAGGACGTACTGGGCGCCGTCATCGGCGGGGTCGAGAACGAGAGCGGGCGAGGCGGCGTCGTTGAACAGGAACTGCGCATCCTCGGCCTCGATCTGGCTGGCAATGTCGAGCAGGTAGCGGGCGTTGAAGCCGATCTCCATCGGCTCGGCGCCATACTCAGCTTCGACCTCCTCCTCGCCCTGGCCCGTCTCGGCATGGTTCACCGCGAGTGTCACCCGGCCCTCGTCAAGCGACAGCTTCACCGAGCGGGAGCGCTCTGCCGACACGGTCGCGACCCGGTCCACGGCGGCCTCGAAGGCCTTGTTGTCAACGGTAAGCCTCTTCGTGTTCGATTTCGGGATGACGCGGGCATAGTCGGGGAAGGACCCGTCGATCAGCTTCGAGGTCAGGGTGGCGCGGCCGGCGCGGAAGACGATCTTGGTGCCTGAGACCTCCACGGTCACCGGGTCGTCCAGCGCGTCGATCAGACGGCGGGCCTCGCCAATTGCCTTGCGCGGCACGATGACACCTTCCAGCGGACCCGCACCGTCGGGCAGGGCCGTCTCGGCGAGCGCGAGGCGGTGGCCATCGGTGGCGACGGCTCGCAGGACCTGGCCGCGCGTGCCCTCGGCCGCGTGCAGGAACACGCCATTGAGGTAGTAGCGCGTCTCCTCGGTTGAGATCGCAAACCGCGTCTTGTCGATGAGACGCCGCAGGTCGCCGGCCGGCATCGTGAAGCAGATCGCGTCCGCGCCCGAACTCATGGTCTGGAAGTCGGATGCCGGCAGGGTTGGCAGGGCGAAATTGGACCGACCGGCGCGGATGGCGAGGCGCTGGCGCTCCGGCTCGGTCGCGAGCTGGACGTCGGTGCTCGCCGGCAGCTTGCGGATGACATCGAACAGGATGCCCGCCGGGGCCGTGACTGCGCCGGGTTGTGCAACCTTCGCACTGGCGCTGTCGACCGCCTCCATGTCGAGATCGGTCGCCGTCAGGGTCAGCGTGCCGTCGCCGGCCTCGATCAGGACGTTTGACAGGATCGGGATCGTATTGCGCCGCTCGACCACGTTCTGCACGTGCGAGAGCGCATTCAGCAGGTCGTTGCGCTCGATCGTGACTTTCATGTCCCTGGCCTTTCGGTTGGATCGCGGCCCCCGGCTGCTGGCGGTGCCTGCCAGCACCGCACGCAAGCCCCGGCCTGAGCGATGGCGAATCGGCCCGCCTCGACAAGAGACGGGCCGATAGACTTCTCACCTCACGGCAAAATGCAAGAGGCGATTACCGCTGTTCGAGCTGCATCTCGTAGATTGTCTCGCGCAGGCGGGCGAGATCGCCCAGGGCGTCCGGTTCGCCGTCCTCGACCAGTTTCGCGAACTTCTTGTGCGCGTTCATGATCGTCGTGTGGTCGGACTTGTTGAACATCTTGGCGAGCTGCGGGAAGGATTTGCGCGCAGCCTCGCGGGCTTCATACATCGCCAGGTGGCGCACATAGACCAGCGCCTCAGCGCCGCGGCTGGCGTCGAGCTGGACCATGGTGTAGCCGAACGCTCTGCAGGCCGCCTTCTTGACGAGGGCGACGGTGGGCGCCGGCGGCGTCCAGGTCTGGCGCTGCAGGACCGCGTCGAGCTCCGCCTGTCCCGGCCGGCGGCTGCCCCTGCCACATTCGGTGTAAAGGCTCGCGATCGCGCCTGTGAGGTCGCGGGCCGGGCCGCGCACGCGCGAGACCATCTGATCCACAAGCGCCTCGTCGGGATCGAACAGCGGCGCATTCGCCCTGAACAGCGCAATATGGGTCTGCGCGATCCGTCGGCGCATCCCGGCATCGGGCAGGCCGATCTCCACCGTGGTCGCACCGCGCAGCTCGCTCGCCAGTTCGCGGGAAATGCCGGTGAGCTCGCAGGGCAGTGCGCTCGCGGTGATCACCACATGGCCGCCCCGCGAAGTCACCGCGCGGATATTGGCAAACAGCGCCGGATCGCTCTTCGACTTGCCGACAATCCATTGCAGGTCATCGACCACGACCACGTCATTCATGCGGAACATGGACGTCAGGGCGCGGGTATCGCGGGCCATCGAGCCGCCGACGAACTCGTTCACGAATTCCTCAGCGGATTTGTAATAGCACCGGCGCGCAGGATCGGCCGCAGCGATCGCGTGGAGCAGGGCGCGGGCGAGGTGGGTCTTGCCGACGCCGGGTTCGCCGGCGATGAAGGTGACGCCGGGCGCGGCCGTCCCGTCAAGGATGGCGCGCGTCGCCTCCACCGCGTTACTATTGCACGCTCCCACGACAAAGGTGTCATAGGTCAGCGTGCCATGCGCGTCGATGCTGGCGGTCATTCCCGGCTCCGACCAGGGATCGCCGACCAGGCAGCGGGTGTCCTCGGGCAGGTCCCGGAAGCAGACCATGCGGATCGGGCGCTTCAGCGGGTCGTGGTCGCGCCAGAGGTCCCGGATCTGGCGCTCGGCCTCCGCGCACACGCGGTCGAGCGTCAGTTTCCTGCGGGCGGCGATGGTGATCGTTCCCCGGATGTCAGCGATGAACCGAAGGTCCCTGACATGCTTTTCCATGATGTCGGGATCAATTAGCCTCGCTAACTGATCGACGACACGTTGCCAGGTTGCCAGTGCGCCTTCTGGCGCATCGTCAATACCAGCCTTCGGCCTTGGATGGGTCAAGTGAGTCTCGGGTTGCGGCAGCATTCTATAGACGCCCCTCATTCGTGTTTTGTAGCCATCTACACGCACAAGAATTCTGTCCCGCCCCCCGGGGGCGACTGTTATAATCAACAGTACACGGTAAAAACTCTCGACCTCTCAACCTTATCAAATGCGGCCCGGCGAGCAAGCGGTTTCCGTGGCTTGACTTTGCTCAGGGAGCAGGTGGCGACGGGCGCACTGCCGCGATTGGGATGATGTCGATAAAATATACTCATAAAAACAATAGTTTGTTGTGATTGTTCGCTCGTGAAAAATTAACCAAGGGCTATCAGAGCCTTCGAAGACACGGTCAAGGCAAGATCGCGGGTCGCGCCGGCGAAGCTGTGGACAGTGGTCCGCGGCGACAGCATTTTTCGCGCTGAAGCATCTTGACAGTCGCTTCGTGCATGGCGCCGCGGCGACAGGCCTGCAAATTGTTAATGCTCCCTATCCGGATGGAATACGAAAAGGGCCCGCGCCATCTCGGCACGAGCCCTGCTGTTGTCCCGTCGCGCGCCCGCAAGCTGATCGAAGGCGGGAAACCGGGTAAGTTTTTCTAAGCCATCGCCTTGATGCGCCGGGACAGGCGCGACACCTTGCGTGACGAGGTGTTGCGATGGAGGACGCCTTTCCGGGCCGCGCGGACGATCTCCGGCTGCGCCTCGCGCAGGGCCGTCTCCGCGGCGGTCTTGTCGCCCGATGCGATGGCTTCCTCGACCCGCCGGACGAAGGTTCGCATGCGCGACCGGCGGGCCTTGTTGATGGCCGTGCGCCGCGCGATCTTGCGGACCATCTTCTTGGCGGATTGCGTGTTTGCCATGGGTTGCTCCTGATGGCCCCGCATGGGGGCGAGGGCACGTCGTATGGCGGCATGAGGGCGCGGCGTCAAGGCGCCGTGTGCGCCCTCCTGCCGCGAGCTGCCACTACTTATTGCGGAAGTGCGGGCTGCGCTTGTCGATGAACGCCTCCATGCCCTCGCTCTGGTCCTCGGTGGCGAACAGGCTGTGGAACAGGCGCCGTTCGAACAGGATGCCGTGGGACAGCGGGGTCTCATAGGCGGCGTTGACCATTTCCTTGACCATCATCGCGGTGATGCGCGGCATTGCCGCGATCTTGCGCGCCACGGACTTTGCCTCCTCGACCAGGTCGTCGGCGGCAACGACGCGGGAAACGAGGCCGCAGCGCTCCGCCTCGGCGGCGTCCATCATCCGCCCGGTCAGGCACATCTCCATTGACTTGGATTTGCCGGCAAAGCGGGTGAGGCGCTGGGTGCCACCGGCGCCCGGTGAGACGCCGATATTGATTTCCGGCTGGCCGAATTTCGCCTTGTCGCCGGCCAGGATGAAGTCGCACATCATCGCCAGCTCGCAGCCCCCACCAAGAGCATACCCGTTGACAGCGGCGATCACCGGCGTGCGCATCCGCGCGGCGCGCTCCCAGTTGCGGGTGATGAAGTCCTGATAGAATGTGTCCGGAAATCCCTTGTCGCGCATTTCCTTGATATCGGCGCCGGCGGCAAACGCCTTGGCAGAGCCGGTGATGACGACACAGCCGATCTCCGGGTCGGCGTCAAAGGTGTCAAGCGCCGCGGTCAGTTCGTTCATCAGCGTGTCGTTGAACGAATTCATTGCATCGGGGCGGTTGAGCGTGATCACGGCGATTGCGCCATCCACCTCCGTCAGCAGGGTCTCGTAAGTCATCGCAAGTCCTTCTCCGGCCCGTGCGGGCGTCGTGTTGGTGTGATCCCACCCTTACGCTGGCACTCCGGTCCGCCCGCAGACGATCCCCGCAGCACGGCCTGTCACGATGTCGTCGACCTGACTAGGGGCGTTCGCCCGGGAGGTGAAGGGCAGCCGCGGTCATCGCGCTGACACCTGTAGCAAGCGTCGGCTCGGGATCCGACCTGAAATGGGGCGAATGCAGTGATGGCAGCGCAAGCGCTCCCCTTTGGGCGCGCTGCCAGGTGTCGCGCTCCACCGCGCCGAGCCCGGTGGTGACCTCAAAGCCGAGCGCATCAAGATGGCCAGCCAGCAGGGCAGCGGTGTCCTTCTCCTGAAATGACAGCTCCGGGTTGGCATGCAGGTGGGTGTAGATTTCAGAGAGGCTGTGGGCGGGTTCCTCGGCACCGGCCGGACCGCCCGGCGAGAAGGCGGCCGCGGCGAGGGTCAGGACTCTCATCGCGTTACTCCCGTCATTCGATCGGCACGGTGACAGCTAGGGCGGCAGGCGCAAAGGAAAAACCGTTTCCAGGGGACCGTGCAGCCGGGCCTCAGCCGGCAAAGGCCTTCTCGATCACGAATTCCGCCGGCGCCGCGTTCGAGCCCTCGGTCAGCCCGGCGGCAATCATCAGCGCCTTGGTGTCGTTGATCATGTCCAGCGAGCCGCAGATCATTGCCCGGTCCGTCTGCGGATCGAGGGGCGGCACGTCCAGCGCCTTGAACAGGGCGCCGCTCGCGATCAGCTCGGTGATCCGTCCCTGCATCGGATAGTCCGGCGTGCGGGTGCAGGAGGTGAAGTGGACAAGCTGCCGGTTGGCCTCCTCGCCGACCAGCGGGTCGGCCTTTGCGCAGGCCACGGTGTCCACCGAATAGGCCAGCTCGTCCTCCAGCCGGCAGGTGTGGGTAACGATCACCTGATCAAATCGGGCATAGGTGTCCGGGTCGCGGATCAGACTGGCGAAGGGCGCAAAGCCGGTCCCGGTCGAGACCATGTAAAGCCGTCTGCCCGGGGTCAGCGCATCGAGCACCAGCGTGCCGGTCGGCTTGCGACCGAGCAACACCGTATCGCCGGGCCGGATCTTCTCAAGGCGCGAGGTCAGCGGGCCGTCAGGCACCTTGATGGAGAAGAACTCCAGCTCCTCGTCCCAGGCCGGCGAGGCCACCGAATAGGCGCGCAGCAGCGGCTTGCCGTCCGTCTGGTGCAAGCCAATCATGACAAACTCGCCGGACCGGAAGCGGAAGCTCTGCGGCCGCGTGATCCGGAACCGGAACAGCCGGTCAGTATAGTGCTGCACCGATAGCACGGTTTCCTCGGTCGGTGCGTTGGGATTGGCGGGGGCGGCGCGCGCCGTCGCAGCGGTATCGGTCATGGTCGGCCTCGTCTCGCGAAGCTGTCCACATGTCGGCCCGGCCGCGCAAGGGCAAGCCGGCAAATGGTCCCGTTAGCCCGGCTTAACGCTCCCGCTGCAGTCCGTGCCGGCTGGCGGGCCGGACTGGCGGCCTCGGGCGGTGGGCTCAGGCCGCAGCAAGCCCGGCAATCACGAACAGGGCCGCCGTGAAAAGGGCGATCAGGCTGTTGCGGCGCTCGGTCATGGATCTCACTCCGGTTGGGTCCGATGATGTGAGTACTGGTTCACAATGTGGCCAAACCGGGGTCATGGCGGAGGTGATTTCAGGGCAGTCAGCGGAATTCGATCCGCTCCTGGGAGAAGTAGAACAGCGACTCGGTGTTGGTATCGAGCGCGTCGGGGTCGGCCTTCAGCAGTTCGCGCATCGCGCGCTTGCGATCGGCGAGGCCATAGGCGAAGTCCGCCTCGATCAGGCCGTTGACGCCGCAGCGCTCCATCTCGTCCTTGATCTCGCCATAGAGCTCCACTGAACCTGCAAGGAACATGCTCTCATAGGCAATCTTGCTGGCGATCTTCTCGTGGATATCGCCATAGCGGAACTGGCCGGTCATGCGGGCCTTTGACTTGCAGATGAAGTCGACCTCCTGGCGGTAGGCAGGATGGCGCAGGTAATAGGCCTTGGCCTGCAGCATCGCCCGGTCGATGCCCTCGATCACGGCCTCGTCGATGTCGTCATGGACGAGGATGATGTCGATGTCGGAGCCGTTGACCATGATCCCCTGGTCCTTGACCAGCCGCGGCTCGGCATGGCCAAGGAAATAGGCAAGGTCACCAGCGATGAAGGCGCACAGGCGCCGGTGCAGGGCAGGGTCGAGGCCGGCGAGCACGTCGATCAGGATGTTGCGGGCGATCCTGATCTTCTGCACGCTGATGTCGCGGTGGTGGTTGGACAGGCCGACCTGGCGCTCGATCACGCCCTCGCGCTGGCCCGGCAGCGAGAGAAGGGTGAAGGACAGGAAATCGCGAAGGATGGAGGGCGACAGGCGCACCATGTCGGCGCGGGTGATGTCATAGCGCAGGTAATAGCGTGAGAAATGCGAGATCTGGATCGCCGCGTCACTCCAGCAGGCCTGCCACAGGGCGAGGTGGCTGTGGCCCGGCAGGGCGGCCACGAGTTCCTTGCCGAGCATCGGCCCGCGCCGGGCGAGGGCGGCCTCCAGATCGGTCCTGATATCTGTCATGGCGCGTGCCTTGCCTATCGCCGGAGAGGTGGTTGCACAATCGGTGCCGGTCGTGTCTAACCCGCCCGTGTCACGAGGGACAGACTTCGCCATGATGCCGAAACCCCGGGCAGACATTGCCCCCAACACCATCGAGTTCGAGACCCTGCCGCTGGTAAAACCGACCGGCTTTCGCGAATACGACGCGCGCTGGTGGTTCAACGGCATCGGCCATCCCAAGGCGCCGGAGCTGAACCTTCAGGGCGTGCAGGCGCTCGGACTCGGCATGGCGACCCTGTTCCACGAACTGGGCGTCGAGCCCAAGGTGGTGGCCGGCCATGACTTCCGCTCGATCAGCCAGGGCATCAAGAACGCCCTCATGCTCGGCCTCGTCCAGGGCGGTTGCGAGGTCCTCGATATCGGCCTGGCGCTCTCGCCCATGGTCTACTGGGCGCAATTCGAACTGGATGCGGCCTGCTGCGCGATGGTGACGGCGAGCCACAATGAAAACGGCTGGACCGGCGTTAAGATGGGCGCCGACCGTCCTCTGACCTTCGGCCCCGACGAGATGGGCCGGCTCAAGGAGATCGTGCTGGACGGCGCCTTCCAGCCGCGCGCCGGCGGCAATCATTACCGCGTCGATGGCCTGCGCGAGACCTATATCGCCGCGGCCGCCGAGAAGGTGACGCTCACCCGCCCGCTCAGGGTGGTGTGCGCCTGCGGGAATGGCACGGCAGGCATGTTCGCCCCCGACGCTCTGCGCCGCATGGGGGCGCAGGTCATCGAGATGGATTGCGAACTCGACTGGACCTTCCCGAAATACAATCCGAACCCGGAAGACCATGAGATGCTGCACGCGATGGCCGAGGCGGTGAAGGCCCACGGCGCAGACCTCGCCCTCGGCTTCGATGGGGATGGCGACCGCTGCGGCGTGGTCGACAATACCGGACAGGAGATCTTCGCCGACAAGATTGGCCTGATGCTGGCGCGAGACTTGTCGCAGCAATACCCGGGCGCCAAATTCGTCGTCGACGTCAAGTCGACCGGTCTCTACAAGACCGACCCTGTGCTGCAAGCCAATGGCTCGTCGGTCGATTACTACAAGACCGGCCATTCCTACATCAAGCGCCGCACGACCGACCTCGGTGCGCTTGCCGGTTTCGAGAAGTCCGGCCACTTCTTCTTCCGCCCGCCGATCGGGCTCGGCTATGATGACGGCATTGTCGCGGCCGGCGCCGTGCTCGCCATGCTGGACCGCAATCCCGGCCGGACGCTGGCGGATCTGAAGGGCGGGCTCGCCACGGCATGGACCTCACTCACCATGTCGCCGCACTGTGCCGACGAGATCAAGTATGACGTTGTCACCCGGATTGTCGGCGAGTACCAGGCCCTGCTCGACACCGAACTTCTCGGCCGCAAGGTCGTCGATGTGAACACCGTCAACGGCGCCCGCGTGACGCTGGAGGACGGCTCATGGGTGCTGGTGCGCGCCTCCTCCAACAAGCCGGAGCTTGTCGTCGTCGTGGAGAGTATGGCCAGCGAGGACGACATGCGCGCCCTTTTCCGCGAGGAGGTCAAGCCGCGCCTTGCGAGACACGCCGAGATCGGTGCCTACAACCAGGAAATCTGAGCGGGCACTCCGGCAGACTTGCCAGGCGGTATGGCCGAAGCGTCTGCTCACACCGTCAATTCGGATGGCGCGATCTCGTGGTTTGCCGGCCCGCCTGCCAGCCTCATACCAGTGTGCGCAGATGAGGGTACATCTGCGTGTTCGGCGCATCAGCGCCGACGCGCAGTCGCGCTTGCCCTGAACTGCGTGGATCGGTTTTGGGTCCATGCAGCTTGGTATCAGCCCTTCGCCCGCTCGATCGCTTCCACCACCAGTTCGCGGGCCTTCTCCACGCCCTCAAAGCCCTGGATCTTCACCCATTTGTTGGGCTCCATGTCCTTATAGTGGGTGAAGAAGTGGATGATGCGCTCGACCAGGATCTCCGGCAGGTCGGTGTAGGTGTGCACCTTCTCATAGAAGCGGGTGAGCTTCGGGTGGGGGACAGCGAGCACCTTCTCGTCGAAGCCGCCATCGTCTTCCATCAACAGCACGCCGACTGGCCGAACGCGCACCACCGCACCGGGAACCAGAGAGCGCTGCCCGACCACCATGACGTCGAGTGGGTCGCCATCAAGGCTCAGTGTGTGCGGGACGAAGCCGTAATTGCAGGGATAGCGCATCGCCGTGTAGAGAAACCGGTCGACGAACATTGCGCCGGAAGCCTTGTCGATCTCGTACTTGATCGGTTCGCCGCCGAGCGGCACCTCGATCAGGACGTTGAGATCGTCCGGCGGGTTCTGGCCGACCGGGATTTTGCTGATGTCCATGGCTGGATGTCCTCTGGCTGGAGCCGGTGATCGGCCCGGCATTCGAGCAAGTTCCGTTCCGCGCGGGCTTAGCCTAGGCGGGGGACAAATTGAAGCTCACCGATAGTCGGGGGTCTTCCGCCGTGCCGGCAGTGACTTCGTGGCGCAGCCAGCTCTCCCAGAGGATCAGGTCGCCGGGCCGCGGCTTGACGTAGACGAAGCGGCGGCGCTCCTCCGGCGCATCATCGCTTAGCGGCGGGGCGGCCATCATCATGGCGAGGCGCGGATCCTCCAGCTTCAGCTGGCCGGCACCGTCCGGCACGTCGACATAGGCCGTCCCCGACAGGGCGCTGCCCGGATGCACATGGCCGGTGTGAACCCCGCCGCCTGCGAGGATGTTGACCCACATCGCCTCCACCCGGAGCATCCGCCCGCCAAGGTCCCAGGCAAGCCTGCCGGAAAACGCGGCCGCTTCCGCCTCGACCCGCCTGACAAGCGCTGCGAAGGCGCTGGCACGGCGCGGCAGGTCGTCCAGCGAGGCGTAGGAGGTGTATCCCGGATAACCTTCCTGCTCGCTCCAGGCGCGTCCGGCCGCATCGCCTTCCTCGACCATCCAGATCGCATCCTCAAGCTCGCCGATGAGGGCTGTGTCCTCCAGTCGGGCGCGGTGAATGAGGGTTGCGAACAGGCCGTCCATGGGCAGACACGCCTTCAGAGGTCGCGCCAGGTCGCCGTCACGCCCAGATCGGCGAACACGGCATTCCAGTAGTCCTTCAGCGCGCCGCGCTGCAGGTCGCCGAAGCCCGGCCGGGGGATCAGCCGGATTTCCAGCGCCACACCGTCAAGTGCTGTGCCGAAGCGACGGACCACGGCCTCGGAAAGCGCGTCCGCCGGCGGCACGCTGTCCGGCAGGGCGCCGCCGCCGCCATAGGCGGTGAACAGGTCGGAATTCTGCAGCATGTCGGAGACCAGCACCACGCGGCGGTTATCGACGCCGGCACCGAAGGCTTCGGTCTGGGCCAGCCGGGCAAGCGCTTCCAGAACCGGGCTCTTCGGGGCGGTCTTCGGCTCGACGAGGTCGCCGAGGATTGCCTGCAGTGGTTCGTCGAACAGAGCGCGGTAGCGTTCCTCGATCTGTTGCGGGTTGCGAAACAGCGGATTGACCTGGTTGCCCCGGCCGGGATTGCACAGCGAAAGCTCGCCGCGCGGGTCAAACTCACCGACGGCATCCAGTTCGAAGATCGAGAAGCGCTCGCCAACCTCAAGCCGGTTGCGCGTGCGGGCGATGACATTCTCGATCAGGCGCGACTGCTCGGCGGTGTAATTGTCGGTCTTGTCGAGGATCACCGCTGTGTGGCCGGGCAGTGGCACGCCGATCGGGCACAGCGTGATCGCATCATAGGGCTGGCCGGCGTCGCGCTGCACGAGATAGAAAGTTGTGCCGGCGCCGGCCACCAGCGCAACGATCAAAGCCAGGTTGACGATTGCCTGCCGGCGTTGCCGGGCGCGGCGCTTCCGACTCATGACAGCGTGTCCTGCTGCGGCGTGCCGGTATCCGGCTGTCGCGCCGGCACCGGCCCCTTGCCAGCGCCCAGCTTGCCGTCCAGGACGCGGTCGACGATCTCCGGGGCGACCGCGAACTCGTCGCTCAGCAGGTCGCGGTCGCTGTCCAGCATGACCCGGAAGCGGGCGATACGCCCATCATAGCGCGCACGAAGGGCCATCTCGTCCTCAAGGCTGAAGGCGGTCTTGGGATCGAGACCATGGGCCTCCAGCGCATCGCGCACCGCCTCCAGCACATCGTCGAAGGCGTCATAATAATCCTCCAGCGCGAACTGCAGGTCCTCGATCGCCTTCTCAGCGGCGCGGGCGGCATTGCTGAGGCCCGGCGCGTGGTGGTCGGCATTGCGGCCCTCGAAAGCGGCGATCGCGGCGATGCCGATCCCAAGCGCGAACAGCACCATGGCATCGAGCGAGGTCAACGCTGTCGGCCGGCACATCGCCGAGGCCGCCGCGGCGCCGGACTTGGTCCCGAAGCCGTCAGGTCCGAGCACGGCAGCGCATTGCGGCTCACTGAGGAAGAAGGAGGGGAAGGTGGTCACCAGTTCCGGCGGCAGCACAGCGCCCTCTGCGGCGAGGTCGAGGATATTTCGGTAGTGCGCGGCCGACAGATTGATGAAAACCACGAGGGTGCCCCCGGCGATGATGGCGAACAGGCCGGAAAACCATAGCGTGGAGCGGCGCGACCACGGCCGGCCGACCGGCACGGTGACATGGCGCAGTCCCCAATAGCCGATGATAAAGAAGCTCACGGTCACGTTGGCAAGCGAGACCGCAGCCGCTTGGAACATGCCGCCCAGCAGTCCGAATTCGCTGTTCTTGGAGAAGAAATAGGCGTTGGCGGCGCTGTCAAAGAGGGTCAGCAGCGCGAGGAAGGTGATGGCGAGATAGCGACCGGTCCGGTCCGGATGTGCCGTCACATAATGATAGCCCTGGCCGCCCGTGCCGCCTGAGCCGAGCTTGCCGGCGCTGCCTGTCGTGCGTCCGCCGAGGGCGCGGAAGCGATAGAAACTCAGCCGCGCGCGGGCGAGATAGTCCGCCTGGGCGAGGATTTCGTCATATTCCGGAGACAGGCGCTCTGCAAAGGCGAGCAGCGTCTCGCGCGAGGGGCGCCCGGCCCCGTCTGGTGCGGTCTCGTCCATGTCCCAAACCCCTCAAGCTCCCGTAAGCCCCCTGTTAGCCAAGGCGCGGGCCGGCGGAAAGACCCAAGTGCTGGCCTTCAGGGCCGGGCCCTGCGGGCCGCCGCCACCTTGGCGTTGACGGGCTGGCCGTCCTCACGCGGCGCGCCGCCGCCATTCATCGCCTTCCAGCCCGAACCGCCGGCCCAGGCCGCGAACTCGACGAGGGCACGGGCGATCAACGTCATGAAGATGCCGAAGATGGTGTTCTCATTGACCAGCATGCGGAACAGCATGGTGCCCTGGTTGTCGAGGCCGGGATTGCGCACCTGCCCCTCAATCATGTTGGCGAAGTCCTGCAGGCCGGTAACCGCACCCGGCGCGAAGGCAAAGCCGAGGATCATCAGGATGATCACCAGAAAGAAGGTGGCGACGAGCTTGGTGCCCGCCTTGCCGAACATCATAAGCAGTTGCCACATGGCCGGTCTCTCCATTCCCCGAACGCGCGCCGTCCCGCTCCCCACTGCACAGTCCTACCATGCTGCAGACGGGGCGCGCCATGGGATTTGGCGCTTCCCCTTGAAAAAGGGCCGTCCCGGTGTCCCGAAACGGCCCCTCCCAGGCAGTTGCGACAGGCTCCGGGCCTATTCGGCCGCAGGCTTGCGGAAGCGCAGGGTCATCCGGTCGCTCTCGCCGATCTCGGCATAGACCGCCGGGTCAAAGCCATCCGCGGTGTTGCCGTCAGCGTCGGTGGTGCGGTTGTTCGGCGGCAGGGTCCACACGCCGAACGGGTGGTCGGCAGTGTCCTTCGGGTTGGCGTTGACCTCGCTGGAGGCAACAAACTCAAAGCCTGCCCGTTCGGCGGCGGCCTTGACGACGTCCTCGTGGACATAGCCGGACCGGGCCGTCGGGTCCTGCTCCATGGCTGAGGGCAGGCGGTGTTCGACGACGCCGAGCGTACCACCCGGTTTCAGCGCGGCGAAGGCATCCTCGAAGAACTTGTCGAGATAGTCGCCGCTCATCCAGTTGTGGATGTTGCGGAAGGTGAGGATGGTGTCGACGCTGCCTTCCGGCGCCAGCGGGCCGCTGACCTTGGAGAACTCCGACATCGTGATGGCGCCGTAAAGGTCCGGGTTCGCCGCAAACCGCTCGGCAAAGGCATCGACGCGTTCGGCAATCTGGGTCGCGCGCTCGCCCTCGAAGGCGTCCGGGTCGAACCCGGCAGCGATCAGCGTGCCGCCATTGGCCGCCAGAACGGGTGCCAGGATTTCCGTGTACCAGCCGCCGCCCGGCCAGATCTCGACGACGGTCTCATTGCCCTTGATCCCGAAAAAACGCAGGGTCCGAGCTGGGCTGCGATAGAAATCGCGGGCGCGATCGGCTCCGCTGCGCCATGGGCCGGTCACCGCCCATTCCAGCGACCCGGTCTCGTTCGTGGCGGTCTCGGTCGCAGGTTCCGGCGCCGACGCCGGCTCCGCGACGGGCGGCTGCGGTGCCCTTGCGTCTGGCTCGGTCGTGTCGCTGTTCCCGCAGGCGCCAAGGACCAGGGCTGCGGCCCCGGCAATCAGGATGTGTCTCATGCTCGGTCTCCCCTTGCGTTGCGTCCGGTGATGGCCTGCCGCGGGTGCGGCGTGCCTTGAACGCATGTGACGCTGACCCACATAACAGCTGTGACGGCGCCGCCAAGCGGGCCGCACCAGATTTGCGCCGCCGGTGCCCTCAAGGGGCCGCAATCGGGGCAGGTCTGCCAAACCAGACGCGCAGGGGGTCGACCCGCCTGCCGCAGTTGCTTCAACACGAGGACTGTCACCATGTCGACAATTGATCTTTCCCCGCTTTACCGCACCATGGTCGGCTTCGACCGCATGGCCAGCATGATTGATGCTGCCAGCCGGCTCGACGGCGCCCAGGGCTACCCGCCCTACAATATCGAGCGCGTCGGCGATGATCGGTTCGCGATCGAGATCGCGGTTGCCGGTTTCACTGACGCCGATCTCGATATCGAGATCAAGGACGGCCTGCTCACCGTCGCCGGCAAGAGAGATCAGGCGCACGACGCGGGCGAGCGCGACTTCCTTCACCGCGGGATTGCCGAGCGGTCCTTCATCCGCCGCTTCCAGCTGGCCGACCACGTGATCGTCACTGGCGCTGACCTCAGCCATGGCCTGCTGCGGATCGATCTCGTCCGGGAAATCCCCGAGGAGAAGAAGCCGCGCAAGATCGCCATCGGTGACAACGCCGTCACCGAGAGGCCGAAGCTGATCGGCGGCAGCAAGGCGAGCTCTGCCGCCTGACGCCGGTCGACTGACCGACCCGCATGCTCCTGCGAAACCGGGGGCAGCGTCCAGTAGGCGCTGCCCCTTTTCCGCTGCGGCATTCGGCCTCGACAGGCCGCTGCGCAACACTCCGAAACGCGGCGTGACTTGAAGCGCCTGCGGCTCCGCGCCATCAGTCTGCCTGCGGTGTCGTCTCCCGCCCGCGCACTGCATCGGAGTGCCCAATGCTTGCCTTCATCGACCTGCAGGCCCAGCGCCAGCGCATCGAGGCCGAGATCGACGCGGCCGTTCACGCTGTCCTGCGCCATGGCCGCTTTGTCATGGGCCCGGAGGTCGCCGCCTTTGAGGGGGAACTGGCCCGTTTCGGGCAGGCCCGGCACGCGCTTGGCTGCGCCAATGGCACCGATGCGCTCGCCCTCGTCCTGATGGCGTGGGAGCTTCGCCCTGGCGACGCGGTATTCTGTCCGAGCTTCACCTTCGTCGCCACCGGCGAGGTGATCCCCTGGCTTGGCGCGGCGCCGGTCTTCGTCGACATCGACCCTGAGACCTGCACCCTGTCGCCGGCGCACCTGGAGGCCAGCATCGAGGCGGTGCGGGCCGAGGGGCGGCTCACCCCCCGCGCGGTGATCGCGGTCGACCTGTTCGGCCAGCCGGCGGATTATCCGGCGATCGCCGACATCTGCCGCCGGCACGGGCTGAAACTCATCTCAGACAGCGCCCAGGGCTTCGGCTGCACGCTCGACAGCCGCCATCCCCTCCACTGGGCGGACGTGACCACCACCAGCTTCTTCCCGGCCAAGCCGCTCGGCTGCTATGGCGATGGTGGCGCGGTCCTGACCGATGATGACGACCTCGCCTCCCTGATCGACAGCCTGCGCATCCATGGCAAGGCGACCGAGGCCGACAAGTCCGGCGCCGTGTTCGATCATGACCCCAAATACTGGAACATGCGGATCGGCATGAATTCCCGCCTCGATACGATCCAGGCGGCTATCCTGATCGAGAAACTTAAGATCTTCCAGGACGAGATCGCCCGGCGCAATGCCATCGCCCGGCGCTATAATGAGGGCCTCGCCCCGCATGTCGCCAAGGTGCCGGTCTTCATCGACGGGCATGTCTCCAACTGGGCACAGTACACGATCGAGCACGACAACCGCGACGGGCTGGCCAGTCACCTGGCGGGCCAGGGCATTCCGAGCGCTGTCTACTATCCCATGCCGATCCACACCCAGGCGCCCTATGCGCGCTATCCCGTGGGGCCCGGTGGCCTGCCGGTCTCTGAGGCCAAGGCGGGGCGCGTGATCTCCCTGCCGATGCATCCCTATCTCTGCGAAGCCGACCAGGACCGCGTGATCGCCGCCGTCGCCGCCTTCAATGGCTGAGCGATCGCGGGGAGCCGGACCGTTCGGTGCGATGCCGGCCCGGCTCTCAGCCCTGCGGTGAGAACCAGTCCGGCTGGGCGAAGTCGAGGCCGAGGTCGCGGGCGACAGCGGCGTGGGCAATCCGGCCCTCGGCGACGGTGAGACCGCGCGCGAGGTGGATAGTGTCATTGAGCGCCGCCTTGGTCCCCTTGTTGGCAATCTGCAGGACAAAGGGCAGGGTGGCATTGTTCAGCGCGTAGGTGGAGGTGCGCGGCACCGCACCCGGCATGTTGGCCACGCAATAGTGCAGGATGCCGTCGACCTCGTAGATCGGGTCGCCATGGGTCGTGGGGTGCGAGGTCTCGAAGCAGCCGCCCTGGTCGATGGCAATGTCGACCAGCACCGCGCCGGGCTTCATCGTCTTCAGCATCTGCCGCGTGATCAGCTTGGGCGCCGTCGCACCGGGGATCAGCACCGCCCCGATCACCAGGTCTGCGTCGATGACGGCGTGTTCGAGGCTCGCGGCGGTGGAGTACATGGTCTTCACCGAGCCACCGAAGGTGGCGTCCAGCTCGGCAAGGCGGGCATTGTCGCGGTCGAAGATGGTCACGTCGGCGCGCATGCCGACGGCGATCTCTGCCGCATTGGTGCCCGAAACGCCACCGCCTATGATCACCACCTTCGCCGGCGCCACGCCCGGCACGCCGCCGAGCAGCAGCCCGCGCCCGCGTTTGGTTTTCATCAGTGCCCACGCGGCGACCTGCATCGACATGCGGCCCGCCACCTGGCTCATCGGGGTCAGCAGCGGCAGGCGGCCCTCAGGGTCGGTCACGGTCTCATAGGCGATGGCGATGGCACCGGAGGCCATCAGCCCGTCGGCCTGGGTGCGGTCGGCGGCGAGGTGCAGATAGGTGAACAGGGTGTGCTGCGGCGTCAGGCGGGCGCACTCCTCCGGCTGTGGCTCCTTCACCTTCACGATCAGGTCGGAGGCAGCAAACACCGAAGCGGCGTCGGGCTGGATGGTCGCCCCGCCATTGACATAGGACTCATTGGAAAAGCCGGAGCCGACGCCGGCACCCGACTGGACGTTCACCGTGTGCCCGGCGCGAACCAGTTCGCCCACACTCTCCGGGGTGAGGCCAACACGGAATTCCTGCGTCTTGATCTCGGTTGGAACGCCTATGCGCATCGGCCCTGTCTCCGTGGAAGTTCATGCCTCGCCTTATCGCAGCTGGCCCGCGATAGCCAGTGCAACGCACGCGCCAGCTGGAGTCAGGCCGCCTCGCCGACCGCAGGGCGGGGCCCGTCATCGGCGGCGTCGGTGCCAAAGCGGTCAGCCTCTTCCCGAAGCCAGTGGACGACCTTGTCTTCCTCCACGCCGAGATGGCGCAAAAGGTCGGCCGCCAGCTCGATGCCGTGCGGCTTGCCGGCGCTGAAATGGGCGCGCATGCCAAGGGCGTTGAAGCGCTCGACATCGTCCCAGGCGTCGACGGCCACGAAGCGGACCATCCCGGGAAAGCGCTGCTCAAGCACCGGAGTGATCGATTTCGACACCTCATAGCGCGGCATGCCAAGCACGACGGCCCGGGCATTGTTGGCGCCAACCGCATCGATGAGGCGCAAATTCGCCGCGTCGCCATAGGTCACCCGGTAGCCGTCCGCGGTCGATGACAGGAAGCGCGTCAGGTCATTCTCCAGCGCAATGAAGGGAATGTCGTGGTCGGCCAGCGCGTCGGCGGCAAGACGCCCGGTCTCGGTCATGCCGAAGACGATCACCGGCCGGCTGGCACCGACGAGGCTCACGGACGCGCGCGCCTGCGCCTCACTCGCCGAACTCAGCCGCCGCGCCAGGATGCGCGACAGTTTCATGCCCGCGGCCGCCCAGAACGGGGCCAGTGCCAGGGTGAACGCGACCGCCGAGACCAGCAGGGTCTCCACCAGCGGGTCGAACAGCGGTGCATTGCCATCGGCAACAAAGGCGGCATTGGTCGCTGCCAGCAGGGACAGGACGACGAGGGTGAACTCCGAGCCCTGCGCCAGGAGGAAGGCCAGCTGCGTCGCGCCGGGCACCGTCCAGCGGTTCAGCCGCGCTGCAAGATACCCCGCCGCTGTCTTCAGCACGAGCAGCCCAATGGCGCCGGCGATCACCAGGGGCGCATAGGCGATGAGCACGCCGACATCCACCATCATCCCGACCGAGATGAAGAAGAACGACAGGAGCAGCCCGCGAAACGGTCCGCTCTCGGTCTGCACCATGTGCCGGAACGGCGTGCCGGATACGGCGAGGCCGGCAAGGAAGGCGCCCAGAGTCAGTGACAGCCCGATCAGGTAGGTCGCGCATGCCGCGCCGAGCACGAGCAGCAGGGTGACCGCGGTGAACGCCTCGGAATTGCGACTGTCCGCAAGCAGCCGGAATAGTGGGCCAATGAGGTATCGCCCGGCGAGCAGCGCCGCTGCAAACGCGATCACGGTCTGGCCGGCCGCCATCGCCATGATTGCCGGGATCGAGGCCGGGTCGCCGCCGAGCGCGCTGGTGAAGATGAGCAGGAAGATCGCCACGATGTCCTGGAAGATCAGCACATGGGTGATCGAGCGCCCGAGCGGGCAGGAGTTGAGATTGCGCTCGGCAAGGATGCGCGCCACGACCGCTGTCGATGACAGCCCGAGGGACGCGCCGATGGCGATCGCGACCGGCCAGGAGAGGCCCAGCAGGCCGAGCAGGAGGGTTGTGACTGCCGCGTTGAGGACCAGGTGCGCTGGCGCCAGGCCGATCAGGTCGCCGCGGCTCTCGCGCAGCTGGCGCAGCGAGACGTGCATGCCGATATCGAACAGTAGAAAGACGACGCCGAGCTCGGCGAGCAGGTGTGTGGTCCCGCTCTCCCGCAACAGGCCAAGCATGTGCGGACCGATCACCACACCGGCTATGAGGTAGCCGACAATCGGGCTGACCCTGACTGCGCGCGAGGCGAGCGCAGCCGCCGCGCCGACGGCGAGAAGGGTCACAGTCGGCAACAGGAACTCAGCAGGTGTCATGTCCGCGGCCAATTGCGTCCCTTTCCCTTACGTCCCCGTCGATATTGGCCTTTCCCCCGGCAAGAAAAGGCCGCTGTCTCTGTGAAGGCAGAGACAGCGGCCAGACACCGGCGGGCGGGAGGGCTGTGCCCGGCCGGGAGGAAGCAGACCCGGGCGGCGCCTACAATGCGCGCGAGAGCGTAAGCACGATGCGTTCCTCGGCAAGTTCCTCACCGTCGAGATCGCTATCGTGATAGCGCAGGTCTATGTCGAAGAAATCGGTTGTGAATGTTCCGCCGATCGACCAGTTCAGGAAACCTTCGCCCTCGTCCGGCTCGAATGTGCCGAGGGTGGCGTCGACACTGACCACCTCATTGACGGCGAACCCACCGGAGCCTTCCAGGTAGAGGCTCTGATTGTCCGGGTCCCAATACAGATAGCCGCCGACCGAGACACCGCTTTCGGATTCAAAGCCAAGGCCGCCATAAATCTCCGTGAGGTCAAGGTCGTTGTCGGAATTTGTGTAGATATACCGCACCACGCCGACATCCCAGGTGACGCCATTGCCGAATTCGCTCGACAAGCCACCGTAAAGGTCCAGTTCCGCGCTGGTGCCGTCGCCGAAATCGACATTCGAGGCCCATGTGCCGGCGTAGAAGATGCCGTTGGTGAAATCGAAGCCGCCCTGGACGGCAAACCCCTCATCGGTCTGCGAGATGCCGCGGAAGACATAGTCCGAAGTGAACGCGATATTGCCGGAGAATTCCGGTTCCGCCATGGCGGCAGGGGCCAGCCCCAGGCCAAAGAGCACGGCCACGCCGAGGCCCGAATGCAGTCGTTTCATGGTCGAGGTCCTTCCCGTTCGGTTCTGCCTTCACGGATAGTGACCGCGCCGGCCCCGCTCTGGCAGGCAGCCCGGTCTGTTTCGCGCGACCTGACCGCGCGTTGCCCGCCCTGTGGGCAGGAATTTTGTGCGCTGCACAGTGTTCGGGCGGCTAGCGCTGCGTCAGCGCGGCGAAGCCGAGGTGGGTCCCGGCATCGGCCAGCAGGGTCTCGCCGGTGACATGGCGGGACGCATCGCTGATGAAGAACAGGGCGGCATCGGCAATGTCGTCCGGTCCACTCGCCACCTTGAGAGGCGTGGTCCGCTCCACCGAGGCTCTCAACGCTTCATACTTCTCCGCGTCCATGTGATCCTTGAACCAGCGGGTATCGATATATCCGGGGCAGACGGCATTGACGCGAATTTCCGGCGCGAGCGCGCGGGCGAGTGACAGGGTCATCGTGTTGAGCGCGCCCTTGGTGGCAGCATAGGCGACCGAGGACCCGATCCCGGTGACCCCGGCGATCGACGAGGTCATCAGCACGCTGGCCGGGCGGCCGGTCTCGCGGAAGCTCGCCCGGAGCAGCCCCTCGCAGGCCTGCACCATCAGGAACGGCCCGGCCACGTTGACGGCATAGGTGTCCATGAAGTCGCCCTTCGACAGGGCGCCGAGGTCGCTGTGGTCCGGCGCGCGCCGGGTGATCCCGGCATTATTGATGAGGATGTCCAGCCGTCCCCAGGGTCCGGCCGCCTCCGCCAGGGCCCGGCAGCCCTCCGGCTCGGCGACATCGGCCTGCACGGTGAGAACCTGCGCCCCGGCCGCCCGGCACAAATCGGCAGCGTCTTCGGCTTCGGCGGCGCTGCGGGAATAGTTGACGATGACGTCAGCCCCCCGTTCGGCGAGCTTGACCGCCATGGCGCGGCCGAGCCCGGTCGCCGATCCCGTCACCAGCGCCTTGCGGCCCTCAAGGTCGTGTGCCTCGCCCATGCGCCTGCCTTTTTTGCGTTCTCATCATTCGCCAGCCTTGGTCAGGCTCCACCTTAGAGCGCCCGCTCCGGCGCAGGCAAGCGGGCGCAGAAAACATTGCCGCGGCTTGCGCCCCGCCCATTGGCGGTGGCGGGCTGGCCATGCCATAGGACCGGCTATCTCACGCCGGCGCGCGCGGTGGCAGGCGGGCAATGGCTTCCAGCAAAAAAGGGGTGGATAACCGTGACTTACCTGATGATTGCCGGCGGCCTCCTGCTCCTGTTCATCGGCGGGGAAAGTCTGGTGCGCGGCTCGGTCGGGGTTGCCCGGCGGCTCGGCGTGTCGGAGCTGATCATTGGCCTGACCCTTGTCGGCTTCGGTACCTCGGTGCCCGAACTCGTCACCAGCCTGCGCGCGATCGAGACGGATGCGGTCGGCATCGCGGTCGGCAATGTGGTCGGCTCCAATATCGCAAACGTGCTGCTGGTGCTCGGCGTGGCGGCGATGATCCGCCCGATTCTGACCAACCCTCGCGCGCTCGCCCGCGACAGTGCGTTCATGGTCGCTGTCACCATCGCCTTCTGCGGTCTGATCTATTTCGACCTGTTCACGCGGCCCGTCGGCATCGCGCTGGTGGTGCTGCTCGTCGCCTATGTCATCGGCTCGCTGGTCTGGGACCAGCGAAGCCGCAATGACGCCGCGCACATGCACCAGGAGGAGGCCGAAACCTTCGTCACCGACGAGTCGCTCGTCCTTGCCGGGCTGCTCGCCATTCTCGGCATTGTCGGTGTGATCTTCGGCGCACGCCTCCTCGTCGATGGCGGTGTCCAGCTCGCCCGCGCCGCCGGCATCTCCGAGACCGTGGTCGGCCTCACCGTGGTGGCGATCGGCACCAGCCTGCCGGAACTTGCCACCTCGGCCATCTCCGCCCTGCGTGGTCGCTCCGACGTCGCGCTCGGCAACATTATCGGCTCGAACATCTTCAACATGCTGGGCATCATTGGCATAACCGCGATCGTCCACCCTTTCTCCGTGGTCGCACCGCAGCCGGCCGCGCGCAGTCCGCTCGGCGAGGACGTTCAGGGCGTCGTCGAGCTGCCGCTGATTTCCATGGAGGACATCGGTGCGCTGATCTTGTCGGTCTTCGCGCTGGTTCTGTTTGCCTTCACCGGCCGCAAGATCGCCCGCTGGGAGGGCATGGTGCTGCTCGCCGGCTATTGTCTCTATTTCGGGTTGCTGTTCGACATCATCCCGACGCCGTGTGACACCGCGTTCTGCCTGTGATTGGTCCGCCCGCGCAATGAGTTCAGACACCCCCCCCGCCAGCCCTGACGGCCTGCGCCAGCTCGGCCGGCAGAGCGCCCTTCCCGCCAGCCCGGACGAGGCGGTGCTCGAGCGTGTGCCCAATCCGCATCCGGACGCACTCTATCTTGCCCGCTTCACCGCGCCGGAGTTCACCTCCCTGTGCCCCGTCACAGGCCAGCCGGATTTCGCCCACCTCGTGATCGATTATGCCCCGGCCGGCTGGCTGGTGGAGAGCAAGAGCCTGAAGCTCTATCTCGGCGCCTTCCGCAACCATGGCGCTTTCCACGAGGATTGCACGCTGATGGTCGGCAGGCGCCTTGTGGACCTGCTGGCGCCGGCCTGGCTGCGGATCGCCGGCTACTGGTATCCGCGCGGCGGCATCCCGATCGACGTGTTCTGGCAGACCGGCGCGGCGCCGGAGGGCCTTTGGGTGCCGGACACCGGCGTCGCCCCCTATCGCGGGCGGGGGTAGGAGGCGCTTGCGCTTGCGCCGCTCCCGCGGCGCCATCGGCCGGGGGCCAACCGGCGTGAGCGCAGAAACAGCCTTCAGGCTCGCAACAGCGCGTTGACGCCGGTCTTGGCGCGTGTGCGCGCGTCCACCTGTTTGATGATCACCGCGCAGGCGAGCGCGGGGCCGCCATTGGCCCCCGGCAGGGATCCCGGCACCACCACCGCATAGGGCGGCACCTCGCCATAGCGCACCGTGCCGCTCTCACGCTCGACGATCTTGGTCGACTGGCTGAGGAAGACACCCATCGCCAGCACTGCGCCCTCGCGCACAATCACACCCTCGGCGACCTCCGCCCGCGCCCCGATGAACACATTGTCCTCCAGGATCACCGGCGCGGCCTGCAGGGGCTCCAGCACGCCGCCAATGCCGGCGCCGCCGGAGATGTGGCAGTGCCGGCCGACCTGTGCGCACGAGCCGACCGTCGCCCAGGTGTCGACCATGGTACCCTCGCCCACATGGGCGCCGATATTGACATAGGACGGCATCAGAACCGCGTCGGCAGCGATATAGGCGCCGCGGCGCACGGCGCAGGGGGGAACCGCACGGAACCCGGCATCGCGGAACTGCGCCTCGCCCCAGCCGGCGAATTTGGAGGGCACCTTGTCCCACCACGAACCACCGCCGGCCCCCCCCTCGATGACGCCATTGGCGTTCAGCCGGAAGGACAGGAGCACAGCCTGCTTCAGCCAGGCATTGACCCGCCAGCCGCCGTCGCCATCGGGCTCGGCAACCCGGGCGGCGCCGCGGTCGAGCAGCTCGATTGCCGCCTCCACAGCATCGCGGACCTCGCCTGTGGTCTCCGGCCCCAGCAGGCTGCGCGACTCCCAGGCCGCCTCGATGACTGGTGCAAGGTCGTCGCTCATGCCGGTTGGTGCTCCGTGTCGGCAGGATGGGGGGAGACGGCGCCGGCAAGAAAGCCCGCCAGGTCGCCGGTCAGGTGGTCGACATGTTCGGGCAGCGGCGCGGCGACATTGGCGGGCCGGCCCTCGTCGGGCTCATTGCTGAATACGCCGCCGGCATGCACCAGCACGGTGGTGAAGCCCATGTCGTGCGCGGGTTTGAGGTTGCGCGCCATGTCCTCGAAGAAGATCGCCGCAGCCGGTTCGACGCCGTGCAGCTCGCAGAAGCGGTCATAGGATTCCTGCTGCGGCTTGGGATGGTAATGGGCATCCTCGATCCCCGACATCGCGTCGAACAGATGGTCGAGCCCCATGTGCCGCGTTACCCGTTCGGCATGGCGGCGTGAGCCATTGGTGTAGACAATCCGGCGCCCTGGCAGGGCGTCGATCGCCGCGCGCAGGCGCTCGCAGGGCATGATCGGCGACAGGTCGACCTCATGGACATGGGCAAGGAAGTCCGACGGAGCCATCCCGTGCAGGGTCATCAGCCCCTTCAGCGTGGTGCCGTGCTCGGCATAATAGGTCTTCTGCAGGCGCCGCGCCTCCAGCGTGTCAACGCGCAGGAATCGGGCGATGAACTCCGTCATCCGCCGGTCCATCTCCGAGAAGATGTCGCAGGTCGATGGGTAGAGGGTGTTGTCGAGATCGAACACCCAGTCGCGCACATGGCCGAAGCCCGGCAAAGCAGGAGGCATTGCCGGCTCAGCCATCATTGCGGGCCTGCGCGAAGTCGCGCTCGAAGAACTCGAAAACCAGACGGCCCTCGGCCGGCTGCGGTGCGGGTGAGAACAGCTCGGTGCGGTAGCTGCCCTCCTCACAGGCCTCGCGCCCGGCGATCGCGAATTTCGAGCGGGTGACGCAGAACCCGTCGGACCCGCGCACCAGCCGGCGGGTGGCGCCGCCATCCTCCATCTCGCCATAGATGAAATGATCGGTCTGGATCAGCGGCTCGTCGATTGCCCGCGCGCAGCCGCCCGCCTCCAGAAGCCACCAGCCGCGGCTCTCCCAGTCCTCGCCGCGCCGACGTGCGACCGCACCCCAGATGCGCTTGTCGGTGCGGTTGCACAGGGTCAGGCCAACCTCGTTCGCACGCTCTATCGCCGACTGTTCGAGAATGTCGATGAGGTCCTCATCGCTGATGTCGCTGGAGAGGTTTTTCTGGGTCAGGAACTCGCCGATGGCAATGCGGGTCTTGCGCCCCAGCAAGCCGTCGACCCGGCCGGAGAAGATGCCGGCATCTTCCAGGAGGCGCTGCACGCCCGCGGCCCTCGCCGTCTCCATGGTATAATCGGTGGTCTCCGTCAGCGTCGTCTGCCAGCGGGTGCGCCGTTCGATCAGGACCGGCCGGAACTGGCGCTCCTCCAGGCCGAATTCGGCACAGGTCGGCGGGTTTTCGACCGAGAACGAGCCGGTCGGGTCGACACACAGCGGTATGTCGCCGCCCCATTTGCGCGCGCCGCCGCGATGGGCGGCCGACGAGCGCGCGTAGATATAGTGATAGCCAGGGGTCAGCGTGCCGGTCACGGTGAGCGCGCAGCTGCCTGGCCGCAGCTTGGTCCAGCCCTCGACGACGACAGACTGGCCTTCCGCGCGCGCGGTGGCCGCCTCGATGACGAAACTCGTCTCGTTGCACAGCGTCCAGCCGGGGGCATCCGCCTGCGCGGATGCGGCCGGGGTAAGGACGAAAAGCGCCAACAGGGCGCCAACCAGTCTCTCAGGAAACAAGCGTGCCTGCACCATGTTCCGTAAACAGCTCCATGAGCAGCGCATGGGGCGCGCGCCCGTCCAGAATGACCGCCGCCCCGACGCCATCATTGACGGCCCGCGCTGCGGTTTCAAGCTTGGGGATCATGCCGCCTGCAGCCACGCCAGCATCGATCAGGCCGGCAATGTCGGCGCGCCGCAATTCGCGGATCAGCGCGCCATCGGCGTCCAGAACGCCGGCCACGTCGGTGAGGAGGAGCAGGCGGCTTGCCTTCAGCGCGCCGGCCAGCGCCCCGGCGGCGCTATCGGCATTGATATTATAACGCGTCCCGTCGGCACCCACGCCGATCGGGGCGACCACCGGGATGAGGTCGTCAGCGCAAGCGGAGAGCGCATTCAGGACCGCCGGGTCGACGCCGGTCGGCTCGCCCACAAGGCCGAGGTCGATCACCTGTTCGATATGGCTGTCCGGGTCGCGCTTGCGGCGCACTGCCTTCTCCGCACGCAGGAGACTGGCATCAGCGCCTGACAGGCCGACCGCCTTGCCGCCGGCCGCATTGATTGCCCGCACGATCGAGGTGTTGATCGCCCCGGCGAGCACCATTTCCACCACGTCCATGGTCTGCTCGTCGGTGACGCGCAGCCCGTCGCGGAACTCCGAGCGGATGCCGAGCCGGTCCAGCAGGCTAGCGATCTGCGGCCCGCCGCCATGCACGACCACCGGATTGATGCCCAGATGCTTCAGCAGGACCACATCGCGGGCAAACATCGCCGAAAGGGCGGCATCGACCATGGCGTGGCCGCCGAACTTGATAACCAGGGTCTGGCGGTCATAGCGCTGGATGTAGGGCAGTGCCTCCGACAGGGTGCGGGCGGTGAACTGTCCGGGGTGGTCGCTGGTCGCTGTCATTCTGGGCCGGCCTCTAGCCTGCTTCGCCGGCGATGGGAATTGCGCTGGCGCAGGCTCAGGGCTGCCAGTGGGTGACCTTGGCGGCCATGTCCGGACGCGGGCGCTCCGGTGCGTCGGCCGTCGGCGTGCCGATATGGACAAAGCCGGCGATGCGCTCGCCCGCGGCGAGTCCGAGCCGGCGCGCGACCTGCCCATCATAGGCCGGCCATTCGGTCAGCCAGACAGCGCCCCAGTCATCGGCCATCGCCGCCAGGCAGAGCTGGTGGCACACAGCTCCGGTCGACAGTTCCTGCTCCCAGACCGGCGTCTTGTGCGCCGGGTCCGGCGAGGAGACCACCGCCACCACCACCGGTGCTCGCAGGGCTCGCGCGCGCTCCTCCTGCAGCGCGGCGGCGTCCACCTCCGGCTCGCGGCTGGCGCGGATCTCCGCCAGAACCGCGCCGAACGCATCCCGCGCCGGGCCTGTGAAGACGATGAACCGCCAGGGCTCGACACGGCGATGGTCCGCCACCCGGGCGCCAACGCGCAGCAGATCGTCAAGGGCCTGCGGCGAGGGACCCGGCTCGCCCAGTGTCGCCTTGCCAGCCGACCGGCGCAGCGCCAGCAGCTCGCGCGCTGCCCCCGACGGCCTGGTCACGGCCAAGGGCGTGCCGGTATCGGGCGGGTTCGGGAAACGCGTCACCATATCCAACACATAGCGCGTGCCGGGCCTGGGGAAAACCGTTTGAAGTGTCACCGGAATAAACGCCGTTCACTAATTGAACGGGATTTGCCTTCGCCATTGATCATGCTATGTACGTTTCCTGGAGACACGTGCGCGAGCCGCACCTGGAGGCAGAGGAGGGTCAGAGGCGATGCACCGGGCGAGCCCCTCAGACATCACCCCCGCCGAGCGCCGCCGGCTGCGTGTTCGCGATGCCATTCTCGATGCCGCCGAGTCGGTGTTCGCCGAGGAGGGCGAGGAGGGACTGTCGATCCGCCGGCTCGCCGAGGCGATCGATTACTCCCCGGCTGCGATCTACAAGTATTTCGGTTCCAAGGAGGAGCTGATCGACGAATTGAAGAACGCCTTCTTCGCCCGCCTCCTTGAACGGATCGACGGGATCATCGGGCAGGGGCTGCCCTTCCCCGAGCGCGCCCGCCAGTGCATGACCAGCTATATCTGCACCGCGCTGGAGAAACCGCACCACTATGCCGCCGCCTATTCCGGCACGATGGACATGCCCGAAGCCGGAGCAGACTGTGCCCCCGTCGACTGGGAGGCGTTCGTTGCAGACAACAAGGGCAAGGCGTTCGCCCACCTCCTGGAATTGGTTCGCGTCGGCCAGGCAGACGGATATTTCCGCACCGGGACCGACCCCGTCCTTGCCGCGCACTCGCTGTGGGCCAGCATGCACGGCCTTGCCCTGCTGATTTCGCACATGCCGGCCATGATCCCCCTGCCCGATGACGAGGGCCGCCCGGTCGACCGGGACCGGCTGATCGACTTTCACGCCGACCAGGTCGTCCGCGGCCTCGAGGTCGGGTCGTTCAACCCGGCGGGCTTGGACCCGACTGACACCGACTGACAGACAAGGACGAAGAGCGGCAATGGATACCGAGACCGCCGGGCGCGAGACACGCCCGACCTTCCTGAGAGGCCTGCTGTTCCTGCTGGTCCTGACACTCTTCGGCGCCGGTCTCGCCGTGGCAGCGCTGGGATTGCGCTCGCAAGAGGGGCCGAAAGTCGCCGCAGCCGAGCCGGTGCCGATTGCCGTTGCCGTCACCGCGATCGACCTGCAGCAGGCCTTCGACATCGACGAGACCTTCTCGGGCCTCGCCGCCGCACGCCGGGAAAGCGCGCTTGGCTTCACCAGCGGCGGGCGGATCGCCGCACTCTATGCCGATGTCGGCGATGCGGTGCGCGCCGGCACCCGGCTCGCCCGGCTTGACGTGCGAGACCTCAGCGCCCGGCTGCAAGCGGCCGAGGCGCGCGTGCGTGAGGCCGAGGCCGGACATGCGCTCGCCCGCACCACCGTTGAGCGCCAGCAGGCGCTGCAGGCGCGCGGCCATGTCTCGCAGCAGGTAGTCGACGAGGCGGCTGCCCAGGCAGACACGGCACAGGCCCGCATTGCCGCCGCCGAAGCGGACGCGGCGACCCTGCGCGTACAGATTGACCTGGCGTCGATCACCGCGCCGTTTGCCGGCATGGTGACAGAGCGCTTTGCCGATGAGGGCGCCATCGCCGCGCCCGGAAGCCCGGTCTTCCGCCTCGTGGAGAGCGGCGTCGTCGAGGCAAGGCTCGGCGTTCCGGCCGCCCTCGCCGAGACGCTGGACGTCGGCGAGAGCTATCGGCTCGTGCATCAGGGCCGCACGGTCGAGGCGACCCTCAGGGCCAAGACCGGCGTCATCGGCGCATCGAACCGAACGGTCACAATCGTTTTCGACCTTCCCGGAGACGCCGGCATTCCTCCGGGTGCGGTTGTCAGGCTCAGCCTGCAGCGCACGCTTGACGAGCCGGGCGCGTGGGTGCCCGTGACAGCGCTCACCGAGGCCCGCCGTGGCCTCTGGTCGGTTCTCGTCGCCCATGGGGAGGATGGCCACTGGCTGGCCGAGCCGCGCCTGGTCGAGATCATCCATGCCGATGGCGAGCGGGTGTTCATTCGCGGTCCGCTGGAGCCGGGCGAGCGGCTGATCACCGAGGGCCTGCAGCGCATCACGCCAGGCCAGAAGGTAACGCCCCGCCCGGCCGGCCCCACCGCCGGCGGTGTGAGCGGCGGGTGAGCGCCATGTTGACCCTGTTCTACCGCCTGCCGAGGCTCTCGGTCCTTGCCATCGCCTTGGTGCTGTTCGCCGGTCTTGGCGCAATCCTGACGCTCGGGCGCCAGGAGGACCCCACTCTGGTGGAGCGTTATGGCTATGTCCTGACCGTGCTGCCGGGCGCCGATGCGGAGCGCATGGAGGCGCTCGTCACCGATCCGATCGAGGCCCTGCTCCAAGAGCTGCCGGAGATCGACCGCATCGACAGCTCAAGCCGCCAGAATGTCTCGCAGGTTGGCCTCGATTTGCGCGAGGACCTCACAGCGGCGGAGATCGATGACGCCTGGACGCTGATCCGCGCTCAGGTCCAGCGCGCCCAGGCTGACCTGCCGGTCGGCGCTTCGGTGCCGCGGGTCGAGCGGGTCTATCTCGGTGCCTCGACGCTCGTCGTCGCCCTGACCTGGGAGGGCGATGGCGATCCCCAGCTCGCCATCCTCGCCCGCATGGCAGAGGCCCTTGAGGATATCTTCCAGAACCTGCCCGGCACCGAGGAGACCGAGGTCTACGGCCTGCCGAGCGAGGAGATCCGCGTCGTCGTCAACACCGACGCGCTCGCCGCCGCCGGGCTCGACACGGGCGAGGCGGCGCGGCGGATCGCAGCTGCCGACTCCAAGTCACCGGCCGGCCAGCTGAAGGCGGGCGAGCTCAATCTCGGCCTCGATGTCGGCGGCGAATTCGACTCCATCGCGCGCATCCGCGCCGTCCAGCTGCTGCAGAGCCCGGACGGCAGCGCCCTGCGCGTCGGCGATGTCGCAGACGTGCGCAAGGCCGTGCAGACACCGGAAATCGTCTCCGCCTACGCCGACGGCCAGCGCACCGTATTCGTCGGCGCCTTCATCCAGCCGAACCAGCGCGTCGATCTCTGGGCGGAAGCGGCGCGGCGAAAGGTCGGGGAGTTTGCCACATCAGCCCCTCGCGGGATCCGCGTGGAGACCGTGTTCGACCAGAGCGCCTACACCACGGCCCGGCTTGGCGACCTCGCCCGCAACCTGATGTTTTCCGCAGGGATCGTCTTCGCCGTCCTGTTCCTGTGCATAGGCTGGCGGGCGGCGATTGCCGTCGGCACGGCCCTGCCGCTGACGGTCTGTCTCGTCCTGATCCTGTTCAACGTGTTCGGCATGCCGCTTCACCAGATGTCGGTGACCGGGCTCGTCATCTCCCTCGGCCTGCTGATCGACAATGCCATCGTCGTCGTCGACGAGATCGACCAGAAGCGGGCGCGCGGGGAGAGCCGGCTGGAGGCGATCCGCGCGTCGCTGCACCACCTCGCCGGGCCGCTCTTCGCCTCGACGCTGACCACCGCCCTCGCCTTCGCGCCGATCGCCCTGCTGCCCGGCTCGGCCGGCGAGTTCGTCGGCATGATCGGCATGTCGGTAATCTTCGCGGTCGTCGCCTCCTTCGCGATCTCGATGACCGTTATCCCGGCTCTCTATGGCTGGATCGACCGGCGCCGGCCGCAGGAGGGCGGGCGTGTCCTCAAGCGCCGCTGGTACCGTGACGGTATTGTCATCGACGCCATCAGCGACGGCTATCGCTGGAGCGTCGAGCGGGTCCTGCGCTTCCCGCCGCTGGGTATCGCGATCGGGATCGTGCCGGCCGCCATCGGCTTCGTTCTCGCCGGCCAGCTGCCGGCCCAGTTCTTCCCCCAGACCGAGCGGGACCAGTTCCAGCTGGAGCTGACCCTGCCGCTGGAAGCCTCGCTGGAGGAGACCCGATCGGTGGTCGAGCGCGTCACTGATCGCCTCAGGTCCTATGACGAGATCGAGCACGTCTATTTCGTGCTCGGCGAGCCGGCGCCGCGCGTCTATTACAACACGGTCAACAACACCCGAGGACAGGAGGGATTCGCAGCCGGCTGGGCGAAGACGACCAGTCCAGCTGCGACCCGCGCGATCATCGCCGATGTCCAGGAGACCCTGCGAGAGGCGTTTCCCGAGGGGCGCCTCCTGGCACTGCCGTTCGAGCAGGGCCCTCCGGTCAATGCGCCGATCGAGTTCTACCTGGTCGGCAGTGACTTCCAGACCCTTGGCGCGCTCGGCGACGAGGCCCGGCGCATCCTCGCCAACACGCCCGGCGTCACCTACACCGCCGCCGACCTCACCCTCGGCTCGCCGAAATACACCCTGCGCGCTGACGAGGCCGCCTCAGCGCTTGCCGGCAGCCGGCTGACCGAGCTTGCCGCCGGGATCAGTGCCGAGGTCGAGGGCCGGTTTGCCGGCAGCATCCTTGAAGGCACCGAGGAACTGCCCGTGCGCGTCGTCGCCTCCGATGAACGGCGCGGCGAGCTCAGTGATCTGCGTTCCAAGACCATCGGCGTGGGCGAGGACGGGCTTGGAACGCCCCTGTCAGCTCTCGGCGAGGTGGTGCTTGAGCCCGACATCTCCCGGATTGTCCGGCGCGACGGCGAGCGGGTCAACCGCGTGTTCGCCTATCTGGAGCCCTACACCCTGCCAGCCCCGGTCTTTGCCGAGTTCCGCGCCCGGCTCGACGCCGCCGGCTTCGAGACACCGCCCGGCTATGACCTGCTGATCGGCGGCGAGGCTGAGGCGAGCGGCGATGCGCTTGGCAACCTTGCCGCGACCGGGGTGCCGCTGATGCTGGTCATTGCCGGTGCGGTGGCGCTGGTCTTCAACTCCTTCCGGATGGCCGGGCTGATCCTGATCGGCGGCGTGCTTGCAGTCGGGCTCGCCTTCTTCGGCGTCTGGCTGTTCAACCTGCCGCGCGGCTTCAACGCCATTATCGGCGCCCTCGGCCTGTTCGGCATCGCCATCAATGGATCGATCGTCGTGCTGTCGCTGCTGAAGAGCAACCGGGCGGCGATGGCCGATGACGTGATCGCCCAGCGCGAGGTCGTCGTCGACGCGACCCGCCATATCGTCGCCACCACGCTCACCACCATGGGCGGCTTCGTGCCGCTGCTGATCGCCGGCGATGCGTTCTGGATGCCACTTGCGGCGGGAATATCCGGCGGCGTTGCCGGCTCGGCCCTGCTGGCGCTCTACTTTATTCCGGCGGTGTTCCGGATCATGACCATGAAGCCGATCACGCGGGCCTGGCGGGCGCTGAGCGGGCAGCGCCCACCGCCGTCTCCCGCCACGCAGCCGGCGCAATAGCAGGGGCGCGGTCCGGTGATTGCCAGCCGGCGGGTCCGGCCCCATCTGTCTGACAAGGCGCTGGAGCGAGGACGGCAACCGCATGACCGACAATCCCGACACGGGCGCCCGCCCACCCGCCTGGACTCGCCTCAACTTCGAGGCTGCCGCGGCCGCCGCCGACGAGCCGGCGCTGGCGAGCTATCTGAATGCGGCAGTGCTGAGCCATGACAGTCTCGGCGAGGCTCTGTCCTACCACCTGGCGGAGAAGCTCTCCGGTCCGGAAATGGGTGCGCTGCAGGTGCGCAAGCTGTTCGAGACCGCCTATGGACGCGAGCCGGTCATGGTCGAGGCCGCCGCTGCCGACATGCACGCCACGCTCGACCGTGACCCGGCCTGCCGCGGCCTGCTTCAGCCCTTCCTGTTCTTCAAGGGCTTCCTTGCCCTGCAGTCCTACCGGATCGGTCACACCCTGTGGCAGCAGGGGCGTGAGACGCTGGCCTTCTATTTCCAGAGCCGCGCCTCGGAACTGTTCGGCGTCGACATCCACCCGGCGGCGCGGATCGGCGAGGGCGTGATGCTCGACCATGCCAGCGGTATCACCATCGGCGAGACAGCAGTGGTCGGTGACGCCTGCTCGCTGCTCCACGGGGTGACGTTGGGCGGCACCGGCAAGGAGGTCGGCGACCGCCACCCGAAGATTGGACGGGGTGTCCTGCTGTCGGTCGGCGCCAAGGTGCTTGGTAACATCACCATCGGCGATGAGGCCAAGGTGGCGGCAGGCTCGGTGGTGCTGAAGGACGTGCCAGCGCACTGCACAGTCGCCGGCGTGCCGGCCCGGATTGTCGGCTGCGAGTGTTCCGAGCCGGCCCGGACCATGGACCAGGGCCTGCCGGAAGGCTGATGCCAGGGTGCATGCCCCGTCATCGCGCGAACAACCGCTCCAGCTGGCGTCGCTTGTAGCGGGCATACAGCGAACCCTCCGAGGCGTCTGCCGCCTCGCCGGTCTCGCCGCGTGCGCGCATCAGGCTGGCCTCTGCGACACCGACTGCGATGAGCGCGCGGCCATAGAGCCCGTTCTCCGGGTCGAGCCGGGCGCGGGCGGCCTCAAGCAGGGCTTCGGCCTCGTCAGGTCGCCCCCGCAGCGCAGCAATCTGGACCTTGACCACTTGGGCCTGGACATATTCCAGGGCCTGCGTGCCGCCGAAGGCGAGGGCCGGCGCCTCGCAGGCCTCCGCCGCGGCGAGGGCACCGGCAAGGTCGCCCCGCTCCAGCGCGATCTCTGCTTTGATGATGAGCGCGCGCGCCTGCTCTCGCGAGGGGCCCTTCTCCGCGCCGGCAACGGCCAGCACCTTGTCCACCAGCGCCTCGGCCTCGTCATTCCGGCCGGCATGGAAGACCAGCAGGCGGGCGAGGTTGAGGCGCGAGGTGTCGACATTGGTCACCGCCTGCAGGGGCGAGGACTCCACCACCTTGATGCTGTCGCGGATCGCTTCCAGCGCGCCGTCATAGTCGCCGACGTCCACATGATTGGCGGCCAGATCGTTATAGAGAAAGATCATGTCCTGAATGTTGGTGTCCGGATCGCCGGACTTGAGGGCGATGGCGCGCTTCAGAATGTCGATGGCATGGCGGGAGTCGGCGTCCTCGCCGGTTGCATAGGCGAGGATGGAGGCGATCGCGGCGTGGTCAACGGAGTTCTCGTCCGGCCCGCTGGCATAGGCCGCCAGCGTCTCGCGCAGCATGGGGATGGCCTCGTCCATCCGCCCGACCGTGGCATAGGCGCGCCCCAGAAGTGCGCGGGCGTGGAAGCGCGCCTCCGCGTCGCCGCGCCCGTCTGCGATGAAGGGTTCAAGCACCTCGATGCCGGCGGTGAAATCATTGCGGAAGATGAGGGCCTGCCCGATCGCGAGGACGGTGAAGCTCGCGCGTTGCGGGTCGCCGCCGAGAGAGTCGAGGGCCCGCACGGCCGTCTTCATCAGCGAGTTGCGGACAATCTGCGGGTCGACCACGTCGCCGTCGGCGCTGTCGCCGGCAAACAGGCGGTTGAGCGCTTCGGAATAGGCCGCACTGATCCGCTGGTTGAAGACGGCCCGGCCGGCCGCCAGCTCGGCGTCCGCCTGAGCAAGGCGTGCGCGCGCGGCTTCAGCGGCGGCGCGCTCTGCCATCTGGCCGGTTCCGATCAGTCCACCAGCGAGTGCAAGGACAAGCAGGGCCGTCACCGTGCTGAGGCCGCGATAGCGTTTCAGGAACAGGCCGGCCCGGTAGGCCCGCCCGCCGGCGCGCGCCTCCACCGGACGACGATCGAGCCAGTTGCCGAGATCATCGCACAGGGCATCCGCGCTGCCGTAACGCGCATCCTGTAGCGCGCTCAGCGCCTTGTGGAGGATTGCGGAAAGGTCAGCCGGCAGGGCGGCATCGACGCCGACACCTGTTCCATCGCTGCGGCGCCCGGGCAGGCGTCCGGTGAGGAGTTCGTGGGCCAGCATGGCAAGCGCGAACACGTCGGTGGCCGTGGAGACCGGCTCACCGCGGAGCTGCTCGGGTGCGGCATAGGCCAGTGTCAGCGGTGCGGCGAGGTCGGCGTCGCCCTCCGCGAGCAGGCCCGCGACGCCAAAATCGATCAGCTTGACCTGCCCACCCCGTGTCACCAGCACGTTGGAGGGTTTGATGTCGCGGTGCAGGACGAGGCGGGCATGGGCATGGGCCACGGCCTCGCCGACCGCCCGGATGAGGGCGATCCGCCCTGCCCGACCGGTCTGGTGTGCCGCAACATGCTCAGTCAGCGTGACCCCGTCGACGCGCTCTGTGACCATGAAGGGCCGTCCGTCGGCGCTGACGCCGCCATCAATCAGTCGGGCGATCGCCGGATGTTCGAGGCGGGCAAGCACCTGTCGTTCGCGGCTGAAGCGGGCCCATGCGTTGGCATCGGCGGAGCGGATCAGCTTCAGGGCTGCGTCCTGTTCATACAGCCCGTCTGCGCGGTGAACGGCATAGACCTCACCCATGCCGCCCTGTCCGATCAGGCTATCGACCTGCCAAGCGCCGAGCCGGTCGCCGGGAGACAGGCCCGGCGTATCAGCGGCGGAGCCGGCGGAGGTCGCCATGAAGCCGGTCTCGCGCTCGGCGGCAATGACAAGGCGCAGCACCGCGGTGATGGTCTCGTCGTCGCCCGCCTCGGCGCGCACATAAGCCTCCCGCTCGCATGACGGGCGCTCCATCGCTGCGTCAAACAGGGCGCTGATCCTCTGCCAGTGCTCAATCCGGGTCATCGATGCGCCTACCTCCCCTTATGATGTCGTCTAGCATGGCCGCCCGGAATGGAAATCAGGCGACATTTCTGTGGCGCTCGGTTGGCCTTGGCAGGCGAACGCCCTAAAGCTTGGGGTGTCGTTACGCAAATGGAGGCCGGCCATGTCACCTGACGAGATCCGCCGCGTCGAAGCCTATCTGCGGCGCAAGCTGCACCCGGAACTGCGCGCCATTGAGCGCGAGCGAGCCGAGGACAGTGTCGAGATCTATCTTGGCGCGGAGTTCCTGGCCGTCGTCTACAAGGATGTCGACGAAGGCGAGACCGCCTACCAGTTCCAGATGACCATCCTGTCGGAGGACCTGCCGGGTTGACCGGCCGGCTGCCGGCGCCACCATGCTGCTCTCGGTCCGCGACCTTGCGAAGCGCTTTGGCGGTCTTGCCGCCGTGGATGGCGTCTCGTTCGAGCTGGCCGCCGGTGAGACCCTGGCGCTGATCGGCCCGTCCGGCTGTGGCAAGACCACTTGCCTCAAGATGATCAACCGCCTGGTCGAGCCCGATCGCGGCGAGATCCTTCTGGAGGGGCAGGAGGCCCATGCGGTCGCTGCACCCGACTGGCGGCGGCGGATCGGGTATGTCATCCAGGGTGCCGGCCTGTTCCCGCACATGCGGGTCGGTGACAATGTCGCGGTGACCATGCGCCTGAAGGGCTGGCCTGCCGATCGGATTGCCAAACGCACTGCCGCGCTGCTCGACATGGTGGCCCTGCCGGCTGGTGCGTATGCCCGGCGCTGGCCAACGGAGCTTTCCGGAGGACAGCGCCAGCGGGTCGGCCTCGCCCGGGCGCTCGCCGGCGAGCCGGACCTCGTCCTGATGGACGAGCCCTTCTCCGCGCTCGATGCGTTGACCAAGGAGCAGCTGATCGAGGATGTCGCCGCCCTGCGGGCCCGGCTCGGCTTCTCCGCCATTCTCGTCACCCATGACTTCGCCGAGGCGCTGCGCTTTGCCGACAAGATCGCCGTCATGGAGACGGGCCGCATCGTCCAGATCGGCACGGCCGCGGACCTGATCGCCGCGCCGGCCAGCAAGGCGGTGACGGAGCTGCTGCAGGCGCCCCGGCGCTCTGCCGAGGCAGTGAGCGCGGTGTTCGACGGGGCGGGCGCCTGAATGTTCGCTGAGGAACTTGCCGTCTTTCCCGGGCACTACACGGGCCACCTCGTGCTCTCCTTTACTGCCATCCTGACCGGCCTTGCGGTCTCGGTTCCGCTCGGTGTCTTTGCGGCGCGGTCGCGCGTGCTGGCCGGGCCCTCGCTCGCGATCGCGAGCGTGGTGCAGACCATACCGGGCCTTGCCCTGCTGGCCCTGATGGTGCCGCTGCTCGGCGGACAGATCGGCTTCTGGCCGGCCTATGCGGCGCTGGCGCTTTATTCCGTCCTGCCTATCCTGCGCAACACCATTGTCGGGCTGCAGGGGGTGCCGGCGAGCGTGCGCGAGGCAGCGCTCGGCGTCGGCATGACTCCGGTCCAGCGCTTCTGGTCGGTCGACCTGCCACTGGCCGGGCCGGTGATCGTCGCCGGGCTGAGGACTGCGACGGTCTGGGTGGTTGGCGCGGCGACCCTGTCGACACCGGTCGGAGCCGAAAGCCTTGGCAACTATATCTTCCAGGGGCTGCAGACGCGCACCTGGAGCGCGGTCCTGTTCGGCTGCCTCGTGTCCGCCGCCCTGGCACTCACGCTGGACCAGGTGATCCGCCTGTTCGAGACCGCCGCCGAACGGCGCTCGCGCGTGCGCGCCCTGCTCGGCGCGCTCGGTCTCGTGCTCGTGGCCCTGCCGCTCGCCAGCACTCTTTCCGAGCGCGCCGCCACGCAGGGGCGCGACGCGGAGTTTGTTGGCGCGGTCGAGCCGCTGGACGGCCGCCGGGTTGTCATCGGCGCGAAGGCGTTCACCGAGCAGTACATCCTTGCCGAAGTCATCGCCGCCGTGCTGGAACGCGAGGGGGCACGGGTGGAGGTGCGCGAGGGTCTCGGCTCGACGGTTGCCTTCGATGCGCTGACCTCGGGCGAGATCGATGTCTATATCGACTATACCGGGACGGTCTGGGCGACGCTGATGAAGCGTGAGGACGTTCCGCCGCGCGTGGTCATGTATGCTGAAACCTCCGCCTGGCTGCTGCAGACCCATGGCGTGCTGGCGATGGGCCGGCTCGGCTTCGAGAACGCCTATGCCTTCGCCACCACGCGTGACACCGCCGCGCGCGAGGGGCTGGAGAGCATCGCCGACCTGCAGGGCCGCAATCTCAGCCTCGCCAGCGACCCGGAATTCTTCGGCCGGCCGGAATGGACACGCACGCGCGACATCTATGGCCTCGGCACAATCACGCCGCGCGGCATGGACGCCGCTTTCATCTACGATGCGGTGCGACGCGGCGAGGTGGACCTGATCACCGCCTATACGACGGACGGGCGGATCGATGCCTATGACCTCGTCCTCCTCAAGGAACCGGCGGGCGCCCTGCCGCCCTATGATGCTTTCCTGCTCATTGCCCCGACGCGGCGCGATGACCGGGCGCTGCTTGATGCCCTCGCGCCGCTGGTCGGAGCGATCCCGAGCGCCGACATGCGCCGGGCCAACGCCATGGTCGATCTTGACCGGGAGCGCGTCGGCGCGGCGGCGGACTGGCTTGCGTCCGCGATCGGCGAGTAGGCCCCCTTTCCGGTCAGATGCCGGCGCGGGTAAGCAGGCGGTCGAACGCCTCCCAGAACACCGCACGCTGCTCGTCGGTCTCCATCAGGATCTCATGGCGCGCGTCCTGCAGGACAATGTGCTCGCAATCCGGCAGGGCCGCACAGACGCGATCATGAGCGCCATTGTCGACCAGCTTTTCCTGTCCGGCGGTTGCGACGAGTATGGGCACGTCGATGGCTGCGATCTTCGGCAACTTCGCGAATGTGGCGAGGATGTTGAGCGAGGCGCCAAGCCAGCCCCAGGTGACGGGGCCGAGGTCCAATTCCGGAGCGGCATCGACGAGCGCCCGCTGCAATGACCAGCGGCGCGCGTCATGGGTGACGATATTGTCCTGGAAGCGCTCGCGCGGACCGGGCTGGACCGCATAGTCTCCGGACCGGCCAAGGACGCGCATTGCCCAGACCAGATAGCGGATGCCGAAGGTGCGCGTGCGAAGGCCCCACATCGGCGCGCTGAAGGCGGCGGCCTCGACGCGGACCAGGCCCTCGGCCAGCGCCGCCAGCGCGATCGCTCCGCCCATGGAATGGGCGAGCGCCACGTGCGGGCGCGGCAGGCGGTCTTGCAGTTCCGCCAGCCCGTTGGCGAGCGCGCCCATGAATGTGCGGAACGTGTCGATGTGGCCCTTGCGGGTGTCGTCGAGAAGGCGGTCAGAGCGCCCCTGGCCGGGCCAGTCGAGGATAAGGACGGCAAAGCCGCGCGCCTGCAGGTCGCGGGCGACCTCGAAATACTTCTCGATGAATTCGGTCCGTCCCGGGCAGACGATGCAGGTGCCGCGGGGCTGGCCATTGCCCATGGCCGGAACCACGCAGGCGCGCAGCCGCCGCCCGGCAATGCCGCGGAACCAGGCAAGGTCGGCGCCCTCCGGCCGGGGATTTCCCGGCAGGTCGACAAAGCTGTCGAGGTCCTGCGCCTTCATTGCCATGCCGTGGCTTCATGTCCTTCAAGACAAGGGCCCGCCAGTCCTGTGCACTGGCGGGCCCTGTCGAGGGAGTCGTCCTGCCGGGCCAGTGGTCGTCCCAGCAGGACCGCGCCTTACGCGAATTTCGACATCAGCGATTTCAACTGCATGGCCACGGACATGTCGCCATCGACCTTCAGCTTGCCCTGCATGAACGCCATGGTGCCGTCCATCTCGCCGGCAGCAAGCTTCATGAAATCGTCCCAGGTGACCTTGATCGTCGCATCGGCCTCGCTGTCGGAATTGTCGACCTGGCCTTCGGTGCCGTTGATAAAGAGCCTGCCGACATCGCCAAAGTCGAATTTCACCTTCTTGGTGAAATCACCGCCCGGCTGGACAGCCGCAGCCGCGCGCTGGGTTAGTTCCTCTAGGGTCATGGGATCCTCCTTGACTGACCTCGCCCGCGATAAAGCCGTTTTGGGGGCGGAGACGCAAGGGCCGAAATGACCGCCCTTCCGGGCCGCCCCGTCACATCGGCTCCACGCCGGATCGTGCCGGCTATTTGTAGACGGCTTCTTTCTTGAAGTGCGTCGTCAGCAGGTAATAGACCACGGCGCGGTGCTTGGCGCGCACTGACTTTCCATACTGCTCGATCACGGCCTGCAGGCCTTCGTCGAGCTTTGGCCCGTCGGGCAGGCCGAGTTTCTTGATGAGGAAGTTCTTCTTGACCCGTTCCAGTTCGGACGGGTCGGTTGCCGACACCGTGGAGCTGTCGCGATTGTAGATGGACGGCCCGCAGCCGATCGTCACCTTGCGCAGGAGCTCCATGTCCGGTGTAACGCCGGCCTTGTCCTTCAGGTCAGCCGCGTACTTCTCGATCAGTTCGTCGCGCTTGCTCATCGGTTCCGATCCCTCCATTTCAAACGCTTCGTTACCGGTTTATCGGGCCCGCGAACCGAGCCCCCCAACCCCGATCATTTGATCGGTTGGCGGACAGTGCCGCGACTCGGTCCGTGCGCCCACTGGTTTTGGCAGTCACTCAGCCAGCGGACGGGTTGATGAAGGCGTCGCGTTCCGCCTCGGTGAGCGGGCGCCAGCGCCCTTCGGGCAGGCCGGCGAGCTTCAGCGGCCCGATCCGGGTGCGCAGGAGGTCGCTCACGGTCAGCCCGACCAGTTCGCACATCCGCCGGACCTGCCGGTTTCGGCCCTCGCGCAGGACAAAGCGCAGCACCGGACCCTTCACATGGCTCACCTGCGCCCGCTTCAGCCGCCGCCCATCCAGCGACAGGCCATGGCGCAGCAGGGCGAGGCGGCCCTCCGTGATCTCGCCTTCAACGCGCACAAGGTAATCCTTTTCCACGCCGGCGCGCGGGCCGATCAGCGCCTTCGCCAGCACCCCGTCATCGGACAGCAGCAGGAGGCCGCGGCTGTCCTGGTCGAGCCGGCCGAGCGGGGCCAGCGAGCGGCGGCCGGGCGGCATACCGGTGTCGCCCTCCCGGTTGGCGGCAGTGGCGAGGCGGATCGCCGGGACCTGCTCGCCCTCTGGCGTGCCGGAGACATAGCCCGGCGGCTTGTGCATCACCAGGGTCATGCGGTCGGCCAGTGTCGCCTCGGCGCGGTCTGACAGGGTCAGGGTTTCGCCGGGCCAGATCTTGTGGCCGGGCTCGGTGACGGGCTTGCCGCCGACCGAGACGAGGCCGTCGGTAATCAGCGCCTCGGCTTCCCGGCGCGAACAGACGCCGGACTGTGCGAGCCATTTGTTGACGCGCTGGGGCTCGCTGCCGGTGTAGGTCCTCGTCCACGCCATGGGGGGGATTTAGCCGGCGCAAGGCGTTGGCGCCAGAGTCGGCCGAAGGTGGGCCTGCGACGCTCTTGCACAGCTGTGCCGGGCATCCGCTGGCGCGGCCGGATGTATACAATCAGCGGCGATCAAATTAAGGATTGGAGCATGGACCAACTGTCTCGCGGCGATGTCAATCGGATACTCATCTGGACCCTTGCGGTGCCGGTGCTCGGCACCTGGCCTCTGGTCTCGGCCCTGCCGGTGTTCGGCGTGCTCCAGCAGGACGCCTCAGCCCTGTCGCTGACCGGCGACATCATGTTCCTGGCGGCAGGCTTCTGGGGACTGGGCACGCTGTATTTCGTGGCAGTCCTTTCGGCCCGTCCCAGCATCGCGCCGGCGCTGCAGGGGGCCCTTCGCGGGCGCGCTGGTCTTGTCACGGTGTATGCGCTGGCTTGGATGACCCTTTACTGGCTGTTCAAGGGCTTCCTTGTCTAGGGCAGGTTCCGACCAAATTGAGCCACTTGGCCGCTTGAGTTTTTCGTCAGGGCTAAAGCAAGTTCGGAGCAAATGGAATCGTTTGCGAACGGATACTTGCTCAAAAACAAGGCTCTAAAGCGCAGGTCTGGAGTGAAACGAAAGACCGGGGCTTCAGGAGCGTGTCGTCCGGCGATGCGGGCATAAGCCTGCCCTGGACCCGATCCGGGGTCGGACCGGCGCGCGACGACGATCCTGGCGGAAAAGGCAAGTGTCCGGCACCTGGAAGCCCTCTTATACCAAGCTGCACGGATCGGTTCCGATCCATGCAGCTTGGTAGAATAGTGCGAATACCCGGAAAAGGATGGCGAGCGGATCAGAAGACCGGGGCGCAAACAGCGATGCGACAACACCGGAAACAGCAATCGCGCTGAAAAACGTCGCGCAGAATTTCCGAATTTCGTTGCGCCGTTATACCGGCGTCATGTGCCCTGCACTTTCCTAATTCCGCCCCACCCGCCTGTCTCGCGCCGCCAGCAGCCTCAGGCGCAGGGCGTTGAGCTTTATGAAGCCTTCGGCGTCCTTCTGGTCATAGGCGCCGGCGTCGTCCTCGAAGGTGACGATGCTCTCATCATAGAGGGAAGCAGGCGAGGTGCGGGCAGTCAGGTGGACGGCGCCCTTGTAGAGCTTCAAGCGCACCTCACCGGTGACATGGGCCTGGCTTGCGTCGATCGCCGCCTGCAGCATTTCGCGTTCCGGGCTCCACCAGAAGCCATTATAGATGAGCTCGGCATAGCGCGGCATCAGCTCGTCCTTCAGGTGCGCCGCGCCGCGGTCGAGCGTGATCTGCTCGATGCCGCGATGGGCGGTGAGCAGGATGGTGCCGCCGGGCGTTTCGTAGATGCCGCGGGACTTCATGCCGACAAACCGGTTCTCCAGCAGGTCGAGCCGGCCAATGCCATGGGTGCGGCCGAGATCGTTGAGGCGGGTGAGCAGGGCGGCGGGCGACAGCGCCTCGCCATTGATGCTGACCGGATCGCCGCGCTGAAAGCCGATGCGGACGGTTTCTGGGCTGTCGGGGGCGTCGACGGGATCGACGGTCCGCTGGTAGACGAAGTCGGGCGCCTCCGCGCCAGGGTCTTCCAGGACCTTGCCTTCCGATGAGGTGTGCAGGAGATTTGCATCAACGCTGAACGGCGCCTCGCCGCGCCGGTCGGCCGGCACAGGGATGCCGTTTGCCTCGGCAAAGGCGAGGAGGTCGGAGCGGGACCTGAACGCCCAGTCGCGCCAGGGAGCGATGACGCGGATGTCCGGATTGAGGGCATAATAGCCAAGCTCGAAACGGACCTGGTCATTGCCCTTGCCGGTGGCGCCATGGCAGACCGCATCGGCGCCGAGCTGTTCGGCAATCTCGATCTGGCGCTTGGCGATCAGCGGCCGGGCAATGGAGGTGCCGAGCAGGTAGACGCCTTCATAGACGGCGTTGGCCCGGAACATGGGGAAGACATAGTCGGCGACGAAGGTCTCGCGCAGGTCCTCGATGAAGACATGCTGCGGCGCGACGCCCATGGCCAGCGCCTTGTCGCGGGCCGGGCCGAGCTCCTCGCCCTGGCCGAGATCGGCGGTGAAAGTGATGACCTCGCAGCCATATTCCACTTGCAGCCATTTCAGGATGATCGAGGTGTCCAGCCCGCCTGAATAGGCGAGGACGACGCGTTTCGGGGCGGTCTGTCTTGTCATGCGTGCCGGTATGCGACGCCGCCCGGCCCGGCGCAATCTCCCAATTTGCGCCGTGTGCGCGCCGCAATTGTCGGCGAGCCTCTCCTTTCCCACCTAGCCGCAGGAGGCCGCAAGCCCATGAAACGCCTGATCACTGCCCTCGCCGCGAGCCTTGTCGCAGGGTTCGGCGCCGGCGCCGACGAGATCACACCGAAGGAGGACGCATTGCATTCCTACATTCTGCTCGACCGGACCGGGTCGATGTCATCCATCTGGGAGGAGGCGCTCGGCTCGGTCAATGCCTATGCAAAATCCGTCGCCGTGGAGGAGGAGGGCGGGCCGGACACGCTCAGGACGCACGTGACCCTTGCCGTGTTCGACGCCCAGGAGGGGCTGCAGTTCGATGTCCTGCGCCGCAAGGTCGATGCCGACAGCTGGACCCCGGTCACCAATGACGAGGCGTCGCCGCGCGGTATGACGCCGCTATTCGATGCAATCGGGAAGATTGTCACCGTTGCTGAGGAAGACGCGCCGGACAAGGCGGTGCTCGTCATCATGACCGACGGGCGTGAGAACGCCTCGCGAGAGTTCAACAAGAAGCAGGCCAAGGCGGCGCTCGACCGGGCCCGCGCGAGGGGCTGGGAAGTGGTGTTCCTCGGCGCGGAATTCGCCAGCTTCGCTGATGCCGATGCGGTCGGCGTGTCGAACGCGAAATCCATGGCGATCGGTCAGGGCGCCTTCTCCGCCTCGATGGACCGCCTCGGCAAGAAATCCCGCGCCTATGGCAAGGGAGAGGAGGCTGAGATTGTGTTTGACGAGGCCGACCGCACTGTCGCCGACGAAGAGGATGTGAAACAGCGCAAGGGGGGGCAGTAGCTCGCCTGCGCGCGCACCCGCAGAGGAGGTGCCGGCCCGGCCGGCGCCTCGCTCACGCGTGGTCCTTGATCCAGTCGGCGATGCGTTGCTTGCTCATGGCGCCGAGCTGGGTATCGACAAGCTTGCCGCCCTTGAACAGCATCAGCGTCGGCAGGCCGCGTACGCCGTATTTCGAGGCGGCCATCGGATTCTCGTCGACATTGATCTTGGCGACACGCACCTTGCCGGCCAGCTCCTCGGCGACGGCTTCCAGATGGGGGGCCATCTGCCGGCAGGGGCCGCACCATTCAGCCCAGAAATCCACGACCACGGGCATGTCGCCGGTAATCGCCGTGTCGAAATCATCGTCAGTCAGGGTCTCAGCGGCCATCGCCACCTCCTCTTGTCATGCCTTGTGAGAAGATAAGCATCCGGCGCCGCCGTCAAACCTCTCATGTGAGACGGTTAAGCTGCGCTGACAGGAGATTGCCGGGAAGCGCCATCAGGCGTGGCCCGTCTGTCCAGCCGAGCCAGCAGCGCACTGGCCGGTCGGGCCACAGGGCGGCGACGACGGCGCGATAGGCGGCCATCTGGGCGAGATAGGCGGGATCGACACCCTCCGGCGTTGCCGGCGGCGGGCGGTCGGTCTTGAAATCGATCAGGTGGACAGCCGTCGCGGTCACGCTCAGGCGGTCTATCCGGCCATTCACCAGCGTGCCCGGCGGCAGGCCGGGGCCCCAGCCGATTACCGGCGCCTCGGCCCGGCCGCCGGGGGCGAAGATATCGGCGAAGTCGGGGTCCGACAGGGTGGCGAGCGCGGTAGCGGCAATGTCGGCGCGGGCGGCGGCATCAAGGTCCGGGATGCGGGCGAGGTGGCGCTCCGCCCAGGCCGTGCGCTCCTCGCGCGGCATGTCCGGCAAGCGCTCCAGCAGGGTGTGGATGAGCCGGCCGCGGCTGCGGCGGCGGCGGTTGGCCTCGCCGAGCGGGGCGATCACCGGCGCAGCGGCGGCGAGCAGGCCGGAGGGACTGACCGTGTGGCGGGGCTCGGGCTCGGCGGGGGCCGGCCGGGTAAGCCAGCCGGGTAGGGGCGGGTTGGCGTCCGGCGTGGCGGCATCGCCCGCGCGGGCTGGCGGCGGCGGGCCGAAGCGGCGCCGGCCTGTCTCGGTGTCCTCGCTGAGACCGTCCTGCGGCAGGCGGTCCAGCGCCGCCGCGCACAGGGCATACCAGCTGGTGTCGTGGCAGCCGGTCTTGCTGCGGCTACCGCCGCTCCAGGCGCCGCAGACGATCAGGCGGTCCTGCGCCCGCGTCAGGGCGACATAGAGCAGCCGGCGATGCTCGCGCAGGTCGAGGTCGCCGGCAAGCTGGCGGGCCGCGGCGGTGGCCTCCCCGTCATCGCCCTTGCGCGGCGCCCAGACAGGCAGGCCATCGACGCTCAGCAGCGCCGGGCTGCGCGTCTTCGGCGCAGAAGTGGTGTCCGGCAGGATCACGAGCGGGGCCTGCAGCCCCTTGGCGCCATGGACGGTCATGATCCTGATGGCGCCGTCGGGCTCGGCCAGGTCGCGCTTGATCTGGCTGTCATCGGCCTCCATGGCGGCGACGAAGCCCTGCAGGCTCGCTGGATGGGCGCGGTCGAAGGCGATGGCGCGGGCGATCAGGGCGTCCACCGGGTCGCGCACTGGCAAGCCGAGGCGGGCGGTCAGCCGGTCCCAGCCGGTCTCGTCGTCGAACAGCGGGCGGTCGAGCACGCGGGAGAGGAATTCGTAGGGCGGGCGTGCGCGCGTGCCGATGAGGCCTTCGAGAAAGGCTGCGGCGGCCTGGTGGCGGGCTTTTGCCGAGGCGCGCAGACGCGACCACAGGCTGTCGCGGCCGCGACCATAGGCCAGCGGGAACAGGTCGCGGTCGTCATCGACGAGATTGCAGAACGGCCCGCGCAGGATCTCAGCGAGGGTCAGGTCGTCCTCCGGCAGAAGGGCGAAGCGCATGAGATTGAGGCAGTCCTGCACGCCGATATGCTCGGTAAGGACCAGCCGGTCGGCGCCGGCCACCGGCAGACCTTCGCACTTCAGGGCGTTGATCAGCGCGTCGAACAGTCCGCCCTGGCGGCTGCGCACCAGGATGAGGACATCGCCGGGCGTCAGGGGCCGGCGCTGCCAGGTCCGGTCGGGGCGCTCGGCCCAGACGGTCTCACCGCGCGTGACAAGACACTGAACCTCGCTGGCGATTTCGGCGGCGAGGCGGGCCTTGGGCGCGGTCTCATCCATTCGGTCGAGCGGGGCGTCCCACGGGTCGGCCGCTTCGCTCTCGGCAGGCGCGTGGATCGGCCAGACTTCGACCCGGCCGGGCTGGCTGGCGCGCCGGGCGGTGTGGCGCATCGGGTCGGCCTCTGGCGGCGGATGCAGGGAAAAGGGCGCCCCGTCGAACGCGTCGGTGTCGAAGACGGCATCGACGAACCGGAGTACCTCCGGCGAGGAGCGGAAGGACATCAGCATGTCCGGCCTCGCTCCGTCCGGGACACGGTCGAAGAATCGCTGGCGTTCGGTGAGAAAGTGCTCCGGGTCGGCGCCCTGGAAGGAATAGATCGACTGCTTCTCGTCGCCGACTATGAACAGCGTGCGCGGCGCCTCATGGCGCTCGGAACCGGCGCCGGCAAAGAATTCGCCGGTCAGCGCGTTGATCAGCGCCCACTGGTCGGGGCTGGTGTCCTGTGCCTCGTCGAGGAGGACATGGGTCAGCCCGCCATCGAGCTTGTAGAGCACCCAGTCGGCGCTGGTCGCGCGGGTCAGCAGGGTGCGCGTCTCTGCAATCAGGTCGTCGAAGTCGAGGGCGCCCTGCTGGCGTTTCAGCAACTGGAAGCGGGCGATGGCGGGCCGGGCGACAACGAGGAGGTCGATGGTGCGCTGCACGGCGCGCGCGGCGGTGAGGGCGGCCTGTGTTTCAACCATGCGGAGGACCTCGCGGCCCTCGCGCTCCCTTGTGCCGAAAAGGTCGGCGATCAGCGGGTCCTTGGCGGCGGCGTTGGCGAACCTCTTGTAGAGCTCGCCCTTGCTGGTGAAGAAGCAGGCGGAATAGGCCGACCAGCGCGCTGCGGGGTCGGGCGTTGCCAGTGCCGCCTCGATGGCGCCCGCCGTCCGCGCGCTGTCTCGCTTGCCGCAGAGGTGCAGGGGGCCGAGCGCGTTGCGCAGATCGTCAGTCGGGAAGTCGGGACCGGTGGCGCGCTGCAGGATCTCGTCCGGTGCTTCCTCCGGGGCTCGAAGCGCCTGGCGAAGGGCTGCAACGAGGGCGCCCCAGTCGCCGTCATACCGTTGATCGAGGGCAAGCAGCGCCTGCGCCTTGCCGAAGGCAGCGTCGAGGGCGGCACGGGCCGACTTGCCGGGCGCTTCCAGACTGACCCGTTCGAGGGCGTCGGGGGCCGCCATGGACGCGCGTTCCAGCGCATGGGCGATCGCCTCGTCCTGCAGGCGGGCCGTCTCGGCCTCCTCCAGTTCGCCGAAGCCCGGCGGCAGGCCCGCTTCGAGCGGGAAGCGGCGCAGCACCCGGTTGCAGAAGGCGTGGATCGTCTCGATCCGCAGCCCGCCGGGCGTCTCCAGCGCGCGGGCGAACAGGGCGCGTGCGCTGCGCAGCGCCTCGGCGCTGTACTGGCTGGTCGGGCGCCCCTCCAGCCGGGCGAGGTCTTCAGCCAGAGTTCCCGTGCTGGCGACCGACCACTTGCCGAGCCGCTCGAACAGGCGCGAGAGCATCTCGTTGGCAGCCGCCTTGGTGTAGGTGATGCACAGGATCGAGTCCGGTGCCGCGCCGTCGAGCAGCAGGCGGGCGACCCGGTCGATCAGAACCTTGGTCTTGCCCGAACCGGCATTGGCCGCGACCCATGCGGAACGCTGCGGCTCGGCGGCCAGCGCCTGTGCGCGGATGGCTTCGGCGAACGCATCGGTGTCGGGTTCCAGAAGAGGCTCGAACGCGTTCACCGGCTCACTCCTCGCTGACGTCGGCGGTCCACTCCGCCCGGCGGGCGAGGCGGTTGAAGCCATTGTCGTATTTCACGAACTGGGTGCGCGGTGCCGAGAGATAGGGCGTGTCGGGGCGGCGGTAGGCGGCGATCAGGCGGACCAGACCGGCCTTTGCCTCTTCGGCGAGCTCGGCGGGCGGCGCCTTGATTTTCACGTGCTCCGGTTTCGGCCCGAAGCGGATATAGGACAAATCCTGCACCGCAGTGGCGGCAACCCCGTCAAAACCGCCGGCCTGCGCGATCAGCGCCTGCAGCGGCATCTGCTGCTCCAGCTGGCTTCGGATCTGCGCCTCCGAGGGCGGGGCGCCGGTCTTGATGTCGAGAATGGCGAGCCCCTCAGAGGTGCTCTCGATGCGGTCGGCCACAGCCGTGAGGCGGAATGGCGCGCCGTCAATCTCCAGCTCGAGGGCACCCCTGACTTCCAGCAGGGGTGCCGGCCGGTCGTTCCTCCAGCTGATATACCAGGCGGCGGCCTGCGCAAGCCAGGCGCGCCGGCTCAGCCTCTCGGCCCGCGACATGCCGGCCTCGGCGAGCGCGTCCTCCAGCAGGCGGGCGAGGGGGGCCGAGTCGGGCGGATGGCCATCGCGCTCGAAGGCCTCGATGGCGGCGTGGATGGCGGTGCCGACGACGCGCACGTCGGCGCGCTCGTCGAGGGCATTGAGCGGCCTCAGACCCAGCACCGTCTCGCAATAGATCGCATAGGGGTCGCGCTGCAGGGTATCGATGCGTGTCACCGACAGCTTCACCGGGCGGGCCTGCGGCGGCGGGCACGGACGCGGGTCCGGGCGGACCTGCGAGGCCGGTGCCGGCGCGGTCAGGCGAGCGGCCCAGGTGCGCGCGTCGCGCCCGGGCCTCGGCGACAACGCCGCCTCCGCGTCGGCACCAAGGGCGCCGCGCAGCAGGGTCTTCTGGCGCCAGACCCACCGCGAGGCGACGGCGGGGGCATCCTCCCGGCGGGCCGACCAGAGCAGCGTCACCTCCGGCGCCGAGGCGAGGGCGGCGAAGTCATGGGCGGCAAGTCCGATCCGCGTATCCGGGTCGGGCAGGCCGAGGCGGGTCCGGAAGCGGCGCGGCAGGAAGGCGTCCGGCGGTGGCGGGGCCGGCCAGACACCCTCGTTGAGGCCGGCGAGCACAAGCCTGTCGGCGCTCTGCAGTCGCGCCTCCAGCGGCCCCCAGACGGCGAGGCGCGGATGGTCCGGGCTGCCTGCGGCGACGCTGGCGCCCGCGGCGAGGTCGACCAGCATGTCGGCGAGCGCCCCCGTTGAGAGGGGTGGCGCCTCGTCGGCGAGGAGGGCGGCCTCTTCGATGAGGCGGGCGGCCGCCTCGCCATCGGGTCCGGCCCAGACGGTGCCACCGGAGAGGTCGCCGGCCAGCTCGACGAGGGCGGTCAGCGCCTCGCGTCCCGGGCGGGCCTCATCGGGATCGCTGAGGGCGCCGGCGCGCGTGGCCGCCTCGGCAAGGCGCGCTGCGATGGCGCTGGCGGCCGGATCGCCGATGTCGCGACCGGCGAGGTCGTTAATGCCGGCCCAGAGGCGGGCCCCGCGCAGGGCTGCGACCTCGAAGTGCGATGCCTCGTCGGCGAAGGCGAGCAGGGGATGCTTGACCAGGCCCGCCAGTGCCACCGGGTTGCCGGTGTCGGTCAGCCAGAGGGCCAGCTCGGTGACGAGCCGGCCGGCCCGTGTGTGAAGCAGCGGACGTCCGGCCGATGGCGTGACCATTACGCCCCAGCGCGCGAGCAGGGCGCAGACACGCCGGGCCAGCGCCGCATCGGGTGTGACCAGCGCGGCGCTCGCCGCTGGTGTTTCCAGCGTTTCGCGCAGAAGGAGGGCGGCGAGCAATGCTTCCTCGGCCGGGTCGGCCGCTTCCATAAGAGTGAAGCCGTCAAGCGCCGCCCGTGCCAGGTCCGCAGGTGTTTGCGGCGCGGCAAGGGCGGCGAGGCGGTCGATCCAGTCGCCGGTGAGACCGGCCGGCAGGAGGCTCTCTGCGATAAGGCGGCGGCGCGCGGCTACCCGGGGCGGCTCCGGATCACCGGGCCAGACTGCGACGTCCGACGGCGGCATCGCGAGTGTCGCCAGAGTCTCCACAAAGGCAAATTGCGGGTGCGACGGGGCGTCGGCGACGGCGGCCCAGTCGGCGGCCGTCGCCTCGGTTTCGAGACCGGGCAGGACAATCAGGCCGCGCGGCAAGCTGGCGGCGGCCTGCATCATCACCCGGCTGGCCGGGGTCGCGCCGGTGGAGCCGGCAATGATCACCGGCCCCTCCGGCGGGGCCGTGCGCCAGCTTGCCGCCACGGCCTCCGCCACGGCGCGGCGGCGGTCATAGCGGTCGATCGCGCCGCTCCCGGCAAGCCAGTCCGGCCAGGTCTCGGCAACGATCTTCAGGAAGGCGCTGGAGCGGGCCCAGTGGTGGGCGAGGTCGTTGGCTTCGACGAGGTCCGGAAGCCGGCTCCAGTCGACCTCGCCGGAGAGGGCGGCCTGGTCGAGCAGGGCGGCGAGGTCGCGCGCGGCGGCGAGCGCAGAGGACAGCGCCAGAGCGCGTCCCTCTGCGGCGTGGAAGGCGGTGACGAGGCGCGCGAGCACGCCGGTACGGGTGGCCTCCGCGATCGCCGGTGGCAGGTCGGCCAGCGCCTCGTCGGCCGGGGCGGGCGGTTCGTCGGCTTCCAGGTCGCCGAGCGCGCGGATATCCGGCAGGAGGACGGTGTCACGCCCCGAGGCGCGATGCAGCGCACCGGCGAAGGCGCGGGCAGAGCGCCGGTTCGGCAGGTAGACCAGGGCGCTGGCGAGGGCGTCCGGCCGCTCGCTGAGGCCGCTTGCGCGGGCAAGCCCGTTGGCGAGGTCAGCAAGGAAAGGCCGGCCGGCCGGGATGGTCCAAAGGCGCGGCGCGCCGTCTGCGAACAGGGCCTCAGGCGCCATGGCAGGTCAGCCACATGCTGGCGTCTGCGAGCGCTGCCGGGTCGCCGACATGCAGCCAGAAGCGATCAAGCGCCACGCCGTGAATGCGTCCGCCGGGCAGCAGCCGGTCCCAGACCCGGTTGGCGGAGAACGGCTCGGCCGGTTCGTCGTCATAGAGGGCCGGCTTGAGGATTCGCACCCCGGCATAGGCCCAGGGCGCGGAAGGAGCCTCGCCGCGCCGGGCGAGACAGCCGTCGGCGGCACGCGTGAAGTCCCCGGCGCCGGCAAAGCCGAGGCAGCGCTCCCGGTCGGCGAGCAGCAGGCACTCGTCCATGATGTCCGGGTCCCAGGCACCGGCGAGGGCATCCAGCGGGGCCCGGTCGGCGGGGACCCAGAATGCGTCGGTGTTGACGACGAGCAGCGGGTCCTCGCCGAGCAGGGGGCGGGCCTTGGCCAGCGCACCGCCGGTCTCCAGCACGCGTTCGCGCTCGTCTGAGATGACGATGTCGAGGCCGGCCTGGTCGCTGGCCCAGGCTTCCACCTGTTCTCCAAGCCAGTGGACATTGACGATGAGGCGGCGCACGCCGGCAGCCTTCATGGGGGCAAGCACCCGGTCGATGAGGCGGGTGCCGGCGACCTCGATAAGGGGCTTGGGCGTCGCCTCGGTGAGCGGGCGCATGCGCGTGCCGAGGCCGGCAGCGAGCACCATGGCGGTGTGCGGGATCGCTGCCATGTCAGCGCACCTCCATAAGGTCCGGGGCGAGATCGCGTATGAAGCCGGCCATGTCGGCGACCTCCGGGCGGGCGAGGGCGCGCGCGAGTTCGGCCTTCTGGCGCGGGATGAAGGTGGCGTAGGCGGGGCGATTACAGGCCGTCACCAGCCGCGCGAACACGCCGAGAATACGCAGGGCGTTCAACGTTCCGATAATGGCAAGGCGTTCGGCCAGCGCCGCCGCACTGTCGCCTGTGAGGTCGAGATAGCGGCGCAGGGCGGCCTGGCGGGCGGCGTCAGAGACGGCGCGGCGGGCATCCTGGGTCAGCATTGACAGGTCCCAGGCGTCCCAGCCGATCACCGCGTCCTGGAAGTCGAGCAGGCCGACCCGCGCAATACCCTCGCGCGCGCCCAGCCAGACGAGATTCTCCGCATGGTAGTCGCGCAGGGTGAAGCGGCGCGGCAGGCTGCCAGCGCGTCCGATCAGGGCGTCGCGCTCGCATTCCCAGCGGGCCCGGCCGGCGTCTGTGACTGGCACGCGACCCTGATAGGCCGGGTAGTGGTCGATGAAGAGGTCGGCATTGGTGCGCAGGGCGAGGTCGTCGAAGGCGAGCAGGGGCCAGCGCACGCCATCGCCTTCTGCGATTTCGGGCAGGGGATGGGCGTGGAGGTGGGCGAGCGCCTCGGCGGCGGCGGTGTAGAGGGCGGTTTCGTCGGCGGCGCCGCGCTCGATCACCCGGGCGAACTCGTTGGCCGTGCCGAAATCCTCGATCACCGCAAGTCCGGTCGCCGGGTCGGCATGGTGGATGTCCGGGCTTGACAGGCCGAGGGCCTTCAGGTGAGCGGCGATGGCGGCGAACGCGTCGACGCGGCTGGCGGCCAGGCGTGTCAGCGCGTTCCAGCCAAGCTTGCGGCGTTCAGCCTCGCTGGCGTCTGGTGGGCAGGGCGGATCCTCGATCGGCGGGGCATCCATCAGGATGGCGGTGCGCCCGTCCGGGTGCTGAAGGCGCTCATAGCGCCGTGTCGAAGCGTCCTGGCCAAGCGGGCGGCGTTCGGCCGGGGCCCAGTCGGTGCCGGCGAGGAAGTCGCGGATCGCGAGATCGCGGGGGTCAGGGGCGAAGGCCATGCAATGGTTTCTGCCAGCGTTCGCCGACCGGTTCCAGACGGGCAATGCGGCCTGCGCCGGCTGGCTCCAGCGTGATGTCGAGCCGCCAGGCGGGCAGATGCGGCCCGGCGCGGTCCGGCCATTCGATCAGGGTGAGCCCGTCATCGGTGTCGTCAAAACCAAGCTCGGTGAGGTCGCCGGGGCGCTCCAGGCGGTAGAGGTCGAAATGCCAGACGATGAAGGCAGGCGCGGGATAGGTCTGGACAAGGGTGTAGGTCGGGCTGGTGACCTCGGTGATGCCGGGCGCGAGGGCGGTGATAAGACCGCGCGCGAGCGTCGTCTTGCCGGCGCCAAGGCCGCCGGTGAGGGTGATCACGTCGCCGGCCATGCAAAGCGGCGCAAGCGCGGCGCCGAGGCATTCGCTGGCGGCCGCGTCGGGCAGGGCGATCGACAGGGCGCCGCTCACTGGCCGCCCTCCAGCACGAGGTCGTCGCGGTGGATGATGGCGGGCCGGCCGCGCCAGCCGAGTACGGCCTCGAGGGCATCGGATTTCAGGCCCCGGATGCGGGCGATATCGGCGGCCGAATAGGCGGTGATCCCGATCGCGACGACAGCAGCGTCCGGGCCGATCACACTGACGGCCGCGCCGCGCTCGAAGCGTCCGTCAACGCTGGTGATGCCAACTGGCAGCAGGCTCGCCCCGCCGGCAAGCGCGCGCACGGCGCCGTCATCAATGCGCAATGTGCCTTCCGGCTTGAGGTGGCCGCGCAGCCAGGCGGTGCGCGCGCGATCCGGGGTCAGGTCCGGCAGGATCCAGGTGGCGCGGGCGCCACCCAGGAGGTCGCGCAGGGGGCGCGGCCGGTCGCCGAGGGTGATCGCGGTGGCACAGCCGGCTCCGAAGGCGATCCTCGCAGCAGCGAGCTTGGTCGCCATGCCGCCCGAGCCGACGCCGGCGCCGGCATTGGCGCTGCCGGCCATCGCCTCATGCTCCGGCGTGATGGCGGTCAGCTCTGGCAGGTGGCGGGCGGCAGGCTCGCGGCGCGGATCGGCGGTGTAGAGCCCGTCAATATCCGAGAGGAGGACAAGGACATCGGCCGACAGCATCTGTGCGACCCGGGCGGCGAGGCGGTCATTGTCGCCATAGCGGATCTCGTCTGTGGCGACGGTGTCGTTCTCGTTGATGACGGGCAGGGCGCCGGCCGCCAGCAGGGTCTCCAGGGTGGCGCGTGCGTTCAGCCAGCGCCGGCGCGCCTCGGTGTCTGAGAGGGTCAGCAGGGCCTGGGCGACGGGGATGGCGTGGGGGCGGAACGCCTCGGCGAGGACGGCCATCAGGATGGGCTGGCCAAGCGCGGCGGCAGCCTGCTTCTCCTCAAGCCGGCGCGGCGCGGTGGGGCCGAGGCGGTCGCGGCCGAGCGCGATTGCGCCTGAGCTGACCAGGACGATCTGCTGGCCTGCAGCGCGGCGTTCGGCAATGTCGGCGGCGAGCGCAGCGAGCCAGGCGGTACGTGCCCTCCCGTCCGCGGCGATCAGGGCCGAGCCGGTCTTGACGACGACCCGCCGTGCACGGGCGAGGGGGGTGTCGCTCACGGGGTCCAGCCCCCGTCCTCATCGGGTGAGGCGTCCGCCGTGTCCCGCAGGGCGCTCCAGATCGCCTCCAGCGCACTGCTGACGCCATCGCCGGAAACGCCGGAGATCAGTAGCGGCGCCGAGCCGCAGGCGGCTTCCAGCGCGGCGGCCTGATGGGCGGCCAGTTCCGGTCCGAGCGCATCGACCTTGTTGAGCGCAATGATCTCCGGCTTTGCGCCAAGCTCCGCGCTGTAATCTACCAGTTCCTGACGAACTGTCTGGTAGGCGGCGGCGACATCGTCGCCTGTCCCGTCCACCAGGTGCAGCAGGACGCGGCAGCGCTCCACATGGCCGAGAAAGCGGTGGCCGAGGCCGGCCCCTTCCGCCGCCCCCTCGATCAGGCCTGGAATATCGGCCAGCACGAAGCGCCTGCCGGGGCCGAGATCGACGACACCCAGTCCGGGGTGCAGGGTCGTGAAGGGATAGTCGGCGATCTTTGGCCGCGCCGCGCTGACGACGCTGAGAAAGGTCGACTTTCCGGCATTGGGGAGGCCGACGAGGCCGGCATCAGCGACCAGTTTCAGCCGCAGCCAGAGCCAGCGCTCCTCGCCCGGCTCGCCCGGATTGGCGCGGCGCGGCGCCTGCTGGGTCGATGACTTGAAGCGCATGTTGCCCCAGCCGCCATTGCCGCCTTTGGCCAGCAGGACGCGCTGGCCGATCTCGGTCAGGTCTGCCACCAGGCTCTCACGGTCGTTCTCGAAGATCTGGGTGCCGACGGGAAGGGCCAGCGCCACATCCTTGCCGGTGCGCCCGGTGCGCTGCTTGCCCATGCCATGATGCCCGCGCTCTGCCCGGAAATGCTGCTGGTAGCGATAGTCGATGAGGGTGTTAAGGCCCTCCACCGCCTCGGCCCAGACATCGCCGCCGCGACCGCCATCGCCGCCATCGGGTCCGCCGAACTCCACGAAGGCCTCGCGCCGGAAGGAGATGCAGCCATTTCCGCCGGCGCCCGAGGCGATAAAGATCTTGCACTGGTCGAGAAATTTCATGGCGCGCACTCTAGCTCATCGCCGGCGATCCACGCCATATCGATGCAGTCCACCGCCTCTCCGCGTCCGGCGCAGGGATAGCGTCGCCAGCCGGCCGGCAGGAAAGCGAGCTTGCGCAGCACGCGGCCGGAGGCCGGGTTGTCGACGAAATGGCCGGCAGTCATTGCCCGGTAACCGCGCGTCCCATTACGCCAGTCGCGGAACGCACCCGCCGCCTCGGTGGCAAAGCCCTGGCCCCAATGGTCCGGTGCGATCCGGTAGGCGAGGTCGAACGTCCCGTGCGGCCCGTCATGGCGTCCGCCCGCGTTCAGAGCCATCGCGTCGTCTGTGCGAAAATGCCGGATCACAAGTCCGTCGGTCGACACGATGTGTGCCATGATCGCCTGCCCCGCTTGCGGCGAGTTCCTCAGGTCGGGGGAGGCCGGATGAAGGATGGGGAGAGGTGGCCCGCCTCCCCGCACTGAACCGGTCGCGGTTCGGGCCACCTCCCGGGCGGCCCAGGTGTCAGGACCGCTATTCTGCCGCCTCGACGGCCGGGATGACGGAGACATACTGTCGGTTGCCGGCCTTGCGGCGGAACGCGACCTTGCCCTCGATAAGGGCAAACAGCGTGTGGTCCTTGCCCATGCCGACGCCC
>CAYPQD010000003.1:0-92245 GCA_964412785.1 uncultured Hyphomonadaceae bacterium
CGTCGATCGCGGCGGCGATACGCGAGCGCCCATCAGCCATCGCCCAGTGGCGCGCAATGTTCTCGATGATCACGATGGCGTCGTCCACCAGGATGCCGATCGAGAAGATCAGGGCGAACAGCGACACCCGGTTGATCGTGTAGCCCATGACCATGGAGGCGAAGAGGGTGAGCAGGATGGTTGTCGGAATGACGACCAGGGTCACGAGGGCCTCGCGCCAGCCGATGGAAAAGGCGATCAGGATGACAATCGACACGGTGGCCAGCCCGAGGTGGAACAGCAGCTCATTGGCCTTGTGGTTGGCGGTCTCGCCATAGTCGCGGGTGATATCGACACGCACACCCTCCGGGATCAGCTCACCCTTAAGGTGGTCGAGGCGGTGCAGGATCGCTTCGGCGACGACGACGGCATTGGCGCCCGGCCGCTTGGCAAGGGCGAGGGTGACGGCCGGGGCAGCGGAGAATCCCTCGCCCGCCTCGCCGCGTTCGAGCGCCCAGACACGCGCCTCGGTTTCGGCGCCCGCGACCTCGACGGTTGCAACATCGGAGAGATAGACGGTTCGCCCGCCGGAACCGGGAAGTTCGAGGCGCTCCAGCTCGGCAGAGGAATCGATGCGGTCACCGGCCTGCACGAGGACGGCGTCACCGCGCTGGCGGGCCGTGCCGACCGGCATGGCGTCGGCCGCCTGGGTGACGGTATCGACCAGTGTCTGCAGCGGCACGCCATAGGCGGCGAGCGCGCGGATATCCGGTTCGACCCGCATTTCCAGCTCACGCCCGCCGACAATGGAGGTCAGGCCGACATCCCTGACCTTGATCAGTTCCTTCTGCAGCTCGTCGGCGAGCATGCGCAGGGAGGTGTCGGTCCAGACATCACCGGTCCAGGGCTCTGGCGACAGGGTCAGGGTGACGATCGGCACGTCATTGATGCCGCGCCCGATCACCAGCGGCATCGGCACGCCGGGCGGAATTCGGTCGAGATTGGCGCGGATCTTCTCGTGCACCCGCAAGATCGCGTCGTCGGCATCGGTGCCGACCTCAAAGCGGGCGGTGACAAGGGCGCCATCATCGCGCGACTGGGAATAAACATGTTCCACTTCGGGGATCGCCATGACGATCTCTTCCAGTGGCTCGGTCACCTGCTCGACCACGTCGGGCGCGCGCAGGCCGGGCGCGGCGACGATCATGTCGACCATCGGCACGGAGATCTGGGGCTCCTCTTCCCGGGGGATGGTGAGGAGGGCGATCAGGCCGACGGCGAGCGCTGCCAGGAGAAAGAGCGGCGTCAGCGGAGAGCGGATCGTCGCGCGCGTGATGGCTCCTGAAAGATCAGCTTTCACCGGACATTCCTTCTGCAAGCGCAATGGTGTCACCGGGCCTCAGGCCCGAGAGCACTTCAAATTCGCCCCCGATATCGCCCAGCGGCGCGGCGAGGGCGATCGGCGCGTCGACAAAGCGCTCGCCCACCTTCACGCGCACGAAGTCGACGCCGTAACGGGTCGAGACATATGCCGTCGGAATGCGGATGGCGCGCCGCTCGCCGACCGGGACGAGGACGTCGACCCGCTCGCCGACCAGTGCCTTCAGGCCGTTCTGGACGGTGGCATCGGCGATGACGGCGCCGTCGCGCAGTTCGGGATAGACCTTGACGATCGTGGCGGTTCGCATGTCGCCGCCGCGCTGGGGCAGGCGCAGGGTGATAGTCTCACCCTCGGCGAGCTGGGCAGCGTGGCGCTCGGGAACCGACAGGCGAACGATGCCATTGAGCGTGGCGAAACTTGCGATCACCTCTCCGGGCGAGACGATCGAGCCCTCCACCACGTTGACGGCGGTCGCGCGGGCATCGGCAGGTGCGCGGATCTGGCCCTCGTCGCGGCGAGCGCGCAGCGCGCGCTGTTCGGCCTCGGCGGAGGCCAGGTTGCGCTCCAGAACCTCCAATCCGGTGCGCTGCTCATCAAGCCGCGCCCGGGTGTAGAAGCCGCGCTCGAACAGCTGCTCTGCGCGCTCCACGTCCGACCGGCTCTGGCGAACCTGCGACTGCAGGGCCTCGATCCGCGAGCCGAGGGCGGCGATCCGTGGCCCGAGCGTCTCGTCGGTGACAATGGCGATGACCTCGCCGGCCTCGACCACGCTGCCTTCGTCAAGGTCGAGCCTTGTGACGACGCCCTGCAGGCGCGATCGCGCCGTGGCCGTATCGCCGGCCTCGACACGCGCGACCACCGGGCGATAATCGACCACCACCTCTTCGCGCACTGTCAGGGTTTCCGCCGACGCGGGCAGGGCAAGGGTGAGCAGGGCAACGATGCCGGCAAGCCGGACGACGAGCGGGCTAGTAGCGCCCATGGTCGACGACCTCCCCGCTGGAGGGGTCGATCGAGACGACCGGCAGGCCCGCTTCCTTCCAGGCACCGATCCCGCCGGCAAGATGCGCCGCATCTGTTCCGGTCGCCTGCAGGAAGGCATCAAGCGCCTGGCGCGAGCGCTTGCCCGAGCCGCACTGGAAGACAACGCGCCGGCTTTCACCGGCGGGCATCGCCTTCGGCTCGAATGTGCTGAGCGGGTGCAGCAGAGCGCCGTGAATGCGCTGGTTGGCAAATTCCGCCGGCTCGCGGACGTCCACGAGGACGATCCGGCCCGCCCTGAGATCCTCAAAGACGGTGTTGGGGGTGAGATCGCGCGCATCGGCCATGGGGTCTGGTCCTTTCCCTGTTCGCCACCACGCCGGGCTTGAGCCGGCGCAAGTTCCTGTCCGCATCACAGGATAGGATGGGTGCAGTCTCGTCCGTATGTGACAAATTGCGCATATGCGTATTTTCGCATCTTATGAAATACTCAACCACCGAAACGAGAGAGATGGGAGGGCGCCATGGCGCGCATCGTGATCCTGGGAGCCGGCCTCGGCGGCATTGTGGCAGCCTATGAAATCCGCAAGGCAGCCCGCCGGAAGGACGAGATCATTGTCATCAACGAGACCGACTTCTACCAGTTCGTGCCATCGAACCCGTGGGTCCTCGTTGGCTGGCGCGACCGGGAGGACATCACCGTCGATATCCGCAAACCGCTCAAGAAGAAGGCGATCGACCTCATGGTTGGCAAGGCGGCCAAGGTCGATCCGGATGCCCGGTGCGTGCGCATGGCCGATGGCAGCGCAGTGGACTATGACTTTCTGGTCATCGCGACTGGCCCGGAACTCGCCTTTGACGAGATCGAGGGACTAGGGCCCCATGGCGGGCACACCCAGTCGGTTTGCCATATCGACCATGCGCTGAAGGCAAACGAGGCCTTTGAGGCGTTCTGCAAGGCCCCCGGGCCGTTAATCGTTGGCGCCGTACAGGGCGCTTCCTGCTTCGGCCCGGCCTATGAGACCGCGATGATCATCGACACGGAACTGCGCAAGCGGAAGATCCGCGACAAGGTTCCGATCACCTTCGTCACCTCCGAGCCTTATGTCGGCCATCTCGGCCTTGACGGCGTCGGCGACACCAAGGGCCTGCTCGAGAGCGAAATGCGCGAGCGCCACATCAAGTGGATCACCAATGCGAGGGTCCAGCGCGTGACCGCAGGCGCCATGTTTGTGGAGGAGGTCGATGACAGCGGTGCGACCCGGGAGCTGCACGAACTGCCAATGGCCTACTCCATGATGCTGCCGGCCTTCCGGGGCGTTGAGGCGGTGCGCGACATAGAGGGGCTGGCCAATCCGCGCGGCTTCATCCTGGTCGATGACCACCAGCGCAACCCGAAATGGCCCGAGATCTTCTCGATCGGGGTGTGCATCGCAATCCCGCCCGTTGGCGCGACGCCGGTTCCGGTCGGTGTACCGAAGACCGGCTTCATGATCGAGTCCATGGTGACCGCCACGGCGGAAAACCTGCGCGAAGTGCTCGACGGCAAGGCGCCGACCCACCAGGCGACCTGGAATGCCATCTGTATCGCCGATTTCGGAGATGGCGGCGTGGCCTTTATTGCTCAGCCGCAGATCCCGCCGCGCAATGTCAACTGGTCGGTTTCCGGCGGCTGGGTGCACACAGCGAAGATTGCGTTCGAGAAGTACTTTCTCCGCAAGATCCGGACAGGACGCTCTGAGACGCTCTACGAGAATCTCGCCCTCAATTTGCTCAAGACCCACAAGCTGAAAGCCTGAGCGGCCCGTCGGGGCAACCCGGACCGCCCGTCAACAAGGACATCCATCATGAATATCGACCGTGCCGTCTTCGCCTTTGCCGGAGTGATCGTCCTGGCCAGCCTTGCGCTTGGCTACTGGATCTCTCCCTGGTTCTTCCTGCTGACCGCCTTTGCCGGCCTCAACATGTTCCAGGCCGCGTTCACCGGGTTCTGCCCGGCGGCGTTGATCTTCAAGGCGATCGGCCTGAAATCAGGCTCCGCCTTCCGCTGAATGCGGGCGCACACTCCCGTCCGATCGGGTTTACACGGGAGGCTCTATCGGGCGCTTTGACACGCCCTGTTTGCAGGCGCCCGCCGCCCCGTCCGACCAGGCCATGGGCAGCTGTCTCGCTTGACGCCTGCCGCGCCGCTCCCCACCTTTCGACCAACCGGGATCCATGCGGGGCTGCCTGATGAGGGGTTTCGCGGTCCCGTCGGACCCTGTCTCGCGTAGAAGGAGCACGACCATGAGCCACCAGAATGTCCCGGACGGGATCGACCTTTTCGAGGCGCAAAAGCTGGTCTATGTGCGCCCGATCAGCGCCGATGAGGTGCAGGCCATCCTGCCGGCAAATGCGCTTGAGATGATCGATGCCGTCGATGACCTCTTTGCCGTACACGATGCCCGCGGCAATCGTCTGGCCATCATTGAAGGCCGCGATGCAGCCTTCGAGGCGGCCCGCTCGCACGCGCTCCAGCCAGCCAGCCTGCATTAGGCGACGGAACGGCCTCAGGCCGCGGACACGTTTTCCGAGGACTGACAGAGGATGGCCCGCACGCCATCCTCTGTTTCCGTCTGACGAAGCTGGTCACGGGTCGAGGGTTGGCGAAATGCGCGCGAGACCTGCGCGAGCGCCCGCAGATGGTCGGCGCCGGCGGAGTCTGGCGCAAGCAGCATGAAGATAAGGTCGCAGGGCCGGTCGTCGATAGAGTCGAAATCGACCCCGCTGCGAAGGCGAAGATAGCCGCCGACAGGACGTTTCAGTCCCTTGAGGCGCGCATGTGGTATGGCCACGCCCTCGCCGACGCCTGTGGAGCCGAGGTGTTCACGCTCCATCACGGCTTCAGTGATCGTGCGCGCATCCAGTGCGACAACGCCCGCCAGCGCAGACGCCAGCATGACGATCGCGGCCTTACGGCTGGTCGCCTCGCCAATTGGAAGCACGGCCCCCCCGTCAAGCAGGGTTGAAAGGTCTATCGCCATGTCACTCTCGGAAGGCCTGTGCGTCTTTCAAGGTCTGGTCGGGTCTACCCAGCCAATGTGTCCGTCCGGACGGCGGTAAATCATATTCAGGCCGTCATGCCTAGCGTTACGGAACAGCAATGCGGGAGCATCGCCAAGTTCTAGCTGCATGACCGCTTCTGAAACCGTCATGGTTCTTACATGGCCGAAGGTTTCCGCAATGACAACAGGGTGCCCCTGATCGGCATCTTCGCCATCGCCGGCCTCGTCGAGTTCCTCGCCCGGTTGCAGGACGAACGCTGCGGCCGGCTCGCTGGGCAGGGGCGATCGGTCCGGCCGGTGGTGGTCCTTCAGCCGGCGCTTGTAGCGGCGCACCCGCTTTTCGATCTTGTCGAGGGCCGCTTCCAGCGCTGAATAGGGATCATCGGTCTTGCCGACGGCCTGCAGGATGATTCCGGACGGCAGGTGAACGTTGAGATCAACTTCGGTGAGGTGGTTCTCACGGGTCACAGTCACATGAGCGTCACCGGTCCGCTCGAAATACTTCGAAACCGCCGCCTCAAGCCCCTCAGCGATACGCGCTTGCAGCGCCTGGCCCAGTTCCATGTTCTTCCCGGCGATCTTGATCTGCACGTGTCACCTCTTCGTCTGTGTCCCCCCATCATACAAGGAAGTGGGAAAAAGGGCGAAGCGCTTCAACGGTTACGCGCAGTTTGTCATGCCGACTGACGCGTCATCCGTCGGCGCTGCACTGAGGACGGGATGCCGAGGCTTTCGCGGTATTTCGCGACCGTGCGGCGGGCGATGTCGATGCCATATCCGGTCAGGATTTCGACGATCTGGTCATCAGACAACACCGTCCCGGGCGCTTCCGCCTCAATCAGGCCCTTGATCCTGTGGCGCACGGCCTCGGCGGAATGGGCCTCGCCGCCGCCGGTCGCCGGGATTGCGGCGGAGAAGAAGTATTTCAGTTCGAACAAGCCTCGCGGGGTCGACATGTACTTGTTCGTCGTCACCCGGCTGACGGTCGACTCATGCATCTCGATTGCGTCGGCCACCTGTTTCAGGTTGAGCGGACGCAGGTGCGCAATACCATTGGCAAAGAAGCCATCCTGCTGTCGGACGATCTCGCTGGCGACCTTCAGGATGGTCCGCGCCCGCTGGTCGAGGGACTTGATCAACCAGCTGGCGCTGGCCGCGCACTCGGAGATGAAATCCTTCTCCCGCTCGCGCAGTGGCAGCGCGGAAACTTCAGCGTAATACGCCCGGTCCATGAGGACGCGCGGCAGGGTCTCGCCGTTCAGCTCGACGGCGAACATGCCATTGGGCAATTCGCGTACGAAGACGTCAGGCAGAATGGCCAGCGAAGCGTCGCCGGCAAACCCGGCGCCGGGGCGCGGTGTCAGGGTCTTCAGCTCTGCAATCATGTCGCGCACATCTTCGTGGTCGACACCGCAGACCGCGCTCAACCGTTTCACGTCATGGCGGGCGACGAGATCCAGATGGTCGAGAAGCGCCTGCATGGCCGGATCCAACCGGTCGCGTTCGGCCAGCTGCAGCGACAGGCACTCGCCGACGGAGCGGGCCATCACGCCGGTCGGCTCGAAAGCCTGGCAGAGCGAGAGCACCCGTTCCACATGGGCCAGGTCGGCGGACAGACTGTCGGCGACATCGGCAAGGCTGGCCCGGCAATATCCACCCTCGTCGGTCTCATCAATCAGGCGCGCGGCGATCAGCCGGTCGGCAGGTCCCAGATGAGCGAAAGTGAGCTGTTCAATCAGGTGGTCGCGCAGGGATACCGCGCGGGTCAGCGAGCCCTCGAAATCGCCAGCATCCTCGAAGCCGCTGCCCTTGCTGGCGCGTGACCAGTCCGTGGCAGCCGATGGCCCCGATGCGCTGCCCGGCTCGCCACCATCGGACCCGGTGCCGGCCTCGAAGACATCCTCGCGCGGGGCGTCGAGGTCCTTGCGGGCGGCATCATGGCCCGATGCCTCGTCGAGCGAGAGTTCGCCGCGCCCGCGCTCACCTGGTTCGGCATCGGGTGGGCCGTCGCCCGGCTCTTCACCCTCGGCGCGCTGCAGCAGCGGATTGCGCTCGATCTCGGTCTCGACGAATTCGGCGAGTTCGAGGTTTGACAATTGCAGCAGCTTGATCGCCTGCTGCAATTGCGGCGTCATCACCAGCGACTGGCTCTGGCGAAGGTCGAGACGCTGGCGCATGGACATCAGCGATCACGCGGCGAACCGGTCACCCAGATAGACCCGGCGCACGTCTTCGTTCTGGAGCACCATATCTGGCGGTCCGTCGAAGAGCACGCCGCCATCATACATCACATAGGCCCGGTCCACGATATGAAGCGTTTCACGGACCTGGTGATCGGTGATCAGCACCCCGAGGCCGCGCTGTTTCAGGTATTGGACAAGGTCAGAGATGTCGGAGATGGCAAGTGGGTCAATCCCGGTAAACGGTTCGTCCAGGAGCATGAAGCTGGGACGGGAGGCGAGGGAACGGGCGATCTCAACACGCCGCCTCTCGCCGCCGGACAGCGAGGTGGCCGACTGGTGACGCAGGTGATCGATATGCAGTTCCGCCAGCAGGGCATCAACGTGCGCCTTGCGGGCCTTGCGCTGGCGTTCAACCAGTTCCGCGACCGACATCACGTTCTGCTCGACCGTCATGCCGCGGAATATCGAGACCTCCTGGGGCAGGTAGCCCATGCCGAGCCGGGCGCGCTGGTACATCGGCAGCGTGGTGACATCCTCGCCATCGATGAAGATGGAGCCGCTGTCGGCGCCGATCAGACCCATGATCATGTAGAAGCAGGTGGTCTTGCCGGCTCCGTTGGGGCCGAGCAGGCCGACGATTTCACCCCGGCCCAGCCTGAGGGACACATCGTGGACGACCTGACGCTTTCCGAATGACTTGGATATCCGGTCCACGACGAGGCCTGATGCGGATCCATCCATGGTGTCAGTTCTTTCTATCAGCCCCCCGAATGTCGGGGGTTGTCACCCGTGCGCCCTGTCCTAGCCGTCCGTGCTTAAGATCGGCTTAGGACCGGGCTTTCAAATTCACGAACAGCCACCCTCGCCCGTGGCCGTCTCGTCGCCGCTCGGCAGGTACATGCGCACGCGCCCGTCACCGCCTTCCAGCTGGTAGAGGCCGTCCTCGATCTGGATTGTCAGCTTTTCGCCCGACGCCACATCCTCGCACCGGATCAGGACCACATTACCGGTGAGCACAATGGTTTCGTCGGCAGCGAGGTAGAGTCCCCGGTCGCCGCGCGCCTTCAGGTCGGGTGTCGTGTAGAAGACATCGCCGATCGCCGACATGGTCGTGATGTCGCCGAACCCGCCACCTATGCCGCTGCCACGGTCAGGATCGCCAGACGCCTCATAATTCAGGATCACGCGATTGGCGCGCAGCCGCGCCTCGCCCTGCACGATATCGACGCTGCCGGTAAACACCACCTGGCGATCACGCTCGCGCACCTCGCTGCGGTCGGCATTGACCCGGATCGGGCCGCCGGCCTGGGAAATCTGCCCGACCGCCACCGGCGCGGTCGCCAGTCCCGCGACCAGGACCAGGGCGCCCAGGCACCATCGAATGCTAGCCGTTTTCGTCATCGCGCTCCACCTCGCCTGAGTCCTCGTCATCCTCGGAAACCTCGCTCGGATAAAAGGTCATTTCGACGTTGCCGCGGAAACTCATGACCTCGCCCTCTTCGCGGATTTCATACGTATCGGACCGGATATCGCCAAGGGGTCCCATGCCGCTCAGCGGCTCCAGGCCCTCGATCCGGTCCTCCAGCACGTAAAAGCGTGCGCTTGAGGTTGAGAAGGCGTAACCGCCCGGATCGACGAACCGCACGTCGGTATAAAGCTCCAGCGTCTGGTTCTCCTGGTTATAAAGGCCGGTCGGTGCCGTGACCTGCGAACCAAGCTCATCGATCAGCTTGGGATTGACGAGATCGACCCGCGTTTCGCTCGTGCGGTGGCGCTGGGCGCTGTCGGCTGTAATCACGAAGGCGTTGCCATCGGCATCCCGTCCGGTGAAACGCGGGTTCAGCATGGTGACAATTTCACTGCTCTTATAGTCGCGCACGCCACCGGCGCTTCCGGTAATCGCATTGGCGGCAAGATGGCCAACCAGCACGCCGATCGACACGGCCGCCGCGGCGGTGAACATCATGCGAAGAATCTTGACAAGACCTGAGCGACGGCGCGCCTGCGCGAGGGTCAGCTTGCGCTTCGGCGTCCAGTCAACGGTCTCGGTCGGGGGTATGGCGTTGCTCATGGGCTATCCCGGCGGGGCAAGCCCGAAAGATGGGATCGCCACAGGCAGCTTGCATGCCGAAAGGTGCCAATTTCGTGACCGGTCGGGCACAGACCCGCAGGGTCCTCCGTCAGCTGTGTGCAAAAATATCCACATCCCCCCACCCGGCTAGATCGAGCTGCGCACGGACCGGCAGGAATTCGAAGCAGGCTTGTGCAATGTCGCTGCGCCCCTCGCGTGCGAGCATGGCTCCGAGGCCACGCTTGATATCGTGCAGGTAGAGGACGTCCGAGGCGGCATAGGCGAGCTGCGCCTGGCTGAGCTCGCGCGCACCCCAGTCGGAGCTTTGCTGCGCCTTGGAGAGGTCGACGCCGACCAGCTCCTTTGCGAGGTGTTTCAGGCTGTGCTGGTCGGTGTATGTGCGAACGAGCTTCGAGGCGATCTTTGTGCACCAGACCGGAGCGCAGGTCACGCCAAGCCATTTCCTCATCATCGCGATATCGAATCTGGCGAAGTGAAACAGTTTCAGGATGCCGCGATCGGCCAGCAGGGCCTTCAGGTTCGGGCATTCATAGCTGCGCTCCAGCTGCACCACATGGGCCCGGCCATCTCCGGCCGACAGCTGCACAACGCAAAGAACGTCGCGGACCGGGTTGAGGCCCATGGCCTCGGTGTCGATGGCCACTTCGCGCCCGAGGTCGAGGCCGGCGGGCAGATCGCCGCGATGCAGGGTAATATCGCTCATGCGGGCTTTCCTCCAGACACTGCCCATCACACTCCTGCATGAGGTGACGACTTTTGCACAGACGGCAAGGGCCATGACCACCATGGCCCGACACTTGGCATGCGGGTGTGGCAGCAAGTGCTCAGGGTCATGATATCGGTGGGGGAGAAGGTAGTCGGACGGCGGTAACCAAGCGCCCCGGGGGGGCTGGGGGGGCTGATAGGTCCAGGGTGCCTGTTAAACACCACCGCCCGACTGATTGTGAAGATGGCTTGCGTCGGCGGCGCTCGCAAGGCCAGAATGCGGTGTTGCAGCCATAATTGAGATTAAATTGCGGACATTTCGCTGGCTTGTCTGCTTGCCGAACACCCGCAAGACCTTTGCCGAGACCCCATGAGCGCAAGCGTTACACCCCTGAAATCACAGCCGGAACCCAAGACGGCGTTCCATAGAACCGAGCTCAACGCGATTCTGAGCGCCTATGGCCGGCTGGTCCAGGCCGGCGAGGCGCGTGACTACGCGATCGGCATGTACCGGGACCGGGCGATCTTCGCGATCTTCCGCCGCCATGCCGAACAGGCGACCTGGCGAATCGAGAAGGTGCCTGCCCTGGCGAACCGCCAGGGCGCCTGGGTCGTCTACGGACCGCAGGGCCAAGTGCTCAAGCGAGGCCATGATGCAACGAGCGTGCTCGGTGTGTTCGCGGGCCGGCGCTTCCGGGTTATCGGCGACTGAACAAGAAGGCCCCGGCACCTTTGCGCAGGTGCCGGGGCCTGTCGGGGTGTGAAGGCCCGCAATTGGCGCTTTCAGTCGCGCGAGGAGAGCAGCATCAGGACGAAACGGAACATGTTCACGAACATGATGAAGAAGTTGAGCGCGCCCCAGTTCGTCATCACGGCCAGAGAGCGGCCATCACCGGCGAGCTGGTAATAGCCCTCTTTCAGTTCCTGGGTCTGCCAGGCGACGAGGACTGCCGAGAGCAGCGCGAAGCCGCCCGAGATCAGCCACTCCATGCCGCTGGACGGCTGCAGGAAGGCGACGTTCGGGAAGATCATCGGCAGCACCATGTAGAGCATGGCGACGATGAAGAGGCCCCAGACGGCCATGATCGCGGCCGCGCCGACACCGGACAGGTCCCGCTTGGTCGTGTAACCGAACAGCGACAGGCCGCCAAAGGCGATTGACGTGATCAGGAATGCCTTGGCGATGGTGGCATAGTTCAGCGCCTGGGTGATGCCGCCGCGGGTCTCGAACGAGGCGCCCGAGCTGGCCATGTAGAAATACACGCCAAGCCCGAGACCGATGGTTGAGACGATGGCCCAGTAGAGAATGCCCGACCCCATCGGCGAGGGGTTCCGCATCAGGAACATGGACGCGATGATCAGAACCGGCGGCGCAAAGGCGACGACGTAGTAGAGCGGCGTGCCGAAAACGAGATTGGTCAAAGGCTCCCAGGTGCCCGCGAGGAAGGCCAATACGCCAGCAACGAAGATGCCGAGCGCCAGCTTGTTATAGACGCCGAGCATGAATTGGCGCAGCCCCGCGTCCGCCGACATGTCCATTGAGCCGGTGCGTGCGGCCATGGTGGACCTGTTGAAGTCGTTCATGGTGACAAGATTCCCTGTTATTACCGGCCCGCGCCCATCGCGCGGATTGCACCATATATGGGTCTTTTGCGTCGTGTTCGCAATATGAAACCGGTTGGCAGCCGCCCCTTGCGGGCATAAGACCCGGTGTCGGACCCCCGAACCCTGACGCTAGGACATCCACATGGCGATCGAACGCCGGCCGCTCGGCCGCACCGGCCTTACCATTCCATCCTGTTGCCTCGGCACCATGACATGGGGCGAGCAGAACACCGAAGCGGAGGGCCACGCCCAAATGGACTATGCGCTGGAGCGCGGCATCGACTTCTTCGATACGGCAGAGCTCTATGCGATCCCGCCGAGGCCCGAGACGCAGGGTCGCACCGAGGAGATCATCGGCACCTGGTTCAAGGCCCGCGGCACCCGCGACAAGGTGTTCCTCGCAACCAAGATCGTCGGCCGGTCGGGCGCGACCTGGCACCGCAACAATGAAGCCGCGTTGTGCCGGCTGACAAAGCACCAGGTCGACTTTGCCGTGGAGCACAGCCTCCGCCGGCTGCAGACTGACCACATTGACCTCTACCAGATGCACTGGCCGGACCGTCCGGCGCCCATCTTCGGCGCGCGGATGAAACCGGAGGACTATGAGACGCCCTATGAGCCCTTTGAGGACATCCTTGATCATCTCGGGCGGCATGTGGAGGCCGGACGCATCCGCTATATCGGCGTCTCAAACGAGACCCCCTATGGCGTGATGCGCTTCCTGGCCGAAAGCGAACACCGCGGCCTGCCGCGCATCCAGTCGATCCAGAATGTCTACAACCTGGTCAGCCGGAAGTTCGAGGAGGGCCTCGACGAAGTCTGCATGCGCGAGGATGTCAGCCTGCTCGCCTATTCGCCACTCGGCCAGGGCTATCTCACCGGGAAATACCGCAATGGCGCCCTGCCGGAGGGCTCTCGCAAGCAACGCTTCGACCGCCTGCAGCGTTATGAGGGTCAGCACGCCGCCGAGGCGATCGAAGGGTATCTCGCCCTTGCCGAGGAGGTCGGGATCGATCCGGCGAAAATGGCGATCCGATTCTGCGATACCCGCCCGTTCATGACCTCCACGATTATCGGGGCAACGAGCCTTGAGCAGCTGTCGGTCTGCGTCGATGCCTTCGAGATGGACTGGGACCCCGAGCTGGAGCGCCGCATCCACGCCCTCCACAGGGCCCAACCCTCGCCCTGCCCGTGAGCGGGGACGCCCGTCTTCGTTGACTTTGGCCGGGGCGGGCTGCACCTTTGCGAGGCTGGGCGCAAGCGCGCGACCGTGCGAACAACAGGGGAAACATCATGGCCGACGCGTCAGCCTATGAAGACAACATCAAGACGTATGCAAGCGGCTATAATCAGGCCGCGGCAGAAAAGATTGTCGGGCATCTCGGCATCGCGCTGCGCAACCGCGACAGCTCCCTGGTGTCCTGCTCCGACCAGACCGAGCTGGACCGGGTCCGCGAGAAATGGCTGCGCGGCAAGCTCGGACTCGCCCAGTCCGGTTCAGACCTCGATGCGGCGATCAGCGCCATCTGCGAGACACTGAAGCCGGAAGGCGGCAACAAGTCCCGCGTGACCTTCTACTACCTGCTCGCCGAGCATTTCGGGAAGCTCGACGAGCTGGCGGGCTGACGCAGGGGCCGCACCCGGTCTGAGACAGTCCTGCAGCGGGCCAGCGCGGCGCGTGCCGGCCCACCTCGACTGACGAGGGCTTCGATGCACCGCCTATTTGCTGCCCTCCCCATTCCCTTCGCCATAGGAGATACCCTGGCGGACCTGCAGGAAACCCTTGCGGGGGCAAGCTGGCGACCGATCGAGAACTTCCACATCACGCTGCGCTTCCTCGGCGAGATCGACACGTTGACGGCCCGCGAACTCGACCATGAGCTTGGTCTCATCGAGGCGCCGCAAATGCAGCTTTCGCTTGCCGGTGTCGGCTGGTTCGGCCGCCGCGCGCCGCATGCGGTGTGGGCTGGCGTCGAGCCGGATGACGACCTGAAGCGCCTCGCCGGGGCGTGTGAGCGCGCGGCCCGCCGCATCGGCCTGCCGCCGGAGCGCCGGCCTTTCCGGCCGCATGTCACGCTCGCCTACCTTCACCGATCGCCCCTGGAGGATGTCAGGCGCTGGACCGAGGCGCGTCAGGGCTATGCGGCGGGGCCCTTCTGGGCCGACCGGTTTCACCTTTACGAGAGCTTCATGGGCCGCGGACCGTCCCGCTATGAACCGCGCGCAGACTATCCGCTCGGTGGTTAAAGCGACCGTCTCTCGTTCCACTCCAGACGGTCGCTTTAAGTCCTTGTTTTTACGCAAGTATCCGTTCGCAAACGATTCCGTTTGCTCCGAACTTGCTTTAATACCAGGGTGCGCGGATGAAGACCCATCCGCGCACCCTGGTATGAGGTGGTCTGCACGGTCTGCCTGACCTGAGGCGCGGGTCAGACGGCTATCTCGACCACACTGCCGGGCCCGGACACCTTCAAAACCTCCAGCAGGTCGTGCAGGTCCAGCGCAACACACCCGTCCGTCCGTCGGCCATCGCCATGCATCAGGTGCAGGAAGATTGCGCTGCCAAGGCCCGGCACCACCGGATCATCATTGTAGCCGAGTTCGACGATCAGATCATAGACCGGCTCGTCACGCCAGAGCCGCTCATGGCGGCCGCGATAGGGCAGGCTCACGGGGCGATTGTAGAGCGGGTCGGCCGGGTCATCGCACCAGCCATCATGGGATGCGAGCGGCACCCGCTGCAGGCCGGTCGGCGGCGGAGCGAGGCGATCGGGCCGAAAGAAGACACGGCGCATCGGCCAGATGCCGAGAGGCGAGGCACCGTCGCCTTCGCGCTTTACCCGAAGGCCACGCACCCCGCCCTTGCCAAGCACGCAGCGGCACGCAATGCCGCCCCCCTGAAACCCGCTTTCCCTGGCGACAAAATGCTGGCTCACGTCAAACTCCCGCGAATGTGATAGAACGCCATCGCGCCGTGACGCGACATAGGCGCACCGGAGCGCCATCTGCAAGCAGATCGAGAGACCCAGGAGCTGCCACGCCATGTCCGGAGCCAAGACCCTCCTCCTGATCGACGATGACGACGACCTGCGAGAGGCCCTCGCCGAGCAGTTCGACATGCATGAGGGCTTCCGCGTGCTGACGGCCGCCACCGCCGGGCCGGGGGTGCGCCTTGCGGAAACGGAGCGGATCGACCTGGTCCTGCTTGATGTTGACCTGCCGGACATGGACGGCCGCGAGGCCTGCAAGCTGATGCGCGGCCATGGCGTGCGCGCGCCGATCATCATGCTGACGGGGCAGGACACCGACGCAGACACGATCCTCGGGCTCGATGCCGGCGCCAGTGACTATGTGACCAAGCCTGTGAAATTCTCCGTCCTGCTGGCCCGCGTCCGGGCACACCTTCGCAGCTTCGAACAGAGCGAGGACGCGACCTTCGAGATCGGACCCTATGAGTTCTGGCCTGCCCAGAAGCTCCTGAAGCGTGACGAGGCCCACAAGATCCGACTCACGGAAAAGGAAACGAGCATCCTGAAATACCTCTACCGGGCCAATGGGCGCAGTGTTCCACGAGATGAACTCCTCTCCGAGGTCTGGGGCTATAACGCCAATGTCACGACCCACACCCTGGAGACGCACATCTACCGGCTGCGACAGAAGATCGAACCCGACCCATCCAATGCGCGTCTTCTGGTGACCGATGCCGGCGGCTATCGCCTCGCGCCCTGAGCGGCGATTACCAACCCGAACTACCCGGACCGCCCTTGAAGGGTCCGACCACGCCTGAGGTGATCCAGCCGCCATAAAAGTGTCCGGGCTGGGGCCTTGCGCGCTCACCATCGACCTCACATAGGTCCATCAAGGCCGGATAAACGGCAAGATGGCCTTTGATCGCTTCAAAGGATGGCGTCGGATTGTTATAGGCCCACGCCGCCTGGCGCGCCGTTCGCGTCGGCCCGACCAGGTCGAAATAGCGCGCGCGGCCCTTCCATTCGCAAACGCTGGTGTGCGCGGCGGGCTGAAGCAGGGTCTGATCGACATCGGTGAGCGGGACATACCAGCTCGGCGGATGACTGGTTTCGAGCACCCGGACCGGCCGGCGGGTGTCGGCCAGCAACCGGCTGTCGAACACAATCCGCACGTGGCGTGTCGTTCGCTCGGCCACTGCGGGCCGGGGATAATCCCAGACGCTTTCCTGCCCGGGACCGGCAGTTTCCCGTGTTGGCCGGGTCATGGTCGCCTCTGCACCGCTTCGCTTCGCCCGGGTAAGTCCGGGAATGTCCGTGCCGCCCCTCGCGCCAGACGCGTGCGAGTTTGGCCAGCCGGCAAGAAGCCGCTATTGTCAGCCAAGAAATGGTGCAGCGGTTGCGTCGGTCAAAGCAAACTGTGCCGATTGCTCGCCAGGGAGGCGAAACCCATGCCGAAACGAAACAGGCTTGCCGCGCTTCTGCTCGCCACGTGCCTGCTTGCGCCCGCTGCACTGGCCGATGGAAAGGAGACGCGCCGGCAGGCCGACCTGCCGGCCCCGCTGGCACCGAAGGCCCACTCCGTGCCGGGCGTGCCATCGCACCGTGTCGTTCAGTCGCACCCCACAACGCGGATCGTCCGCCAACGCCCCCAGCACACTAGGACGGTGACCCGGGCGCCGCAGGCGCAAGCGTTCCGCATCGATATGTCGGGGTTCAGCGGCGGTGTCGGTGCCGGCGTTGATGGCGGGTATTATGGCGGCGGTGGGGGCGTGGTGGTGTTGAGCGGCCCGGCGCGCTTTTCCGGCATACTCAGCCATCCGGTGGCCCGCTTCACCTTTGGCGGCGGTCATTCCGGCGGACAGGGCGGCAAGAGCCGGCCCGGCGGGCCCTGCTGCGGCCACTGACCCTGTGCCCGATCAGAGCCGACGCACGAAGACATAGAACGCCCCGGCCCCGCCATGGCGCGGATGGGCCTGTGCATAGCCTGACACCAGTGCGTGGGCATCCCGGGTATCCAGCCAGAGCAGGAAGTTTCGCCGCAACACGCCCTCACCCTCACGGCCCTTCCCGGTGATGACGAGGACGCACCGCGCCCCCTGAGCCTGTTGCTGCCGCAGAAATGCAGGCAGCGCACGGGCGGCGCTCTCCTGAGTGTGGCCATGCAGGTCGAAACGGCCGTGGATTGGCGCCTGCCCCCTTCGGACCCGGCGTTCGCGGCCGCGGTCGGCGGGTCTTGGAGACCGGGTTGATGGCGTGTCCCCGGACTGCGGGGCCAGCCGGTGGACGGGACCGGGAGCCGGGTCGCCTTCTGCCTCGCGGAGTTCGACCGGGATTGGCGGGGTTGCGGGTGTCACCCCTTTCACGCCGGGGAGCGGCCGGACCGAGCGGGTGACGCTGGCCCAGGCGCGGGCTTCCTCGGGTGTCAGGCGTCGGCGGCTCATGCCGGCGACTTATGGTGCCATCTGGTTTCCGCCAAGTTGCGCCAATGGGACGGGCCCCAGCCGTGCGGCCACGGCGCGCGGTAGCAGCACCCACATCCGGCCGGGAGCGTTCATCGTGCCGGCTGCGTTTCCGGCGGCATCGCCGGTGCCGAAGAAGATGTCGCCGCGCACAGCGCCCTGGATGGCACCGCCCGTGTCCTGTGACACGAGGATCCCGCTCCACGACCCGCCGAGGCCCGGGGCATCGGTCTCGACCAGATAGGGTACACCAAAGGAATGCAGCTCCGGATCAATCGCCATCGAGCCGCGCGGTGTCAGCGCAAGGCCGGCCGCTCCTTCCGGGCCGCGCGCGGGATCGATCACCGGCTTTTCCTCGAAGAAGACATAGCGCGGGTTCTGCGCCATGGCGTTGCGGGTCTCTTCCGGGCCAGAGCGGCCCATCCACGCGCGGATCCCCTGCATGGAAGCCTCGCCCGGACTGATCCGTCCGGTCTCGATCAGCCAGTTTGCGACGGAGTGGAAGGGCTGGCCATTATGGGCGTGATAGGCGGCGCGGATTGTCAAGCCGTCCTCGAAGACAAGCCGGCCTGAGCCCTGGATCTGAAGAAAGAACACGTCGGCAGGGTGCGCATAGCCGAGAACGCGTGCCGGGTCCGGCACGATGTCCCCCCGCGGTGGATAGGGACGGGTGCTGCCGTCCGGCAAACGCTGCAACGGTCCGTCGGGGCCCTGAACCAGATCACCGGGCGGCCCCGGAACCGGCGCGGAACAGGCTCCCTCTGGCAAGCGGCGCGCCTCGATGACCGGTTCGAAATAGCCGGTGAAGCGGCTCGCACCGCTGGGGTCCAGCACTTCGATCGGGACGAGTAGCGCCTCGAACACGGCCCGGGCGCTCGCGTCATCGACGGCGACATCAAGCGCGGCACAGGCGGCATGCCAGTCGCCCGCCGTCCCGGCCCATGGCGCGCGGTCAGACAGCAAGGCTTCCGGATCCATGGCAAGGGCTCGGCCGCAGCTCTCGCGGAAAGCTGCAACGCCCGGCATCAGGTCGGCGCCCGGCCAGGCCTTGAGCGCGGCAAAGGCCTGCGGCGTGTCGGCTGGCCTCAGGATCGCCCCGGCTGGGGGCGCCGCCCGGTCATCGGAGGGCGAGGGCAGGTGCGAAGGCCGCGTGGCACAGGTGGACAAGATCGCCGCGGCCAAACCGATCACCAGTGTCCGGACAGGCGGGGTCAGCACGCTGCCAAATTCCCGGTTCAGGATGCCTCGACGACATCGTCAAGGAGCCAGTTCGGATCGGATGCCGTCACGTCTCGCTTGAAAAGCCAGACCTCGCGCGCGGTGCGGGTGCGCTCGCCATCGCCGAGTTCGGCCTCATAGCGGACCGATACGCGGGCCAGCGACCCGTCAAGCTCCGCCGCCTCGATTTCCGCCTTCTTCATGCGCAAGAGATCGAAGGCCGTCGTGCCGTCAGCCTCGCGTGCGGTGATCGCCCGGTCCCACGCCTCATAGACATCGTCGTCAAGGAGAGGCTTCAGCGCGTCGCGGTCGCCGCGGGCAAACGCCTCCACGATCATCCGGTAGGCCGCCTTCGCACCGGCCAGGAAGTCTCGCGGATCGAAGCTCCGGTCGGCGCGGTGGATATCCTCCAATCCTCCTGCTGCAGGCCCGGTGAAAACCGGTCCATCCTGGCCTGCCTGCGGCAACGGCCCGGGCCGGGCCGGCTGTTGCGCGGCTGGCTCGGTGGCCTCCGACGAGCGCTTCCGGCCCTCGGGCGGGCCGTCATCGCGGCCCAGCGCGGCGTAAAGTCGCGAAAGAACGAACAGGGCAATGGCTGCGAGAATCAGGACTTCGTACATGGGGGCGGTCAATCCGGTAAAGCGGCTCTCCACCCATATAGGTGCATAAGGCGCGGTGCCAGTGGTCGTTGCCGGCTAACGGGTCGCATGATAGCCGACAGGCCAGCCATGAGGGAGCCTTCACGATGAGCGATGCGGCGCAGCCAGGGCAACCCGGCACCACTCCTGATGCCCCGCTGCAGGGCCCGGTCCTGCGGGCGCTGAGCCAGTATGTTAAGGACCTGTCGTTTGAGAACCCGCGCAATGCGGTTCCGGAAGGCCAGCCAAACATCGACCTTGGCATTGACGTGTCGGCCATGCCGCATCAGGCCGGCAACGGGATTTACGAGGTCATCCTGAAGCTGACGGCGCGCGCAGAGGCCAGTGGCAATGCCCTGTTCGTGATCGAGCTGGAATATGGCGGGCTGTTCCAGGTGCAGGGCATGAGTGAGGCTGACGCGGAAGGCGCCCTTCTGGTGGAATGTCCCCGGCTGCTCTTCCCCTTTGCCCGGCGCATGATCGCCGACATCACCCGCGAGGGCGGCTTTCCGCCCCTGCTGATAGACCCGGTCGACTTCGTGCAACTCTACCGCCAGCAGAAGCGCGAAGAAACTGTGCGGGGGCACTCTGAGGGCGACCCGTCAAACGGCTGACCCGCCCGCGGCCTCAGCAGTAGCGCCGCCAGAGGGCGGCCTCGCCGAGCGCCTCGATAAGGACGGCGTGCGCGGCCAGCTCCTCTTTCGTCAGCAGGACCGGCCGCGGTCCCGGGCGCGCGCGCGCTGGCCGGTGTCGGGCCTGCCCGGGATCGTGCTCGACGGCGGCGAAATCGAAGCGCCTCGCCCGTCCTCCGAGCAGCTCCAGGTACACGCTGGCGGTGAGCTGCGCATCGAGAAGGGCGCCATGATAGGTGCGGCTTTCCAGTGAGATGTCGAAGCGCCGGCACAGTGCATCAAGGCTTGCGGGCGCACCGGGAAAGCGCCTTTTCGCAAGGCCAAGCGTATCCACCCAACGGGCCGGGTTGGTCGCGGGCAAGCCGCAGCGCTGCAGTTCCATATCGAGAAAGCCCCGGTCAAACGCCGCATTGTGCGCGACCAGTGGCGCATCGCCGACAAAGCGCAGGAACGCGCCCACCACCTCATCCTCCTCGAACAAGGGGCAGTCGTGCAGAATCTCGTCAGTGATGCCGGTAATGCGGACCGTATCTTCGGAGACTGGCCGTCCGGGGTTGACCAGCCTGCGAAAGGTCCGCCCCGATGGGACGTGGTTAATCAGCTCGACCGCGCCGAGCTCGATGAGCCGGTCGCCCTGCGAGGGGTCAAGTCCCGTAGTTTCGGTGTCGAACACGATTTCGCGAAGTGCTGCGCTCATCTCCTGTCTCCGTTGAGGCGAATCATCAGCGACAGGATGGCGCGAACCTGGTCCCGCGCAAACTCGAACCCGAAGCCTGTGTTGAGGACAAAGTCAGCGCGCGCGCGCTTTTCCGCATCGGCAACCTGCTTCTCAAGGATCGCCTGAAATGCCTCTTCGGTCATGCCCGGCCGGGCAAGCACGCGCTGGCGCTGGACCGCGGCATCAGCCGTCACGACAAGCACATGGTCGCAGCGCGCGTCGCCGCCGGTCTCGTAAAGCAGCGGAATGTCGAGAACGGCGCAGGCCGCGCCGCTCGCCTCCGCCTCAACCCGGAAGCGGCGCTGGGTTTCGCCGACAAGGGGATGGACGATCGCCTCGAGGCGCTTCAGCGCACCAGGGTCCTTCAGAACGCGCTCGCGCAGACGCGCCCGGTCGATCGCGCCATTGACCACGACACCGGGAAATGCTGCCCCGACCGGGTCCACCCCGAGACCGCCAGCGGCATATATTTCGTGGACGCACGCATCGGCATCATAGACTGGCACACCCGCTTCTCGGAAGAGGTCCGCGGTTGCCGACTTTCCCATGCCAATCGATCCGGTCAGGCCGAGGATGATCATCCGGCTGCCTCCAGAGCCACCTGGCACCGCTGCCTTGCCCGCTGCCGGTCCGGGTCGATCGAGAACCAGATGCGGAAAGACAGCGCCGCTTGTGCGACCAGCATGCCAAGCCCGTCGACCGTGCGCCAGCCCGTCGCAGCCGCCGGACCAAGGATTGATTGGGCCGCCTTTCCATAGCTGAGATCATAGAGAAGCCGGCCCCGGCCGTCCGGCCAGTCGAGCCCGCCCCCATGATGGCCGATGCTGGTGGTGTTGACGGCAAAGTCGGCGCCGCAAAGCAATGGCGCCAGCCCGTCAAGCCCGCTGGCTTCGCCGGCGACGCCAAGATCATCAAGCATCATCCGCGCCCGGTCGGGCGTGCGGTTGGCCACAGTGATCTCGACGCCGACCGAGGCCAGCGCCAGGACTGCGGCCCGCGCAGCGCCGCCCGCGCCGATGACCACGGCACGACCTGCGGGTACCTCGTCGAGCGCTTCCTCTAGCGCCAGCAGGAAACCGTGATGATCGGTATTGTCGGCCGTCCATCCTGCGTCGCTTCGGGAAAGCGTGTTCGCCGCACCGATGCGGCGCGCAAGATCGCTGGCGGTCGAGGCAAGGCGCAGGGCCTCGGCCTTGTGCGGCAGGGTCACGTTCAGCCCCTTCACGCCCTGGCGCAGGAAGCTGTCAAGCGCATCGTCAAACGATCCTGCCGGTACATGGAACGCGGTATAGTCCGCTGCCAACCCGTGGTCGCGCATCCAGCCGCGGTGGATAATCGGCGAGAGCGAATGGGACACCGGGTCCCCGGCAACACCATAGAGCCCGGTCATGCTGCAATCACACCGCGGGTACGCAAATAGTCGAGCAAGGGCAGCAGCGGCAGGCCGAGGATGGAAAAGTAATCGCCCTCGATCCGGGCGAATAACTGGCTGCCGAGGCCCTCAAGCTGGTAGGCGCCGACAGTGGTGAGGATGTCCTCGCCGGCCGATTCCAGGTATTGCGAGATGAAATCTGCCGACAGGGGCCGCACGGTGAGCCTGGGACGGGCAAGGTGGTGCCAGACCTGGCGACCGTGCTCAAACACCGTCACCGCCGTTTCAAGCGTATGGGTCTGTCCCGAAAGTGCCTCAAGGTGCGCGCGCGCTTCGGCCATATCGAAGGGCTTGTCGAAAGCCCGCTCGCCAAGTGCGAGCATCTGGTCGGCGCCGATCACGAGCCCCGGGCGTTTCATCGAGACCCGGGCGGCCTTCAATTCCGCAAGTCGCAGAGCCTGGTCCGCGATCGCAAGGCCTTCGGCCCTGAAGGCTGCCTTTGCAGCCTCCTCATCGACACCAGGGCTCATCGCCTCGGCCGGTATGCCTGCATTGGCCAGCAGGGTCCGGCGGCTGGTGCTGCCCGAAGCAAGGGTCACCGCCATGCTCATCCGTGCCCCCGGCGCTCGTTCAGCTTGTTGAGGATGGCGGCAGCCGTTTCCTCAACCGACTTGCGTGACACGTCGATCACAACCCATTTGCGCCGCTGGAACAGGCGGTTTGCGTCGGTTATTTCCTGGCGAACCGCATCCTCGTCGGCGTAATCTGTCTCTGGTGTCTCGTTCAGCGAAATTAGCCGCTGGCGCCTTATCTGCACAAGGCGCTCGGCGCTGATCTTCAGCCCGACCACCATTGGCTTGGTCGCCTCTTCGAGGACGCTCGGAAGCGGGGCACCCGGCACCAGCGGGATATTCCCCGCCTTCACACCGCGATTGGCGAGATAGACGCAGGTCGGGGTCTTCGAGGTTCGGCTGACCCCGACGAGGATAACCTCGGCATCTGCAAGGCCATCTGTGTTCTGACCGTCATCATGGCGCAGGGCGAAATCAATCGCCTCGATCCGGCCGAAATATTCCTGGGTGAGCCCATGCTGGCCGGCGACATTCTGCTTGGCGACAATTCCGAGATGGCGGCTAAGCATGTGCACAGGCGGGTCGAGAATGGCGAGCGTCGGGATGCCAAGCGCCTTGCAGCGGCTTTCAAGGCTGCCTCGCAGCGTCTCATCGGCAATGGTGTACCAGACAACCCCCGGCGCGGCCTGTATTTCGCGCATCACCCGCTCGAGATGACGTTCGGACCGGACCAGGTAGTAATTGTGCTCGAGCGGCTGCACCGCATCGAACTGCGCCGCTGCGGCGCGCATGACGGCATTAAGGGTCTCGCCCGTCGAGTCGGAGACCAGATGAATGTTGAAGAAGATACTGAGGCTCACCGCGCCTTCCTTCCGAAGACCCTCTTGTTGGGCGCTGATCAATGCGCGCCGTTGCATGAGACCACAAGCCCTGTGGACCGATTGTGCGCAGGCCCGCAAGCCTCGCCGTGGCCCTAACCTGCCCACAGACGCAGCCTACCCGCACGCATCCGTTCACGCCCGGTGCATTCTGTGGATGGACACCCCCGACAGGAAGGCAATTGCGCGCCACACCAGAAGTTTAACGCGCTGTAAACAAATCGTGCTCGCCTGTGGGTTGGCCGTGGAGCCGGTGCGCCTTCAGCCCGGACCGGGCCGCGACATCGCACCCTCCACAGGCTCACTATCATGACAGATCGTGATTTATTGTTTAGGTCCCCCCCCATGCCGATGTCCGAAACCCGCAAACTGCTCAATGTGCTTTCAGGCACGCGTGTGGACCCGCCCCCGGTCTGGTTCATGCGTCAGGCCGGCCGCCACCTCCCAGAATACCTGAGAACGCGGGCGCAGGCCCGAGACTTCCTCGACTTCTGTTACACCCCCTCGCTCGCTGCCGAGGCAACCCTTCAGCCTGTCCGCCGTTATGGAATGGACGGGGCGATCCTGTTTGCTGACATCCTTCTCATCCTCGATGCCATGGGGCGAGGGGTGCGGTTCGAGGCGGGTATTGGCCCGATCGTTGAAGCGATTTCAGGCGCGGGTGATCTCGCCGGTATTCCGGTGCAGACGGTCGCAGACAGGCTGTCGCCGGTCTATGAGACGGTTTCGCGGGTGCGCGCGGCGCTTCCCGATGAAACCACGCTGATCGGATTTGCAGGCTCGCCCTGGACGGTCGCGATCTATGCGATCGAGGGCCGCGGCAAGACGGATAAATCGGACGCCAGGCTCTGGGCCTATTCACGCCCTGACGAGTTTGACCGGGTTCTCGACATCCTGGTCGAGGCAACTGCCCATTACCTCGCCCGCCAGGCCGAGGCCGGGGCCGATGCCCTGATGTTGTTTGATAGTTGGGCAGAAGGCCTTCCCGAGGACCTGTTCAGGCGCGTCATAATCCGGCCGACGGCAGACTTGGTGAGGCGCCTGCGGGCGCTTGGCGTCACCCAGCCCGTTGTCGGCTTCCCGCGCGGGGCGGGCGGCATGCTGGGCGAGTATGTGGCCACCACAGGTGTCAGCGCCGTGGGCCTCGAAACGGCGGCTGTTGCCACCGCGGTCAATCAGGCGCTCCCCGACGGGTTCCCAGTCCAGGGCCAGCTTGATCCGCTCCTGCTTCTCGCTGGCGGCGAGGCGCTGGAGCATCGGGTGCGAGAAATTGTCCTCGCCTATTCCAATCGCCCGCACATCTTCAACCTTGGTCATGGCGTGCTGCCGCAGACGCCGATTGCGCATGTCGAACGCGCGCTCGCTGTTGTCAGGACGGGTTGAAGAAGGGGTTGAAGGATGAGCCGTAAAGTTGCCATCGTGCTGTTCAACCTGGGCGGCCCGGACAGTCAGAAGGCCGTTGGTCCGTTCCTGCAGAACCTGTTCAGCGATCCTGCGATCCTGCGCGTTCCCGGACCGGTCCGCTTCTTTCTCGCGAGGCTGATCGCCTGGCTGCGCGCGCCGGTGGTTCGCAAGAACTATCGGTCGATGGGTGTTGAGGGCGGCGGGTCGCCCCTGCTGCCCGAGACAAGGGCCCAGGCGCTTGCGCTCGAAGCGGCGCTGACCGCACGCGCGCCGCAGGACACATACAGGAGTTTTCTTGCCTTCCGGTATTGGCACCCGTTCACCGAGGAGGCCGCCGCCGCAGTCAAGGCCTGGCAACCCGATGAGGTTGTGCTCCTGCCGCTCTATCCGCAATTCTCCACGACCACGACCGGGTCGTCACTGACCGCCTGGCGTGCCGCTTATGACGGGCCGTGCAGCACGATCTGCTGCTACCCCTTTGTGGATGACTTCATCACGGCCCATGCCGAGCGGGTCATGGAAGCCTGGCGCGGCGCTGGCGAGCCGGATGATGTAACCCTGTTAATGTCGGCCCACGGCCTTCCGGAATCGGTTGTGCGCGACGGTGATCCCTATCAATGGCAGATGGAGGAAATGGCGGCTCGCCTTGCTGACCGCCTGCCGGATAGCTGGGAAAAGCGCGTCTGCTACCAGTCGCGTGTTGGGCCGCTGAAATGGATTGGCCCGTCGACCGAGGACGAGATCGTGCGGGTCGCAGGGAGCGGGCGACATATCCTGATCGCACCGATCGCCTTTGTGTCTGAGCACATCGAGACGTTGGTTGAGCTGGGAGAGGAATATCGCGAGCTCGCGGAGAAACACGCTGCCTTCGGCTACACGACAGTGGCGGCGCTCGGAACACTGCCACGGTTCATCGACGTGCTGGCCCAGGAGGTTCTGGCGGCGCTGGGCGACACGGAGGAAATCCGCTCTTGTTCCGGCGGCCGGCTTTGCCCGCCAGGATTTGTTGGGTGTCCAAACCGGCGCGCGCTCCTCGCCGAGCCGCAAGCAAGAGCGGCTGAATGATCTATCTCTGGGTGCAGGCGGCCCATATCGTTTTCGTCATCGCCTGGATGGCAGGCCTCCTGATGCTACCACGCCTCAGGATCTACCAGTTGAGCGCAACGCCCGGTGAGCCCCTGTTCGACATCATGCGCGATGCGTCTGCGCGCCTCAGGAGGATAATCCTGACGCCAGCGACAATTCTTGTCTGGGTTCTGGGTCTGACGATGGTCGCGCTCAATCCCGGCCTTCTCAGCCAGCCCTGGTTTCACGCGAAACTGCTTCTCGTCAGCCTCATCACGGGGGCGTATGGCTGGATGATCGCCGTCGGCCGACGCGTCGATGCCGCATCGGGCGACGTTTCGGAAAGGCGGTTGCGTCTCTTCAACGAGCTGCCTTTTGTCCTGATGATCGGTGTGGTGATCCTCGTAACCCTGAAGCCCGTGTTCTGATTGCCGGGCAGCCGGCCTTGCGAAATCTTTACTTGACGCCATTGGAGCGCTTCACATATCACGCTTCAAATAGGGTCTGCGCGTCGAACTTCGGTCCGGCACCATCCATGCGGACCGTTTCCAGAAAAAGTCTCCATGCCAGACACAAGTGTTGATCTTCCCGCGCAGGTTCGCCTGCGCGACCTCAAGGCAAAATCGCCGACAGAACTTCTCGCTTATGCCGAGGATCTGGAGGTGGAGAATGCCTCCTCACTGCGAACCCAGGACATGCTGTTTGCCATCCTCAAGGAATTGGCGGACCAGGACATTGAGATCATCGGCAATGGCGTGCTTGAAGTCCTCTCCGATGGTTTCGGCTTCCTGCGATCTCCTGAGTCGAACTATCTTCCGGGTCCGGACGATATTTATGTCAGTCCGAAGCTCCTTAAGCGGACCGGCCTGCGGACCGGCGATACGATTGAGGGGCCAATTGAAGCCCCCAGCGAGAATGAGCGTTATTTCGCCCTGGAGGATGTCAGTCGGATCAATTTCGAGGAGCCGGAGAAGGCGCGCCAGAAAGTTCACTTCGACAACCTCACGCCGCTCTATCCAGAGGAGCGCCTGGAAATGGATGGGCGCGACCCGACCCGCAAGGACCGGTCAGGGCGCGTCATCGATATTGTCGCGCCGATCGGCAAGGGTCAGCGGGCCCTCATCGTTGCCCCTCCGCGCACGGGCAAGACCGTGCTGCTGCAGAATATCGCTGCGGCAATCGAAGAGAACCACCCGGAATGCTATCTCATCGTCCTGCTGATTGACGAGCGCCCGGAAGAAGTCACCGACATGAAGCGCACCGTGAAGGGGGAAGTCATTTCTTCCACCTTTGACGAGCCGGCGACGCGGCATGTCCAGGTCGCGGAAATGGTCATCGAGAAAGCCAAGCGCCTCGTGGAGCATGGCCGCGATGTCGTCATCCTCCTGGATTCGATCACCCGCCTCGGGCGCGCGTACAACACCACCGTACCGAGCTCCGGCAAGGTTCTGACCGGCGGCGTCGACGCCAATGCGCTGCAGCGTCCCAAGCGCTTCTTCGGCGCCGCGCGGAATGTGGAGGACGGCGGATCCCTGACCATTGTCGCAACCGCGCTGATAGAGACGGGCTCGCGGATGGACGAGGTTATCTTTGAGGAATTCAAGGGTACCGGCAATTGCGAGATCGTGCTGGACCGCAAGGTGGCCGACAAACGCACCTTCCCTGCCATTGACATCATGAAGTCGGGCACCCGCAAGGAAGAGCTGATCACGCCGAAGGAACAGCTCCAGAAGATCTATGTGCTTCGCCGGATCCTCAACCCGATGGGGACGGCCGACGCGATCGACTTCCTGCTCGACAAGCTGCGCCAGACGAAGACCAATGGCGAGTTCTTCGAGGCGATGAAGAATTAGCGGCGACCGCGATGGCGGCCGGTGACACCATCTGCGCGCTTGCCTCTGGCAGCCTGCCCTCAGCGATTGCCGTTCTGCGGGTGTCCGGCCCGGCCGTGCGCCGGCTCGCTGAATACCACCTGCCTGATGGCTTGCCGCCAGCTCGCACAGCCAGGCTGACAGCCGTCCTTGACGGCGACGGCGTGCAACTCGACGAAGGAATCGTCCTGTTCTACCCCGAGCCCGCCAGCTTTACGGGTGAGGATGTGCTCGAGCTGATGCTGCATGGCGGCCCAGCCATCGTCGCAGCCGTGCTTGACCGCCTTACCGCCGCGCCGGATGTCCGCCTTGCCACGCCAGGCGAATTCACGCGGCGCGCGTTCGAGCATGGAAAGCTTGACCTGGTCCAGGCCGAAGCGATCGCCGACCTGATCGATGCCCAGACCGAGGCCCAGCGCGACCAGGCGCTGCGACAGGCCAGCGGAGCGCTGTCGGAAGTCTATGAGCGCTGGCGAACTGCGCTCGTCGAAGCCATGGCCGCGGTTGAGGTCCTCGTGGACTTTCCTGACGAGGGGGACGTCGAGGGCGCGACCCTCGCGCCGGCGCGCGCGCAGGTCGCTGGCCTGCGGGATGAGATCAAGGCGGCGCTCCGCGACGACCGGATCGGCGAGCGAATTCGCGGCGGCTTCCGGATTGCCCTGATCGGTCCGCCAAATGCCGGCAAGTCGAGCCTGCTTAACCGGCTCGCAGGACGAGAGGCTGCGATCGTCTCCCACCGGCCCGGAACGACACGGGACGTGGTCGAGGTGCCGCTTCGGCTGGCCGGCCAGATGGTCTGGATCAGCGATACGGCGGGCCTCCGTGACACCGAAGACCCGGTTGAGGCAGAAGGCGTGAAGCGCGCACAGCTCAGCGCTCGGGAGGCAGACCTGCGCCTTCTTGTTCAGGACGCCGCGCGCCCTGAAACAGCCGGCGCCTTCGCTGACCTCCTCTTGCCCGGCGACCTGTATATCCTCAACAAGTCTGACCTGTCCGATCGCGGCGAGCCGCCGGATGTTTCACGTGAAACATTCCGCGTCTCCGCCAAGACCGGAGCGGGATTGAATGTTCTGGAGGCGCGCCTTGCGGACTGGGTGGCTTCACACATATCGGGACGCGAGCCGCCCCTGGTCACCCGCGCCCGCCATCGGGCGGGGCTCGACGCGGCCGCAGATCATCTCGCGACGGCGCTGGCCGGGCTCGACGCCCAGATCGGCGCCGAGTTTGTGGCTGAGGACTTGCGCGCCGCTGCAGAGCATGTTGGGCGCCTTGTTGGCCGCATCGACGTGGAAGATGTCCTGGGCTCTGTCTTCTCAAGCTTCTGCATCGGCAAGTGACGGCCTGTGTTCAATTACCGACACGGGCGCGCTATATCCCCGGTCAGGACAGGCGCAGGAGAGAGCGTGTCAGACGCGACCCGGTTTGACGTCATCATTGTGGGCGGTGGCCATGCCGGCTGTGAGGCGGCAATGGCGGCGGCCCGCTTTGGCGCGAGAACGGCCCTTGTCACCCATAGCGCCGCGACGATCGGCGAGCTGTCCTGCAACCCCGCGATCGGTGGCCTCGGCAAGGGTCATCTGGTCCGCGAGATTGATGCCCTTGACGGCGTGATGGGTCGAGTGTCGGACCGCTCGGGAATTCAGTTCCGCATGCTCAACCGGTCGAAGGGGCCTGCCGTCTGGGGCCCGCGGGCACAGATGGACCGGGCGCTCTACCGCGCAGCGATGCAGGCCGAGATTGCCGCAATGCCCGGATTGACCGTGATCGAGGGCGGGGTGAGCGACATCCTGGTCGAGGACAGGCACATTGCCGGTCTGGTCACTGAGGACGGACGCCGCTTCCGTGCGGGCGCCGTCGTCATCACGACGGGCACCTTTCTGAGGGGTGTGATCCACCGGGGCGCGGAGCGGGTTGCGGCCGGCCGGCTCGGCGCGAGGCCGGCGGTTGCACTGGCCGACCGGCTCTATGCGCTCGGCCTGCCCATGGGGCGACTCAAGACCGGGACGCCGGCGCGATTGCACCGGGACTCGATCGCTTGGGACCAGCTGGAGCTGCAGCCGGCCGACGAGGTGCCGGTACCCTTCTCGACCCTGACAGACCGGATCCGCGTGCCCCAGATCGCCTGCGGGATCACCTGGACGACGCCGGAGACCCACCAGCTGATCGCCGACCACATCCACCAGTCGGCCGTCTATTCGGGCGCGATCTCGGGGCGGGGGCCTCGTTACTGCCCCTCCATTGAGGACAAGGTTCACCGCTTCGCCGATCGCGACCATCACCAGGTCTTTCTCGAGCCGGAGGGGCTGCACGACCCGACCGTTTATCCGAACGGAATCTCCTCATCCCTGCCGGCGGAGGTGCAGTCGGCGTTCGTGCGGACTATTCCGGGTCTTGAGGACGCCCGGATCCTGCAGCCGGGCTATGCGATCGAATATGATTATGTGGACCCGCGCGCGCTCGATCCGAGCCTGGCGCTCAAGGCGCTGTGCGGCCTTTATCTTGCCGGCCAGATCAATGGGACGACCGGGTATGAGGAAGCGGCCGCCCAGGGGTTGATGGCCGGCCTCAATGCAGCGCGCTTTGCCGGTGGCGGCGAGCCGGTCATGGTCGGGCGGGATGAGGGCTATATCGGCGTGCTGATTGATGACCTGGTGACCCGGGGCGTTACCGAGCCCTATCGCATGTTTACCTCCCGCGCCGAATACCGGCTCGCACTCAGGGCCGACAATGCAGACCAGCGCCTGACCCCCATGGGTCTGGGCTGGGGGGTCGTCAGCCATGAGCGGGCGCAGAGGTTTCACGTGAAACATCAGCGGCTGGAGCGCGCCCGCGCCTTGCTTCGGTCGGCCGCCATGCCGCCGTCGCGCGCCGCGTCCTTCGGGTGGAGGGTCAACCAGGATGGCCGGCGGCGGTCCGCCTGGGCCTATCTGGCCTTTCCCGATATCACCTTCGACCATCTCGTCGACGCATGGCCTGAGCTTGCGACCATCGCAGAGGACGAGCGGGCACAGCTTTCGATCGAGGCTCAGTACGCCGGGTATATCGAGCGCCAGCAGGCGGATATCGACGCCATGCGCCGGGATGAGAGCCTGCGGCTGCCCGGCGATCTCGACTACACGGTGATCGGGGGCCTTTCCAATGAGGTTCGCTCCAAGCTCGAAGCTGTACGTCCCCTGACTCTCGGCCAGGCATCGCGAATTGAGGGCGTGACGCCTGGCGCGCTGACCGCCCTGCTTGGCCATGTGAAGCGACGGTCGGCATGACCGAGGCCGCTGTGGTCCGGGTAGGGGGAGCGGACGATCTCATGCGGGCCGCCAATGTTTCACGTGAAACATTGGGGCGTATCGAGCGGGTGCTCGGGGTGATCGGCGCGTGGCGCAAGCGCATGAACCTGATCGGTCCGCGCGAGTGGGATGAGGTGTGGCACCGTCATGTCTGGGATAGTATGCAGCTGCGCCCGCTGATCCCCGCAGGGGCCCACATCCTTGATCTCGGCTCCGGCGCCGGATTTCCCGGCCTCATCCTTGCTGCGGCAATTGAGCCAGGATCAGGCGGGCGGGTCAGCCTCGTGGAGCGTGTCGGCAAGAAGTGCGCGGTCATGCGCGAGGCAATCGCGGCCGCGAGCCTGCCCGCCACGGTCGTCCAGTCTCGGATCGAGGCGATCGACATCGCGGCGGTCGATGCCGTCTCGGCCCGCGCGCTGGCGCCCCTCCCGAAACTGGTGGATCTTGCGGCGCCCTGGCTGGAGGCGGGGGCTGACGGATACTTCCTGAAGGGTGAGCGCTGGCAAGAGGAATTGACGGCAGCCGCGGATCGGTGGACTTTCGCGCATTCGGCAGTTCCGAGTCGCACGCGCGCTGGGAGTGTCGTCCTGAAGCTTTCGGAGGTGCGTCGTGGCGGCTGAGACCACCCGTATATTTGCCATCGCTAACCAGAAGGGCGGTGTGGGCAAGACCACCACGTCGATCAATCTCGGCACGGCGCTCGCGGCTGTCGGCCGGCGGGTGCTGGTGATCGACTTTGATGCCCAGGGCAATGCCTCGACGGGCCTCGGCATCGGCCGGGCGGACCGCCGGCTGACATCCTATGACGTTGTCATTGACGGGGTGAGGCTCGAGGACGCCATTGTTCCGACGCTGGTGCCCCGGCTCGATATCGTCACAGGCGATGAGAATTTGGCGGGCGTCGAGATAGAACTGGCCAGCGAAACCCGGCGCTCCTACCGGTTGCGGAGCGCGGTTCGCGACTATCTTGAACGGATGGCAGCAGAGGGCCAGCCGGCCTATGACTACATCCTGATCGACTGCCCGCCCTCACTCTCCTCGCTGACCATCAACGCCATGACAGCAGCCGATGCGCTCCTGGTGCCGCTGCAGTGCGAGTTCCTGGCGCTGGAGGGCCTCAGCCAGTTGCTCCGGACGGTCGAGATCGTCCGCTCGGGCCTCAACCCTGACCTCGAAATTCAGGGCGTCGTCCTCACCATGTATGACCGACGCAACAACCTCTCCGATCAGGTGGCCGACGAGGTGCGCGCTTTCTTCGGCAACAAGGTCTACAACACGGTAATCCCGCGCAATGTCCGCCTGTCAGAGGCGCCCTCCTTCGGCAAGCCAGCACTGCTCTATGATTACCGGTGCCCGGGCAGCGAGGCCTATATCCGCCTCGCCTCGGAGGTGTTGCAACGCGAACGCAGCCTGCGGGCCGCCTGAGGGATCGGATGAGCGAGAAGGACAAGCCGAAACAGACCCGCATGGGCCGCGGCCTGGCCTCCCTGATCGGGGAGTACGACGGCGTCGTTCCGAACACGCCGGAGGGGGAGGAGCGGGCTCGAGGCGCCAGCGAACTGCCCATCGACGCCATCCTGCCCAATCCGAGGCAGCCGCGCCGGCATTTCGATCCCGACGCCCTTGCCGAGCTCGCCGCCTCGATCCACGCCCACGGCGTCATCCAAGCGATTGTCGTTCGGCCGGATCCGGACAAGCCCGGCCACTACCAGATCGTCGCCGGTGAGCGGCGGTGGCGTGCGGCCCAGGAGGCGGGCCTCACCGCGATACCGGCGACTGTCCGCGACATGGACGAGCTGGAGCTGCTTGAGGTTGCCATAATCGAGAATGTCCAGCGGGCCGATCTCAATCCCATCGACGAGGCGGAAGCCTATCAGTCGTTGATGAGCCGATTTGCCCGCACCCAGGAAGGCCTTGCGGAGACGGTCGGCAAGAGCCGCGTGCACATCACCAACACCTTGCGCCTTCTGCAGCTCCCCGAAGAGGTTCGAGAGCATGTCCGCGCAGGTCGGCTGACAGCAGGTGCGGCGCGGGCGCTCTTGGCCTTCGAGGACCCCGAAGCCATGGCGGACGAGGCCATTGCCCGGCAGCTCAGCGTCCGGGCGATCGAGAGCCTGGCGCGCAAGAGCCGGGACGCCGGGGCGGGACCGGGCGGCACGGGCCGGGCTGATGAGAAGGACGTCGATACAAAGGCGCTCGAAGCAGACCTCCAGCGCGCGCTTGGTCTTGAGGTCGATATCCGCGACAGGAAGGGCACGGGGGAATTGCGCATACGCTATCGTGATCTTGAGCAGCTCGACGAGGTCTGCAGCCGGCTCACCCGGCCGAAGACCTGAAGCGCTCGTCTTTCGTTTCACTTCAGGCCGGCGCTTCCTGCCAACATGCGCGGATGACGACTGATCCGCGGTCACGGCGCATAAGCGCCGACGCCCAGTCGCGCCTGCCCGGCGCTGCAGGGTTTGCGTCGCCGTCGGGGGTGCAATACCAACCCTGAAGGGGCGACCAATTTCCTTGGAGTCGCGCCTATAGCGGACCCGTCTTGGGCGGGACGGGGCGCACCATTCGTGCCACCAATTGGCGCAGGGCGGGGCCATTGAGATGCCCGGCCCGGCGCACGTCCATCTCGACCTGGTGGAGTGTCGCCACCAGCTGGATCAGCCTTTGCGCGGGCCAGGTCCTGAGGCGCGCCGAAAAGGCCGTCCACTCCCGGCCATAGACCTTCGGAAAGATCATCTGGCCAACATCACTGCGGCCTGTCTCGGCCTGTCTTGCCTGCGCCGCCAGCATGCGCTGGGCCTCTCGCTGAATGGCGCGAACCAGGCTGATCGCTGACGTGCCCGCAAGCAAGGCGCGGTCGAGCGCCTGCAGGGCGGCTATGGCGTCCCGGTCAAAGGCGGCGGTGATGGCGTGCGCCACATCCTGATCGACATCCGGCACACCGATTGCGCGGATGTCGTCAAGGTCAACCGGGCGATCCAGCCCGCGGGCATAGAGAGACAGTTTGTCGATCTCCGAGCGGGCGAGCGCCCGGTGTCCCGGCAGGCCGGCGGCATATATGGCAAGCGCTTCTGGCGTGATTGCGATACCGGCCGCGTCCAGGCCGTCGCGGACCAGCGTGACGGCATCGGCATCGCTGTCGGCATAGACATGCAGGCTCACAGCGCATCGGGCTGCCTCGAAGGCCGCGCGTAGTTTTGATTTTGCCTTGAGGGCGCCGGCGGTGACGAGGAGTCGGTTTCCACCGGGCGACCAGACCGCGAGATGGCGTTCCAGCGCTTCGACAATCAGCGGGGATGCCCGTTCACTGCCCAGCGACACGCGGATCAGGCTGACTCCGCCAAGCAGCGAGCGCGCGTCCAGTGCATCAAACAGGCGGGCCGGTTCGCTTCGGAGCTCATCGTCGAGAATGCGAACCCTGTCGGGTGGTTCTGCTGGGTCGCTCCAGCCGGAAATGACCTGATCGGCCGTGTCGCTGACGACGCCGTCATCCTCGCCGAACACAAGAACCGCGCCGACCGCGGGGTCGGGGCGCCGGGCGAAGGCAATGGCCTTGTCGCCCTGCAGCTTCATCGCGCTCCGACCAGTTGCAGGCGGAGGTCCTGGACGATGTTGCGTGCCAGAACGTCGGCAGCGCGGTCGCCGGCAGCCGACTGAGCGGCGATGTCGCCATAGGGTGCATTCGGTGGAACGTTGAAGAAGGCCTCGCCGATCGCGTCGCCTTGATGGGTGGTGCCATCGCCCAGTTCCAGGCTGTAGCGCCCGGCGGCCCGGACCGAAGCGCGCGAGGCCGCGCCATCGGGTTCGAAGGCGAGCCGGCGAAGCTTCTCGTTCACGGTAACCGTGAGTAGCGCCGGCTCATCGATACCGGGAAGGCCCACTTCCAGTTCGCGAATAAGGGCCTTGCGCAGCTCAAAGCCGGTACGACCCGGGATCTCGGCAACGCGGATCGGGCCGGCATTCCCGGCGTTGAAGCCGGAATCTTTGCCATAGACCGGGCGCAAGCCACAGCCGGCGAGGAGAAGCGCTGAGGCGAGGAGGATCATCAGTCGGCTCATGACGCGACGATATTCACGATCCGGCCGGGAACCACAATCACTTTCCTGACGGCCTTGCCCTCAAGCAATGCCACCACGGCCGCGTCAGCCCGTGCGGCTGCCTCGATCACGTCAGCGCCGGCATCGCGCGGCACGGCAATCTCGCTGCGCCGCTTGCCATTGACCTGCACCGGCAACGTGATCGTGTCATCGACCATGAAGGCCGGGTCGCTGCCCGGCCAGGAGGCAGCGGAGACGAACCCCTTCTCGCCGAGCCGCGCCCAGCATTCCTCGGCGAGGTGCGGCATGAACGGGGTGAGGCAGCGCGCCAGCATCTGGCAGGCCTCCGCGCGCGCACCGAGCGTTGCGGCCCCGCCCTCTGCGCCCCGCCGGATGGCGTTCACCCATTCATAAAGGGCGGCAATGGCAGTATTGAACCGGAAGTCCTCAATCGCGCGGGCAATGGCGTGGGCGCTGCGATGGCTCATCTGCCGCAGGGCGAACGAGTCCGCGTCATCGCCGGGTGGAACGTTGCCGGCCCCGTGCGGCAGGGCATCGACCACGGCCCAGACGCGCTGGGCGAAACGCGCAGCGCCGTCGACACCAGACTGGGTCCACTCCACATCGCGTTCCGGCGGACTGTCTGACAGCACAAACAGGCGCGCCACGTCCGCGCCATAGGTGTCGATGATGGCGTCCGGGTCGATGGTGTTGCGCTTCGACTTCGACATTTTCTCGATCGCACCGACGGTTACCGGCTCACCCGTCTCGGCGTGGCGCGGGATCTCTCCGGACAGGTCAAGTTCGGCGGGCGCAACCCACTTCCCATCTGCCGTACGATATGTGGCGTGCGTCACCATGCCCTGCGTGAACAGGCCTGAGAAGGGCTCACCGGTCGAAAGGTCAAGCTCGCCCACATCGCGCATCGCCCGGGCGAAGAAGCGGGCATAGAGAAGGTGCAGGACCGCATGTTCGACCCCGCCCACATACTGGTCCACCGGCAACCAGTAAGCCCGCTCGACAGGGTCGTCCACGCTGGCGAAGCGGGCATAGTACCACGCACTGTCGAAGAAGGTGTCGAGTGTGTCGGTCTCGCGTTCGGCCGGGGCGCCGCAAGCCGGACAGTCCACCAATTTCCAGCTCGGATGATGAGCGAGCGGATTGCCCGGTCTGTCAAAGCTGACATCCTGCGGCAGGCGCACCGGCAGGTCGGCTTCCGGGACGGGCACCACGCCGCAGGCCGGGCAGTGGATCACCGGGATCGGGCAGCCCCAATAGCGCTGGCGCGATACGCCCCAGTCGCGCAGGCGGTAGTTCGTCGTCGCCTCGCCAAGGCCCAGGCCGGCAATCCGGTCGATGGCTGTCGCTTTCGCCTCGTCGATCGCCAGCCCGTCAAGGAAATCGGAATTGTAGAGCCTGCCGGGACCGGTATAGGCCTCCGCTGCGATCTCGAAGGTCTCCGGGTCCGCCATGGGCGGCAGGACCACCGGGCGCACGGCCTCGTCATACTTGCGCGCAAAATCGAGGTCGCGCTGGTCATGCGCGGGGCAGGCGAAGATCGCACCCGTGCCATAGCCCATCAGCACGAAGTTCGCGACCCAGACGGGAAGCTCCAGTCCGTCATCAAACGGATGCCTGACCGTCAGCGTGGTCCTGTAGCCGAGCTTTTCTGCCGTCTCGATTGCCTCTTCGGAGGTGCCGATGCGCGCGCATTCGGCGCGGAAGGCCGCCAGGTCCGGATCGTCCTCGGCCAGTCTTATCGTCAGCGGATGGTCTGGCGAAAGTGCGATGAAACTTGCTCCGAACAGGGTATCCGGCCGGGTGGTGAACACCTCGATCCCGTCCTTGCAGCCCTCCGGTGCGTCTCCGACGAAGGGCCAGCGCATCTGCAAGCCCGTCGAGCGGCCGATCCAGTTCACCTGCATGGTGCGGACCTTGTCCGGCCAGCGCTCAAGGGCTTCGACGCCGGCGATCAGGTCGTCGGCATACTCCGTAATCGCAAGGAACCACTGGGTAAGCTCGCGCTGCTCGACCGGCGCGCCTGTGCGCCATCCCTTTCCGTCGACCACCTGTTCATTGGCCAGCACCGTCTGATCGACCGGGTCCCAGTTGACCCTCGCCGATTTTCGGTAGGCGAGGCCGTGCTGAAGGAATTTCAGGAAGAGCGCCTGTTGCGCGCCATAATATTCCGGGTCGCAGGTTGCAAACTCGCGGCTCCAGTCAAGGGACAGGCCGAGCTTTGCGAACTGAGCCTTCATGGCGGCGATGTTTGAGTAGGTCCATTCGCCCGGATGCACGCCGCGCTCAATGGCGGCATTCTCTGCTGGCAGGCCAAAGGCGTCCCAACCCATCGGATGCAGGACATTATATCCCCTGGCCCTCTTGTAGCGCGCCACCACGTCTCCCATCGCGTAATTGCGCACATGGCCCACATGCAGTCGGCCGGACGGGTAGGGAAACATCTCCAGCACATAGGCCTTCGGGGCGTCCCCCGCCTCCGCTGGCGATCGCGCCTCGAACAGCCTGGCCTCTGCCCAGGCGTCACGCCATTTCGGTTCCGCCGCCTGCGGATCGTAACGATCGGCCAAGTCCGGCCTCCTTCGGCACGCCGCGTCAGCCCAGCTGGGCGGCCTTCAGGCTGCGTGCCCGGTCAAGAATACGGTTTTCCAGCTGGATGCCGGTCGCCGGATCGACCGTAGCGTCGATCCACTCGCCATTGTCGCGAACCTGCCGGAACACGGCGACCTTGACACCATCGGCGCGCAGGCGTGTGTCGAGGATGTAGACGGTCGCCTTGATGCGCTCGTCTTCCGCGCCGGGAAACGACTTCCAGTCATAAATGATCAGCCCGCCCACAGGGTCGGCGCTCAGCACCGGCAGGTCTTCGAGCGCATCAAGCGACGCGCGCCAGAGAAACGGGTTCACGCCGCCTGAGACCTCGGCCACAACCTCGCGCCCTGCATCATTGCCGCCGCCGAGCTGGCAGGCCGTCAGGCTGAATGCGGCCACACACACCGCCGAAACGCACCGGATCACCATGACACCTCTTTTCCGCCTGGAAGCCATTCGTTACCAGTCGCGACGTATAACAAGGCGCATCGGAGGCTGCCAGTGCCCGGATGCGTCAGGGCAGCGCTTCGTCGCTTTCAGCAAGGAGCCAACATGCACTGGATCGGATGTGCAGGTCTAAGCCTCGGGGCGGCGTTGGTCTCAGGCCTTCCCGCAGGGGCCCAGTCCGATGACGGCTTCAGCCTGTGGGAGCAGGACGTCTCGGCGCGGGCGACGCTGGTTCTGGCTCCTGATGCGGACGACGAAATCGCCCTGCCGGCTGACCACGCGCTTTACGATCTCCGCCTGTCCGGCAAGGTCGAGCGAATCCTCGAAAACGGCGCCAGTGTCGGCGTGCGGGCCGCTTGGCGGCTGCAGAAGGATAACCGCGCACGGTCAGGGTTTTCCGGCGTGCTGGGGATGGCTGCTCCGTCCGGCGGTCCGGCGCTGCAGGGGGCGTTCTCCGGCCTGTCTGCCGGGGGTCCGGGCGAGGACATCGGCCCGCGCGGCCAGCTTGAGACGCTGTTTGCCTATATCGAGGGCGGGTATGGCGAGCTGTCCTTCGGCCGTGACACCGGCGTTGCCGCGCGTTTTCACGAGGGCGCACCTGATGTGTTCGAGGCGGCGGCGGCGGTCGATCCGGCGCTCGATCCGCGCGGGCTCGCGCTGGTGCGCACCCGTCACGACCTGACGGGCCCGGCGGAAAAGCTCAGCTATGTCACGCCGCGCTATCTTGGCGTGCGGGCCGGGCTAAGCGTCACGCCGGATGGCGATATCCGAGGCCTTGATCGGGACCCGGCCCGCGCCCTGCCGGGCACACTCAGCCCGCGCATCGAGAATGCCGTCGAGCTTGGCCTGGACGCCTCTCGCCGACTGAGGGGAAGCGGCCTGAGGCTGAGCGCGGGCCTCGGCTGGTCGCGCGGCGACGTGACAGCGGCCGCTCCGGTCAGTCCCTATGACACGATCGAGACCTGGTCGCTTGGCGCGCGGGCGCAGCAGGGAGGCTGGACAGTGGGTGGCGCCTGGCTCGACAGCGATAACGGCCTTTCCGGCGCGCGCTATACCGCCTGGAGTGCCGGGGCGATGACGGAGGTCGCCGACTGGGCGCTGTCACTCACCCTTGGAGGGGCGGAGGACGGCGCCAGCGGAGTCGATGGCGAGACGCTGAGCCTCGGCATTGGCCGCGATGTCGGTGAGCGTGTTCGGATCGCCGCCGGTTACCAGCGCCAGGATGTCTCGCCCGCCCTGCCCTTGCGTGCCGCTCCGGCACAGCGCATGTCCCGCCGCGACGGCATTGTGATCGAAATCACACTCGGCCGCTGAAACTGTGGCGTAACAGAATGGTAACGTTTGTTTAAACGACGGCGTCCAATATGTATGAGTACCGAAATGGTGGGCATGATGCGACGGGCACTCTTGACGGCGATGTTGACGGGCGGAATGGTGGCGACAACGGCCACCGCGCAATCCGGCATGTCTTCGAGGGTCGTTGAGGTCGAGCCGCCGGCGCCATCGGAAACGCCCGTTGCCGAGCCCGATTGGTACCGCCAGTTCACCCTGAAATCTGACGCCGATCTCAGCCGCGATGCCGGGCTGCAGCTGGCTCCGGAAAAGGGTCTGTCCCTGGATTTCTCGAATGTGCGTGGCTGGCAGTTCCGTGTCGACCTGCGCACCCGTGACAACCAGTCTCCGCTGCCGCGCGAGGAAATGTCGGCTGGGGCAACCTTCCGTATCACGCCGCGTCTTTCGATCGGCGGCGACCTCAGCGTTGGTGCCCATGAGCTGGACGATGCCTCACAATGGGATGACCAGCAGCTCGAAGCGGGCATCCGCCTGCGTTCCGCTTTCAAGTTCTAGTTTCCGAACGCGGCAACCAGGCCACCGATCGCCGCAAGTCCCGACGCTGCCGCAACCCGTGCGGCGTTCTCCCCCGTAAGGCCGCCCAGCGCATAGACCGGGACGGGCGAGCACCTGGCAATCTGCCTTAGCCGGACTGCCCCAATGGACGCACTGGCCGAAGGGCTGTCTGAACGAAACACGGTCGAGAAAAGGACGGCATCGACGCCCCTCGACGCGGCATGGGCGATGGCGACGCGCTCATGCGCACTCGCAGTGATGAGCGGGAAGGCCAGATCGCGGCCGCGCAGTCCGGTCACGAAGCGCTCAGGCCAGTGGATGCCATCGGCCCCAACGGCGCAGGCAAGGGCCGGATCCGCAGCGATCATCAGGACCTGCTGCTTCTTGTGGGTCATTTCGCGCAGTCGGGCTGCGGTCACGGCTCGGCAGTCGGCGCCAAAATGGCGGTAGACCACGCCCCAGCCGGCCGGAAGCCGGGCGACAATCGCCACCGGGTCGGGAGTGCGCTCCGGGTCAGTGAGGAACAGCACGGGCGGCAGGCCCGGCCCGAGCGTACGCGTCGCCCGGCGCGCGGCGCTTCGAAACTTGCGCCGGGCCGCCGCGCCGCCATGTTCGGCCATGTGATGTCCTCCAAGCCCGAACCAGACCTCGCGGCGCGCCGCGTTGCCATCCTCGCCCAACTGGAGGCGCTCTCCAATGGGCGCTGCCAGCTTGTCGCGGCCTCCAAGCGACAGCCGGACGCACGCATCGATGCCGTGCTCGCAGCCGGCCAGCGCGTGTTCGGTGAGAATCGCGTTCAGGAGGCGGCCGCCCGGTGGGCGCCGCGCCGCGGGCTCTGGCCGGACCTGCAATTGCGCCTGATCGGGCCGCTGCAGACAAACAAGGCGGAGGACGCGGTCCGCCTGTTCGACGTCATCGAGACGCTGGACAGGCCGCGCCTCGCCGCGGCGCTCGGCCGGGCGATGGCGAAGACCGGGCGCAGGCCGTCTGTGCTGATCCAGGTCAACACCGGCGAGGAGCCCCAGAAATCGGGCGTGGCACCCCGCGACCTCGACGCCCTTTATCGCTCGGCGATCGAAGAGCACGGTCTTTCCGTTACGGGACTGATGTGCATCCCGCCAGCGGCCGAGCCTGCCGGTCCGCATTTCGCCCTCTTGGCCAAGTTGGCGGACCGCTACGGTCTTGCCCAGCGCTCCATGGGAATGAGCGGCGACTACGGTCTCGCGGCCCGCCTTGGCGCAACCCATGTCCGGATTGGTACGGCCCTGTTCGGGGAGCGGAACAACTAATACCAAGCTGCATGGATCGGAACCGATCCCTTGCAGTGCAGGGCAAGCGCGACTGCGCGTCGGCGCCCCATGCGCCGGGGCCGCGGATGCGTCTTCATCCGCGCAGATTGGTATAAAGGAACGGTCTTTCGTTTCACTCCGGACCGGTGCTTTAGATCCTTGTTTTTGCGTAAGTATCCGTTCGCAAACGATGCGATTTTCTCTAAACTCGCTGTTAGGCGCCGAAACGCCAGAACACCCGGATCCCCGCATTGTCGAGGCCCTGATTGCGGCCACTGCCGAGGATCTGGCCATGCGAGAGGTGTTCGTAGATGAACTGGACGCCCCAGGACTCGCCGATGTCGCGGTTCACCGACAGGCTGGTGCGGAACAGCACTTCAGAGCCAAGGAGCACGTTCTCCTCGGAGAATTCCGCCGATTCAGGGGTCGAATTCGGGAAGGGATTGTCGGTTTCGCCATCATGCACGATGATACCGAGGCCCGGTTCGAGCGACCAACCCTCTGCAAAGTCCCAATTCCAGTTCAGTCCGCCCCCGCCATAACTCGTCGCTCCGGCGACGTTCACCGATGCCATCAGGTAGGGCCGCGGCGCGCCGACGGGCTGCAGGAAACCCGGGCTGGCAAACACCACCTCGCCCTCGACATTCGGCCCGTCCTCCTTGTTGGCATTCTTGCAGTTGGTGACACAGATATTGTGGGCAAGCACGCCAAGGCGCGCCTCGTCCACGACCTGGGCCTGCGCCGTGCCTGCAGTCGAGCCGATCCCGCCAAGGGCGGCGATGAGTGCCAGTCGCTTCATGGTGGTGTTCCTGATACTTTCCCTCGACTGCGGGGCGTGACCCGCGCTCAATGCCTTCACACAACCGGGCGCCCATCATTCGTCAAGTGAAATCCGGCGGGCAGGCAATGGTGGCTTGACTGCCGTTGCGTCCTGGCCGCTGTGTTGGACGCACACGATACCAGGGCAAATAATGGGAGGGCTGGCCATGGCAGAACTGAACAACAAGGTGGCGCTTGTCACCGGCGCAGCGAGCGGTATCGGGCTGGCGAGCGTCGAGACCTTTGTGGAGAAGGGCGCGCGTGTTGTTGCCGCCGACATCCAGGACGCGAAGGGCGGCGCGCTCGAGACGCGCTTCGGCGCGGATACGGTGCGATATGTCCACTGCGACGTGACTTCGGCCGATGATCTCGGGGCGGCGCTGCAAACCGCTGACGATGCCTTCGGCGGGCTCGACATCCTGTTCAACAACGCCGGTCATGGCGGCACGCCCTCGACGATCGAGGCGTTCGACCCGGACGGCTTCGACCAGACGGTCGCCCTGCTTCTGAAATCGGTGTTCATGGCGACCCACCTCGCCCTGCCGCACTTCAGGGCCCGCGGCGGCGGCTCCGTCATCAACACCTCCTCCATCTCGGCCATCTCGGCCGGCTATGCGCCGATCGTCTATTCGGTGTGCAAGAAGGGTGTTGCCCATTTCAGCAAGCTCGCCGCGGCTGAGCTCGCCAGGCACAAGGTTCGCGTGAACGCCATCCTGCCCGGTTTCATCGCCACTTCGATCTTCGGCAGTTCCCTGGGCCTGCCGCGCGAACAGGCCGACCAGATGGCCGAGCTGATTGCGCAGAATGCCGGGTCAATGCAGCCTGCGGGTCGCGTCGGTACCGGCCGCGATATCGCCGAAATGGCCGCCTTCCTCGCGTCCGATGCGGCGGAGTTCATCACCGGCGGCGAGTTTCTTGTCGATGGCGGCATGACGGTCGGTCCAGCCCATGCCTGGCGCGAGGGCGAGGCCGGCCCGGTCCTGGAAGCGCTCGGCCTGACCGCGGAACAGGCCGAACAGATGGCCGCCGCCATGCGCGCCGGCACCGATTGACGCGTGCCCTACTCCACCACGGTGAGGCCGGGGATGGCCTCGACGGCCCGCAGCAGGGCCTCCAGGCTTGTGCCTTCGGCCACCTTGCGGTCTCGGTCATCATGGAGCACGTAGGCGCCCGCGCGCTTGCGCAGGGGAAATCGGCGCCAATGGGCCCTTGTCCGGAAGATCGCAATCTCCGTCGGCGGCAAGCCGACATAAGACCAGCCCGTCCAGACATGGCCTTCGGGCTGCGCCCGCCAGAGCGTATCCAGTGCCTCGATCTCGGCGTGCGAGAAGGCATCATCCGGGAAGGCGTCCATGGCCGATGATCCCTTGGTGGCGGGTGCCCAGCCTAGGCGTCCGGCGTTGTCTGGCAACCTGCGGGGCGCGCTGTGGATGGTCGCTTCCGGCTTTGCCTTCACTGTCTACCTGGTCATGGCGAAGGAGCTTTCTTCCGGCGCCAATCCGCTTTTCCTCGCCTTCTGGCGGGCACTGATCGCCCTCGTCGTCACGCTGCCGGTGCTTGTGCGCCATGGCGTTAAGTACCTGAAGACTGACCAGTTCGGCCTGATCTTCACGCGCAGCCTGTTCGGCACACTCGGTTTCGCACTCAGCCTGCTGGCGGTGTCGGACTTCTTCTCCCTGCCCTTGTCGCAGTTCAACGCGCTGTCGTTTTCAAGGCCCCTGTTCGTCACCATCCTGGCGGCGCTCCTGCTTGGCGAGGCGGTGGGTCGCCATCGATGGGGCGCGGTCGCTGTCGGCTTTGTCGGCGTTCTCGTGATGGCCGTGCCCGGCGCGCTGTTCTTCTGGGTGCCGGGGGTGGCGGCCGGTGTCACCCTCGACCTTGCCAGCCTGCTCGCCATAGGCTCAGCCCTTGCGTTCGCCGGCGCAATCATCTTGGTCAAGCGCCTCAGTGCCAGTCATGCCCCCGGCCAGCTTCTGATCTGGGCGAACCTTCTGTCCGCGCTCCTGCTCCTGCCGTTCGCGGTGATATACTGGGCGGAACTTTCGTTGATCGAATGGCTGCTTGTCATTGCCATGTCGATTGCCGGACTTGCCGGTCAGTTCTGCTATATTACCGCCATGTCGGTCGGTGACGCGTCTTTTCTCTCACCGATGGATTATCTTCGCCTGCCGATGGCGGCGCTCGCCGATTTCGTGCTGTTCCGGTTGCTGCCCGGCATGTTTGTCTGGATCGGCGCAGGGATCATCGTCTTGTCGACGCTCTACATTACCCTGCGCGAAGCCCGGCGAGCCCTGCCCCGCTCACACAATGACCCGTGATTTCGCCGCAAATCCGGGGTATGGTGAAACCATGAGTTTTGTTTCACGTGCCACCATCCTGATCGTGAGCCTCGCCGTGCTCGCCGCCGGCGGTCTCTGGGCTGTTTACCTCGCCGAGGCCTGGCGTGGCGGCCTTGACCCCGCCTGGCTGGTCCTGTGGGGGCCGATGGCCGCCCTGGTGATCCTCGGCGGCCTTTGGGCGGGGGTGACGGCCCTGCGGCTGACGCCGGAGGTGATGCGCCACGATCCTAGTCCTTCGGGCGCCGTGCCTTCTCCTCAAGGCCCGAGCGACCCTCCCGCTCGACGAGGGCGCGGCCGACATCGTCGAGGCTGACGCCGCGCGTCCGCAACGCGACCAGCAGGTGGTAGAGCATGTCTGCCGCTTCCGCTGCCACGTCAGGCTTGTCCTGCGCCGCGATGGCGAGGGCGCACTCCACTCCCTCCTCGCCGAGTTTCTTGGCGGATGCGAGCGGACCGCGGGCCAACAGCCTGGCGGTGTAGGAGATTTCCGGGTCGGCGTGCGCGCGCGCGTCAATCGTCGCTGATAGCCTTGTCAGGGCGCCCATGAGGGTTGCGCCAGTGCCGAGCGGAGCGTCCGACGTCATGGGTCAAGTCTCCTCGAGCGGGCGAACAGGAACCCCCGCACGCTGTAGCGCTGCGCGCGCGTCTGCAAGGCTTGCCTCGCCGTAATGGAAGATCGAGGCGGCCAGAACCGCGCTTGCCCGTCCCTCGATCACCGCCGGAGGAAAATCCTCCACCGAGCCGGCCCCGCCCGACGCGATTACCGGGATCGATACCGCATCGGCGATGGCGCGGGTGAGCCGCAGGTCATAGCCGGCCTTGGTGCCATCCCGGTCCATCGACGTCAGCAGGATCTCGCCCGCTCCGCGCTCGGCGGCTTCGCGGGCAAAGGCGAGGGCATCAATGCCGCTGGCCCGCCGTCCGCCATGGGTGAAGACCTCCCAAATGCCATCCCCGCTGGATCGCGCATCGATCGCCACGACCACGCATTGGCGCCCGCAGCGCGCAGCGCAGCGGCTGATCAGCTCCGGCTCTGCCACCGCAGCCGTGTTGATGGCGACCTTGTCCGCGCCTGCGCGCAGCAGCCGCACCATGTCGTCCGCCGAGCGCACGCCGCCGCCGACCGTCAGCGGCATGAAGCACTGTTCCGCAGTTTGTGTGACCACGTCCAGCAGGGTCTCGCGATCCTCATGGCTGGCGGTGATGTCGAGGAAGCAGAGCTCGTCGGCGCCCTGTTCGGAATAGGCCTTCGCCAGCGCCACCGGGTCGCCGGCATCGCGCAGGTCGACAAAGTTGACGCCCTTCACGGTGCGCCCGTCCTTCACATCGAGGCAGGGAATGATGCGGGTTTTCAGCATGGGAGGGTTGGGATACTTCCTGTTACTTGCATGCAGGGGCAATACATCTGGGGGTTCGGGTGACCGAGAAACGATCTGATGAGGTAGCTAGAACCGAACAAGCGGCTCGGTTGTCGCTTGCTGGCAAGATCATCGAATTACGCGGCCAACCCGCAATTCTCGCAAACGACTTAGCAGATTTTTACGGTACGACGACCTCTGCCATCAACCAATACCGCAAGCGCAACGAAGCACGATTTGAAGGATTCTCCTTTGAACTCAACGATTTGGAGATCGATGAGCTAAGATCACAGAATGTGATCTTGGACGCCCCCAAATACGCACCTTGGGCCTATACCGAGCACGGCGTTGCGATGATGGCCATGGGACTGCGAAGCGATGAAGCGGTGGAGTTGTCCCGTGTGATTATCTCCACGTTCATTGACTATCGGAGGGGTACCCTGGCGGCTGAGCGCGTATTGTCGACCCCGGGTTCTGAAGCGTCCCGCCGCAAACTGCAAACCCTCATTTTCGAGCAAATGGAGGCATTGTTGAAGGTGCGCGTGAGCGATGCCGGAGCAACGGTCGGTGACGAACTCGGAAATATCGCAACGAGCGCGATTGAACATGTGAAGGCCGTGCTCAGCACTCAGGAGAAAAAGAATGAGAGGATCACCGCAGAAGTCGCGAAATTGATAGCGGAGTCCGAAAGTATCTATGCTGAGGCCCGTAAGCGGCATGCTGAGGCAGAAAATGTCGAGCTCATGAACATGAAAATGCGACTGGAGATCCTGTCAGAGTTTCGCTCGATGCTTATGCAGCTTGAACGTGATGATTGGTTGGAACGGTTCGACGAGGGTTTCGGAGCAGGGCCAAACCCAAGCCGGGCCATCGGCCAACCTGCGGTCGGCCGCCTTTTAGGTGATTCAAAGTCGCGCTAGTCAAGCTAAAGATCACAAACTGTGATCTTCAATTCGCCGCCGCGAGCGCCTCGGCGGCGTCGACATCGCCGTCATAAAGCGCCCGGCCGAGAATGCAGCCGGCGACCGGGCGGCGCCTGCCGGCCGTGCGGAGTGCTGTGATGTCCTCCACCGAGGCGACGCCGCCGGATGCGATCACCGGGATCGGGACCACCTCGGCGAGGGTTGAGGTAAAGGCCACATTCACGCCCGTCTTCATGCCGTCGCGGCCGATATCGGTGGCGATGATAGCGGCGACCCCGCAGCCCTCAAAGCGCCGGGCAAGCTCCAGCGCGTCCATGTCAGATGTCTCGGCCCACCCGGCCACCGCGACCCGCCCGTCCCGCGCGTCGATGCCGACCGCGACGCGACCTGGCCAGCGCGCGGCGGCCTCGCGGACAAGCTCGGGCTCGCGCACCGCCGCGGTGCCGAGGATTACCCGGTCGACGCCGGCTTCCAGCCAGCGCTCGATCGTGCCAGGCGTGCGGATCCCGCCGCCGAGCTGAACGCGCGCGCCCGTCGCGGCAAGGATCGCCTCGATTGCGTCGGCATTGACCGACTGGCCCTCAAACGCGCCGTTCAGGTCGACAATGTGCAAATTGGCAAACCCGAGCCCGTGGAACCGGTCAGCCTGTTCGGCCGGGTCGGTGTTGAACGTGGTCGCGTCCGCCATGTCACCGCGCAGGAGGCGCACGCAGGCGCCGTCCTTGAGGTCTATGGCGGGCCAAAGGTCGAAGGCCATGGCTCATGGGTCCCAGCGCATGAAGTTGGTGAGCAGCGCGAGCCCTGTCGACTGGCTCTTCTCAGGGTGGAACTGGGTTCCGAAGAGGGTGTCCCGCGCCACGGCGGCAATGATCGGGCCGTGGTCGTCGGTGCTCGCCACGACGTGCGTCTCGTCTTCCGGCGAGAACTGGTAGGAGTGCACGAAATAGCCGTGCGGGTCCGGGCCGAGCCCGTCGAGAAGGGGGTGGCCGGACAGCGTGACCAGGTCGTTCCAGCCCATATGCGGGATGCGCCGCCCTGGCCCCGGCTGAAGGGGAATGACGGCGCCGTGCAGCCAGCCCAGTCCGGCGCGCTCGCCATCCTCAAGACTGAAGTCGGCCATCATCTGCATGCCCACACAGATGCCGAGAAATGGCCGCCCCTTCGACTGGACGGCCTCCTCCAGCGCCTCGGTGAGGCCGTCGCGTTCCGTCAGCGCCGACATGCAGTCGCCGAAATGGCCCACCCCCGGCAGGACGATCCTGTCCGCCCGGCGAACAAGGTCGGGGTCCGCGGTCAGACAGATGTCATGGTGCTCGCCCGCCTCATTGGCTGCGCGCGCCAGCGCTTGTTCGGCCGAATGGATATTGCCCGAACCGTAGTCGATCAGCGCAAGGCGGCTCACGGCGCGGCGCCAGGCAGGGAATATCCGACGCCGGCATCGGGCCCGAGCGGGAGACCGAGATAGACCCACAGGATCATGAGCCCGAGGCCAGAGATCATCAGCCAGATCGAATACGGGATCATCATCGCCGTCAGGCTGCCAAGGCCGAAGCTGGCGTCCCATCGCCTTGCAAAGACCAGGATCAGCGGGAAGTAGACCATCAGCGGCGTGATGATGTTGGTGGCGCTGTCGCCGACCCGGTAGGCCGCGGTTGCCCCCTCGGGGCTGACGCCCAGCAGCATCAGCATCGGCACGAGCACCGGCGCCAGCAGCGCCCACTTGGCGCTTGCGGAGCCGACAAAGAGATTGAGCACCGCCGAGAACAGGACAATCAGGCCGAGCACGATCGGCAGTGGCAGGCCGGTCGCCTGAATGCCGCCGGCGCCATGGATCGCCGAGATCAGGCCGAGATTGGACCAGCCGAACATCGCTACGAAGTGTGCTGCGGCGAAGGCGAGGACGAGGTAGTAGCCCATGTCCTTCATGGCCTCGCTCATCATGTTCACCAGGTCGCGGTGAGTGTTGATCGTGTTGGCTGCCGCGCCATAGGCCCAGCCGCAGGCAAGGAACAGAACGAAGAAGCCGGCCACTAGCGAGCGCAGGAGCGGCGTGTAGGTGCTGACTGCGCTGCAGGTGCCCGCGGCCGCTTCCGCGGGCGGGCAGGCGCTCTCATCGAGGAGCGGCGTCCCCGGGGCAAATGTCATCGCAAGCCACAATCCCACGACGCCAAGGGCGGCGATCCCGGCCCAGGCAAGACCCTTTGTCTGCTCTGCGGTCAGCGGCGCGTCGTCTTCGCCGAAATCATCGCGAGGCTCGCGCGTCCCGCCCCAGGGGCCAAGCCTTGGCTCGATGATGCGGTCAGTGACATACCAGATCACCGGCAGGTAGAGCAGCATCAGCGCGGCGATGAAGTACCAATTGCCGGCAATATTCATCGTCCAGTCAGGGTCTAGCCCGCTGATATTGACCGCTTCCTCGGTGATTCCAAAGAGCAGGGCGTCGAGCTGGCCCGGTGTGATGTTGGCTGAGAAACCACCGGAGACACCTGCAAAGGCTGCTGCGATCCCGGCCATCGGGTGGCGCCCTGCGGCGGCAAACAGGATGCCCGCCAGCGGGATCAGCACCACATATCCGGCGTCCGCGGCATGGTTGGAAATCATCGCCACGAGAGCGACTACCGGCGTCAGCAAAACCGTCGGCGCGCCGCGCACGGCCGCGCGCATACCGCTTGCAAACAGACCAGAGCGCTCGGCAACGCCAGCCCCCAGCATCACGACCAGCACATAACCCAATGGGTGGAAGTGGGTGAAGGTCTTGGGCATATCGACCCAGAGCCGCTGGATGTTCTCCGCTGAAAGCAGGCTGGCGGAAGCGATCATGACCGGTTCGCCCGTCTCATCGGTCCGGGTCGGGTGGGCTGCTGCGAGGCCGGCGAGTTCGGCGACGACGGAGATGATGACCAGCAGGATGATCAGGTAGAAGAAGATGAACACCGGGTCGGGCAGCCGGTTGCCCGTTCGCTCCACCCATCCCAGAACACCCCGTGACTGCGTCCCCGCCAGCGCTTCGCTCATTGTCCAGGCTCCCGACTGTCACCTGCTCGACATAAAACCGACTGACCGCGAAAGGCAATGGAATGACGGCACGAGCCGCGCAGGCGATGTCGGCGGCGTCGAGGCCGGCCATGGGAAACAGGATCAGTCCCGTCCGATCCTGCAAACTGGAAGAGACGCTGGTTGATCGAGAAGACGAATGGCGCGGCCGGAAACCGACAGGTGCGGCGAAAAAGTGCCTGCTGTTAAAGCACACCCTTCGTCGATGCGGCCTTGCCGGCGAGGCGCGGGTCCGGCGTCACCGCCATCCGGAGCGCCCGTGCGGTCGCCTTGAAGCAGCTTTCGATGATGTGGTGGGAATTGTCCCCATAGAGATTTTCGACGTGCAGGGCCATGCCGCCATTACCGGCCAGCGCGTGAAAGAACTCCCTGAACAGCTCGGTGTCCATCTCGCCGATCTTGTCGCGCTGGAACGCGACCTTCCAGACCAGATAGGGCCGCCGGCACAGGTCCACCGAAGCGCGCGAGAGCGTCTCATCCATCGGCACATAGGCGTGACCATAACGCGTGATGCCGGCAAAATCGCCGAGCGAGGCCTTCAGTGCCTGTCCGATGACGATGCCGGTGTCCTCCACGGAATGGTGCATGTCGATATGCAGGTCGCCCTTACAACGCACACTCATGTCGATCATGCTGTGACGCGCCAGCGCGTCCAGCATGTGGTCGAAAAACCCGATCCCCGTGGAGATATCGGACCGTCCCTGCCCGTCCATGTCGAGGCGGACGGTGATGTCGGTCTCGCGCGTCTTTCTCTCGACTTCAGCAGTACGCGGCATCAGCGGAGCTCCCTTGTGCGATCCGGCGCCGATCGGTTCGATAGGACGAACGATCTCAGCGAATTCTAAACACTTGCCGACAAATAGTGTCACCTGAGGGGCGATAAAGAGACACGGCGGCAGGGACTACCCGTGAAAGACAGCACCCCCCCGGCCTTCTGGTCGACCCGCGCGAGACTGACGCGCGCCATACCGATGACGGCGCTGTCAGTCGCTGCCATACTCTGCGCGCTGTTTACGCTCGCCCATCTCGGCGCCCATGCCCTTCAGGTGCGAGTAGACTCCCGCGACCGGGCGGGCGCCCTTGAAGAGGCGGTCATGCGTCTCGTCGAGGACGGTGACCCTGCGGGCGCGGCCGGCGTGCTTGCCGACATGACATCCGGAGCCGGCGCTGTCCTGACCGGCGATGGCGAGGTTGTCTTCGGCGATCCGTCTGCCTCCCTCACCAACCGGCCCCTCCGCATCGCGCTGCCGCCGGACGCGGCCGGAGGCGGCGCACTCTGGCTTGTCTCGCCGCGCCTCGCCCGCTTCGAAATGGCGCTCTCGCCACTGTTGATCGCCTTGCTGTGCGGCCTTTCCCTCGGCATGGCGGTCGCCAGCGCACGTGTTTACGCCTTGCGTCTTCAGTGCGGACTGCAGCATCTGACGGAGCGCATCGACGCACGCGACCCCTCGCCGGAGACTGATCCAGGCCTGTTCGAGGAGGCGCGCGAGCTCGACCGCAAGCTGGCTGCAGCCTTCCGCGCTTTCGCGGACGAGATCGCCAGCCTTCGCGAGATTGCCTATCGCGATGGCGTGTCCGGCCTCGCCAATGCCAAGCAGTTCGAGGCCGATGTGAGCGCCGCGCTTGTCGGCCAGTCGACAGGGCGTCCCGGGGCAATGGTGATCCTCGACATCGACCGTTTCATGAAGACGTCCGAACTCCTGGGGCTGGAGGGCACCAACCAGCTGATCCGCCGCGTCGCCCGGCGACTCGATGGCGAACTGCGCCACCTCCAGGAAGAACCGGATCTTGGCCTTGAGGGTTTCACCCTGGCGCGCCTCCAGTCCGACGAATTCGGCCTCTTCCTTCATGCCACGCCCGGGCGCGACCATATCTCGTCGATCCTGCGCGTCCTGCGCCGCGCCTTCATCCCGACTTTCGAGCTTGCCGGACGGTCGGTGACGCTCGGCCTGTCCGGTGGTGTGGCGGTCTGCCCGGAGGATGGCGACACCTATTCCGACCTGATGCGGCGCGCGAGCATCGCGCTTGATACGCTCCGTCAGGAGGGCCACACCGGATTCAAGTTCTTCGCGCCGCGGCTGGACCGCGTCGCTACGGGTCGCCTGCAGCTGGAGTCGGACCTGCGCGCGGCGATCGAGCGGCGCGAGTTCGTCGCCTTCTTCCAGCCCAAGATCGACCTGCGAACCGGGGCGGTTGCCGGTGCCGAGGCGCTCGCGCGCTGGATGTCGGGCGCTGACCGGCCTGTTTCACCTGCGGCCTTCATTCCGGTGGCCGAGGAGGCCGGCCTGATCGATCGGATCGGCGAGCAGGTGCTCTGCCATGCCTGCACCGCGGCGGCCGACTGGCTGCGCAAGGGCTACAGCCTGCCGATCGCCGTCAATGTTTCGCCCCGGCAACTGGAGAGCGACAGCTTCTGCGACCGCGTTGTCGAGGCGCTCAGTATTTCCGGCTTGCCGCCGCGCTTCCTCGAGCTGGAAATCACCGAATCGATGGCCGTCTCCGATCCCGGAAGGGTGGAGGAAACCATGCGGCCGCTCCGCGGCCTTGGCGTGCGCCTCGCCATTGATGATTTCGGCACAGGCCATTCCAACCTTGCGATCCTGTCGCGCCTGCCGTTCGATGTCTTCAAGATCGATCGCCAGTTCGTCTCGGCGCTGCAGCGCGACCGGCAGGCGCCCGCGATCGTGGAGATGATTCTCGCCATGGCGGAAACCCTTGGCCTTGAAACGATTGCAGAGGGTGTGGAAAGCGTCCGCCAGGCGGAATTCCTTCGCCAGCGCGGCTGCACCCTTGCGCAGGGTTTCCTGTACAGCCCGGCAATCGATGCCGGAACCTTCCTGCGCTATGTTGCTGATCAGGAACGCCGCCGCGCAGATCCGGCAGAACGCGCGGCCGGCTGATCGCCCCTTGCCAGCCGGTGCAGGCACCGCCATCTCCGTCAGCACTATGAGTGAGGCCTTCGGATCATCGCCCTGGCACGGCACCACCATCCTCGCCGTTCGCAAGGCCGGGCGCTGCGTGCTGATCGGTGACGGCCAGGTCTCGATGGGCCAGACCGTGATGAAGGGCAATGCCCGCAAGGTCCGCCGCATCGCCAAGGGTGACGTTCTGGCTGGCTTTGCCGGGGCCACTGCTGACGCTTTTACCCTGTTCGAGCGCCTGGAAGACAAGATTGAGCGGCATCCGGGTCAGCTCCAGCGCGCGGCGGTTGAGCTTGCCAAGGACTGGCGGACCGAAAGATACCTCCAGAAACTGGAAGCGCTCCTGATCGTTGCCGATGCGGACGTGACCCTTGTGATCACCGGTTCAGGCGATGTTTTGGAGCCGGAACACCCCGTGGTCGCAATTGGATCGGGCGGAAACTACGCGCTCGCGGCAGCGCGCGCGCTCTACGACCATGAGGAGGACGCCGAGCGCATCGCCCGCCGCGCCATGGAGATCGCCGCCGACATCTGCGTCTACACCAACACCAGCTTCACGGTGGAGGCACTGGATGCCTGACCCGGCAGCCCGCCGGCGCCCGCCCGAGCCCGTGCGCCCGGCCTGAAAAGGAAGACGCCGCCCATGCGCGAACTCACCCCCCGCGAGATCGTCGCGGAACTCGACCGGCACATCATTGGCCAGTCTGACGCCAAGCGTGCGGTCGCAATCGCCCTGCGCAATCGCTGGCGGCGCAAGCAGGTCGATCCGGCCCTGCAGCCGGAAATCACGCCAAAGAACATCCTGATGATCGGCCCGACCGGCGTCGGCAAGACGGAGGTGTCGCGCCGTCTCGCAAAACTCGCCAACGCCCCCTTCCTGAAGGTCGAGGCGACCAAGTTCACCGAGGTTGGCTATGTCGGCCGCGACGTTGAACAGATTGTCCGCGACCTGGTCGAGGGCGCCGTCACCATGGTGCGCGACCAGAAGCGCGCCGCCGTCGCCGATCAGGCGCGCGACGCTGCCGAGGAGCGCCTCCTGAGTGCGATCGTCGGCGCCGACGCCCAGTCCTCCACCCGCGAGGCCTTTCGCCGCAAGCTGCATGATGGCGAGATTGATGACCGTCCCGTCGCGCTCGACCTCGCGGACACCGCCAATCCGTTCCAGATGATGGACGTGCCGGGCGCCGGCGGGTCAATGGGAATGATCAATCTCTCCGACATGTTCGGCAAGGCGATGGGCGGGCGGACCCGCCGCGTCGAGACGACGGTGCGCGAGGCCTACCAGCCGCTGATCGACGAGGAGGCCGACCGCCTGCTCGACGAGGAAGGCATCGTCCGCGAGGCGATCCGGCGGGTCGAGGAGGACGGCATTGTTTTCCTCGACGAGATCGACAAGATCGCCACCAGGAAGGATCGCGGCGGCGCGGACGTGTCCCGCGAGGGCGTGCAGCGCGATCTCCTGCCGCTGATTGAGGGCACCACAGTCACCACCAAGCGCGGCTCGGTGAAGACAGACCACATCCTGTTCATCGCCTCGGGAGCCTTCCACGTCTCGCGGCCGTCCGACCTCCTGCCGGAGCTGCAGGGCCGACTGCCGATCCGGGTGGAGCTCAGCGCCCTGTCGCGTGATGACATGCGCCGCATCCTCGTCGAGCCGGAGGCAAGCCTGCTCACCCAGTACAAGGCCCTGCTCGCCGCCGAGGGCGTCACTCTGGAATTTGAGGAAGATGCGGTTGATGCACTCGCCGACCTCGCCGTGAAGGTCAATGATACGGTGGAGAATATCGGCGCCCGCCGGCTGCAGACCGTTCTGGAGCGCCTGCTCGACGAGATCAGCTTCGAGGCCAGCGAGCGGGCCGGTGAAACGGTCCGTGTTGACGCTGCGATGGTGGAAGCGCGCCTTGCCTCGCTGGTCGGCAACACCGACCTGTCGAAATTCATCCTGTGAGCGGCTCCGGTCCTGCCGCCCCTTCCGGAGCCAGGGCGTTCAATGCGTCAGCCGGCCGGACCGCGGCGCTCATTGCCGCGATGCTGTTCGTAGCGCTTATCGCAGGCGGGTTGGCCCGCGCCTACTGGGAGGCCTGGATCGTTTCCGGCGTTCTGCTGTCGGTTGTGATCGGTCTTTCGATTGTCGTCGCCATCCTCGCCATGCGCCTTGTTGGCCGGCCCGTCATGTTGCGTGTCGATGAGGCCGGCATCTGGCTGAAACGCCTGCAGCTGACGCTTCCCTGGGAGGCGCTCCAGCGCGTTGACCTCGTCAACGTCCATGGCAAGACATGCGCCGCACTGGTCGAGCGCGAAGGCGGCCACCCCGTGTTCCGCTCACGCGCCGTCCTCCTGGGCGCCGCCCTGAACGAGCAGGCCGGCCTTCCGGCGCTGGCGATCTCCATGGACGCTTATCAGGGCAGTGTGGAGGAACTCGCCGAGGCGATCCGGGCCGTTGGCCGGGTTCCCGTAGAGGATCGTCGCGAGCAGGCGCCGCTTGCCGGCGCGCGGTGATTGCGGCACCTAGGACCCATGGCCGACACCCATACTCCCCCTGGCGACAGCTTGCGCGATGGCCTGATCGCCATGGGCCGGCGCGCGCGAGCCGCTTCGGCGCGGCTGTCGACCCTCAGCGCAAGTGACCGAAGCCGCGGCCTCGGCGCCATGGCCGGGGCGATCCGGGCGGGCGAGGCCGCCATCCTCGCAGCGAATGTGCAGGACCTTGCCCGCGGCCGCGAGAAGGGCCTGGCGCCGGCGCTGATGGATCGCCTGGCGCTAAGCCCGCAACGGATCGCCGCGATCGCAGACGGACTTGAGGCTGTCGCCACCCTGCCTGATCCTGTCGGCCGGGAGCTGGCGCGCTGGCAGCGTCCCAACGGGCTCGACATCGCCCGCGTCAGCGGTCCGCTCGGCGTCATCGGCATCATCTATGAGAGCCGGCCGAACGTGACCGCCGACGCCGCGGCGCTCTGCCTGCGCTCGGCGAATGCCGCGATCCTGCGCTGCGGTTCGGAGAGTTTGGCCAGTTCCGGCGCCATCGCCGACGCCCTGCGCGCTGCGCTTGTAGCAGAGGGGCTGCCCGAAGACGCCGTGCAGTTGGTCGCCACCCCCGACCGCGCCGCGGTCGGGGAAATGCTGGCCGGCCTTGGCGGCCATCTCGACGTGGTCGTCCCGCGCGGAGGCAAGGGCCTCGTCGCTCGCGTACAGGAAGAGGCGCGCGTGCCGGTGATCGGTCACCTGGAGGGCCTTTGCCACGTCTACGTTCACAGCGGCGCCGATCCGGCGAAGGCCGTCGCGGTCACCCTGAACGCCAAGATGCGCCGGCCCGGTATCTGCGGCGCTGCCGAGACGCTGCTGATCGACCGCGCGGTTGCCGGTGAGCTCCTGCCGGACATCGCCGGGGCTCTCGTCGGGGCCGGCTGTACGCTGCGCGGCGATGACATGGCCCGCAGCCGTGTCCCGGGGATGGAGCCCGCCACCGAAGAGGACTGGCGCACCGAATACCTGGCGCCGATCCTGGCGGTACGGGTCGTCGACGGGCTCGACGCGGCGCTTGCCCATATCGCCATCTATGGTTCAGGCCATACCGAGAGCATCCTCACCGAGGAGGCCGGCGCGGCGGAGCGGTTCCTCGCCGAGGTCGATGCCGCGATCGTAATGCACAACGCGTCCACCCAGTTCGCCGATGGCGGCGAGTTTGGCATGGGCGCTGAAATCGGCATCGCCACCGGACGCATCCATGCCCGTGGCCCGGTCGGCGCGGAACAGCTTACCATCTTCAAGTATGTGGTGCGCGGGCAGGGGCAGACCCGCCCTTGAGCGCGCGGCCCCTGCGGCTCCCCGGTCCCCATGGCGGGCTGCGGATCGGCCTTTTCGGGGGCTCATTCAACCCCGCCCATGAGGGCCACCGCCATGTCGCCGAGACAGCGCTCACCCGCCTTCAGCTCGACTGGGTTTGGTGGGTCGTCGCGCGCGGTAACCCGCTGAAGTCCCGACATGGCGCTTTCGAGGCGCGCCTGGCATCGGCCGGGCGCCACGCCAGCCATCCGCGCATGCGCGTCACAGACCTGGAGCGCCAGCTCGGTATCACCTACACGCGCGACCTGGTCGCGCCGCTGCTGGCCCGCTGCCCGACCGCCCGATTTGTCTGGATCATGGGCGCGGACAATCTGGCCGGTTTCCACCTCTGGGGCGGCTGGGACGGCATCATGGGGTCACTGCCGGTGGCAGTCATCGCTCGCCCTTACGCCGGCCCGCGGGCCCGCCTGTCCAAGGCCGCTCGCCGCTTCGCTGGTGATCGCATGCCGCAGGCTGCGGCATCGCGCCTCGCCCTCGCCAAGCCGCCTGCCTGGGTGTTCCTCGCCGCCCCATGGCATCCGGCGTCGTCCACCCGGATCCGCGGTGCTGCGCGCGCCCGCAACCCATTCCGCGCGGCAGAACGCACTGGCCCTTTGGAGCCGCGCCAAGTCGTGGTATCAGGTGATTTGTCAGCAGACATGTGAGGACCAGACCCTGTCAGTGACGCAACTCCGGCCTGTGGAGGCCGCCCTGCCCGCCCCCGTGACGCTCGAGACCCTGTCCGGCGAAATCCTGTCCGTGCTGGACGATGACAAGGCAGAAGACGTGATCGTCTTCGACCTTGCCGGAAAATCCTCCCTCGCAGACCAGATGATTATTGCATCCGGCCGCTCGGCCCGGCATGTCTCGGCGATTGCCGACCATGTGGCGCGCCGCCTCAAGGAGATCGGCGCCCGGCGGGCGCAGATCGAGGGCCTGCCCAATGCCGACTGGGTGCTGATCGACGCCGGTGATGTCATTGTTCACGTGTTCCGGCCGGAAGTGCGCGCCTTCTACAATCTGGAGCGGATCTGGGGCGACCGGGACGAGCCAGCCGGCGACCCGCCGGTCAACTAGGTGCGCATTCACCTCATCGCCATCGGCGCGATGAAGTCAGGGCCCGAACGCGCGCTTGTTGATGACTATCTCTCGCGAACGCGGCGAATCGCCCGGCAGGTCGGCTGGCGTTCGCTTGAGGAAACGGAACTGCCCGCGGGGCCCGATCGCGAGGCGGAGGGCGAGCGCCTGCGCGCGCGCCTGTCCGGTCAGGATGAGGCCTACCGACTTGATGAGCGCGGCGAGGCGCTCACATCCGCGGCCCTGTCGGACCGGCTGGCCAACCTGCGCGACCGGGGCTGTGGCGATATCTGTTTCATCATCGGCGGTGCGGAGGGCTTTTCCGGTGCCCTGCGCGAGGCGGTGCCCCGCGCCATCGCCTTCGGGGTGCAGACCTGGCCGCACCGGCTGGTCCGCGCCATGCTGGCCGAGCAGCTCTACCGCGCGGCCACGCTGCAGGCCGGACTGCCCTATCACAAGGCATGACCCGGTGCCCTGACGCACGAAACTGGCCCCGCGTGCCAGGGGGGTTGGCACGCGGGGCCCTTCATCGCGGCGGCCCTTGGGGGCTTGGGGAGGGGCGGGCCGCCCGCGGTCCGGTGGGGCCTGCCGGCTCAGCCGGCGAAGAGCGGCGCGGCCGGGGCGAAGGCCATCACGGTGATCGCAGCGGCAAAAAGTGTGAGCGCCAGCACCGACAGGCTGCGCGATATCGTGTTGGTCTGGTCCATGATCGTCCCCATCCTGAGTTTCCTTGCTACGCCGCCTTGCGCAGTCCCGCACATGGGATTGCCCTGGGTCAGGGAGCATACTCATTTCCGAATAGGTTCCCTGCGCGGCGCATCCTGGGCCATTTTCGGGCAATTCGGCCCGCTTCTTGCCAGCGGCCGGAAGGGGCGATACCGGGGAAGAGGTAACGAGGCGTTTCCTTATGCGGGATTTTCTCAAGGTGTTCGGGCCGCTGGCCGCGATTGCACTGCTCGGACTTTTCATCGCCCTGCGCTATGTCGATCCGGCACCGCCCAAGCAGATCACGTTCGCCTCGGGGGGCCAGGGCGGGGCTTACGCCGCCCATGCGGAGCGCTATCGTGGCCTGCTGGCAGAGCATGGCGTAAGAGTCGAGGTGCTGGCCACCGCCGGCTCGGTGGAAAATGTCTCGCTCCTGCTCAATGGCGATGCCGACGTCGCCCTCGTCCAGGGCGGCATCGCTTCGGCGTCCGATGGCGAGGCCCTTCAGTCCCTCGGCGGAATGTTTTACGAGCCGTTCTGGGTGTTCGTGCGCCGCGACGTGTTGGCGCAGAGCTTCGGCGACCTGAAAGGGGCGCGCATGGCGATCGGTGCGCAGGGCTCTGGCACGCGCATGCTCGCAGAAACCCTGAAGCGCGAATATGGCCCCGGCTGGGGCGCAGCGGCAAGCCGGAGCGAGAGCGCCGAGGCCGCCGCCGACGCGTTGCTGGCCGGACAACTTGATGCGGCAGCCTTCTCCGCCTCCCCGGATGCCGGCTATATCCGTCGGCTCGCAGCGTCTGACAGCGTGCGCATCCTCCCCTTCAGGCGCGCGCCAGCTCTTGCGCGCCGCAGCACCGGCCTCGACGCGGTCACCCTGCTGCGCGGTGTTCTTGATGTTGGCACCGACCAGCCTCCGGAGGATGTGCCCATGGTCGCATCGGTTGCCCAACTCACGGTCCGCAAGGACCTGCACCCGGCCATAGAGGCCGTACTGCTGGAGGCGGCGAGTGCCATCCATTCGGGCGGCACGCAATTTGCCGGACCGGGCAGTTTTCCGGATGGCACACTGACCGACTTAGAGCTCGCCGGCGAGGCGCGGCGCTATTACGAGCGTGGCCCATCCTTCCTGCGCCGTGTCTTTCCCTTCGCGGTTGCCAATTTCCTGGAACGCGCATGGGTGCTCGCGATCCCGCTTCTGACCCTGATGATCCCGCTCGTCCGACTGGCGCCTCCGATCTATCGCTGGCGGGTCCGCCGCACGATCTACATCTGGTATTCTGACCTGCGGGAGCTGGAGTCGCGCGGCCGCAATGCAACGACATCCGAGGAGCGCGACGAGGTGCGCCGCGAACTAAGCCGCCTGCAGGAGGAGATTGGCAGGCTGGCGGTACCGCTATCCTACACCGACGACCTCTACCGGCTGCGCAACCATGTCACGTTCGTCAACCAGTTGCTCGGTAATCTCGCCGCGGCAGACGACTGACCTGATGGGCGCCTGAACGGGAGCCGTCAGGCGAGGCCCGCCGCCTTCACCGCCGACTGGTAGGTGCGCGACACCGGCGCCCGGGCGCCGCTCTTCAGGACGAGCACGAGGCGGCCATTCTCGCGCACGGTGTCGGCGACGCCCTCGCGCGCGACCCACCATGAGCGGTGAACCTGCAGTCCGCCAGCGCCCTATTCCTGGTCGCTTGGCTTCCATGGGATTTGGGTGGCCGGCTGATCTGGGGCGGCGTCGTGAAACCGTCGCACGGGCCTGCTACGCCTAGGCGCAACCAGCTGAACGGAGAACCAGATCCATGCGTGTCCTGACTGTCGGTATAGCCGGCCTTCTCCTCGCCGCTTGCACCACCGCGCCGCAGGGCGCCCTGCCACCCGAAAGCGCCGAGGCCGCCCTTGCGCCCTATTATGCTTCGCTGCCGGACAGCCTGCTGCCGCGCGCTCCGGCCGGCCAGTCCCTTCCAGCGGCGGAGACGACGCTGAGGCGTATCCTCGTCGGCTCCTGCAACAATGAGGAAATGGAAAACCCCACCCTGGCTCAGATCGCCCGCGAGGAGGCCGACCTCTTCCTGATGGTCGGCGACAATGTCTATGGCGACATGAACGGACGCGCCTATCTCAACAACCAGCCCGATCTTGACGAGCTGCGCGCCTCCTTTGCCGAGTTTGCCTCGCGGCCCGAATTCCAGGCCGTCCGCGCCGCCCACCCGATGATGGTGACGTGGGACGACCATGACTATGGCGCCAATGACGCGGGTGCGAACTTCCCCTTCCGGGGGTGGGCTGAGCGGATCCACGAGACATTCTGGGGCCTTGAGGACACCGAGGCCGCCAGCCATGACGGTGTCCATTACGCGAAGACCTTCGGTCCGGAAGGCCGGCGCACGCAGGTGATTATGCTCGACACCCGCTTCCATCGCGCCGACCTGAAGCAGACGCCGGAATGGGGCGCGCCGGGCATGCAGCGTTATATACCCCTGTCCGACAGCGAGCCGCAGGCCATACTGGGTGAGGCGCAGTGGGCGTGGCTCGCGGACAGGCTGCGTGAGCCTGCGGACCTTCGCCTCATCGTCTCCTCCATACAGGTTCTGACCACCGATGGGCATGGCTTTGAGCACTGGAACCTGATGCCGAAGGAGCGCGACCGCCTGTACGCCCTCGTCGGGGAGACCGGCGCGGATGGGGTCGTCTTCGTCTCTGGCGATCGCCATGTCTCATTCCTGTACCGCAAGGACGACGTCCTGCCTTATCCGGTGCATGAGCTGACCGCGTCCTCGCTCAACGCCGACTTCGTCGCATCCAGCGACGAGCGCGACAGCGCCCAGATCGGTGACGGCTTTACGGGCAAGAATTTCGGTGCGATCGAGACCGACTGGGAGATGCGCACCGTCACCCTGTCGATCCATGATGAAAGCGGCGCGCGCATGCGCTCGGTGAGCTTCCCGATCCCGGTCGCGCCGGCCAGCTGACCAGCCGCCTCACGGCATTCCTGTGGCGAACCCGAAGTCAGGCTGTTCGAGGGCGACGAATACCGCGCCAACAGCGCCCATGTCGCCCTCGACCGTCAGCGCGCCGCTGGCGAGCTGTTCAGGCAGGGCCGCCAGCCCTGCCATGGTTGCGCGCATCAGGTCGCCCTCAATCCCTGCTATTGCCGGCACCCCTCACAGCGCCGGGTCGCAGGTTAGGACAAGCGCCTTCAGAACCGGTAGCCGCCGGAGACCAGCGTCTCATAATGCTCGCGCGTCAGCGGCACATAGGTGCCCGCCTCCGGATCGGCGAACCAGACCGGGTCATCGACCTTCTCCGGGTCGAAACCCTCATTCACGAGGTCAACCTTCCGGTACTTGAAGGTGGCGGTATCGGTGACCTGCCTCTGCAGGCGCAGGAACAGCGGCACGGCATAGGCCGGCAGGTGCTCGTGCATGTGCCGGTAGAGCCCGTCGAAATCGATGTCCTGGCCGGTGATTGCCGCCATGCCGGCGCGCCCGTCCGTCCCGGGCACCGTCACGCCATAGGCATTGGCGGTCTCCACGCCGGGATACTCCGACAGCACCTCGCCGACCTCGTTGGTCGCGACATTCTCGCCCTTCCAGCGGAAGGTGTCGCCGATCCGGTCGACGAAATAGACATAGCCCCGCGCGTCCTTCTTCATCAGGTCGCCGGTGCGGTACCACATGTCACCCGGCTCGAAGACATCGCGCAGGATCTTCTTCTGCGTCGCCTCCTTGTCCTGGTACCCTTCAAAGCGCTGGCGGGTGTCGTCGCCGATCCGCCCCAGCACCTCGCCCGGCTCATCGGGCCCGGTCTCGATGCAGAAGCCGTCAGAGCCGCGCAGCGGTGCCTCCGTCTCCACATCGAACTTCACAAAGCGGATGTGCGCGAACTTGCTTTCCAGGAATTTCGGTATGCGCCCGACCGCGCCGACATGCCCGTCGAAATTGACAAACGAGACATTGCCTTCCGTCGAGCCGTAGAACTCCGCCAGGTGCGGAATGCCGAAGCGGTCAAGAAAGCGCTGCCAGACCTCAGGGCGCAGGCCATTGCCGAAACCGGTGCGGATCCGGTGCGCGCGCTCCTTGGGGTTCGGCGGCTGGTTGAGCAGGTAGCGGCATAGCTCTCCGATATAAACGATGGCGGTCGCGCCCTGCTCGCTCGCCTCGTCCCAGAACTGGCTTGCTGAGAATTTCCGCCGCAGGATGACCGACCCGCCCGTCATCAACGCGATGCCGATGCCGCAGATACCGCCGGTGCTATGGTAGAGCGGCAACGTGACGTAGGTGCGGTCGCGTTCGCAAACGCCGGTGGCCGCAATGAAGGTGCGCATCATGCCCCGCGTCCGCGAATGGGTCAGGCGCGCGGCCTTGGGCAGGCCGGTGGTCCCGGAGGTATAAACGTAAAGGCACAGCTCGCCCGCCTTCATGCCCTCGCGCGCGGACCGGTCAGGCCGCGTATCCGGCACCGCCGCCAGCGCAGCCTCCAGGTCGCGGACCGCGTTGGTCACGGTGCCACCGAGGGTCCAGACCGGGGGGTTGCCCTCAAGCAGGCCGTCTGCAGAGGCAATCGCCTCGTCCTGCTCCTCGCCAGTGATGATGACCTTCACATCGGCGATGTTGATGCAATGGGCCAGCTGGCGGTCCATCAGGTTGACGTTGATCAGGGCGCTCGCAACCCCGACCTTGGACAGGCCAATCCAGGCGGCCACGTAATCGGGGCGGTTTTCCATGAACACGGCCACCACGTCGCCCGGTTTCAGGCCCTGCGCCCGGGCCCAGTGAGCGAACCGGTTGGCGCGCGCCTCCAGCTCGCCATAGGTGACAATCGTGCCTTCAAAGCGGAAGGCAACATTGGCGCGGTGCTTGTCGACCGCGCGCTCGAAATCGTCGGGCACGAGGGTGTCGCTGCCGGCTTCCACGCCGTCCAACCATTTCAGGGTCCGGCGCAAGCCGGTTACAGTCTTCCAGTCATTCCTGAGATTCGCGATCAGGCCCATGGCGGGCATCCTCCCGGTCTGTGGCGGCGGCTCCGCCGTCGTCTGCGGCCCGGGCTGGGCCAGATGCTGCTGATAGTGCATTTGTTACTGAGACTCCCTTTCGCCAAGGCCCGTCATTCGCATTTTCCGGCCGTTCCTGGCCCTGGAGGTCTTGACGGAACAGGCCCCGGCATTTAGCTTTACATTTCAAAGTAATTGGTGCCGCCGTCCTGCAACAAGGAGCCAAGACCCGCATGACGACCCGAACCGCCCATGACGATCTTGCCTATGTCCGCGCGCTGGCCGAGGCCGGTGCGACCTCGCCCACCCTGTCGGGCCGCTTTTCCCTTTGGTGGGCCGCCCTGATGACTCTCGCCCTCCTGGTCCACTGGGCCGCCATTGTCGGCCATGTCGGCCTCAAGGGCGGCCAGATCGGCCTGCTCTGGTTTGCGACCATGGCGATCGGCGCCATTGGGTCGGGTGCCATTGGCCTGACCCTGCGCGACAAGCCGGGCAGGGCGGCGCCGGGCAACCGGGCGGAGAGCGTTGTCTGGTATGTCGTCATTGCCGCGATCGTCACGTACATGACCGCGATCACACTCGGCGTGTCGTCCGGGCTCCTGCCGCCCACCCTCTTTGCCACCATCTCTGCCGTCGCCTTCCTGCTTCTGGCGGTCGCGGCATCGGTGTCGGGCGTGCTTTTCCGCTCCGCCCTGCCCTGGTGGACCACGGGCGTGTGCCTGGTCACAGCCTTTATCACCCTGCTCCTGGCCGGACGCGCCGAAGCCCATCTGGCCGCAGCGGCGGGTGTCTTCCTCGCCTTTGTCATTCCGGGGGTCATCGCGCTGCGCGATGAACCGAAGTCCGTTGTGTGACAGGGCCGGGCATGAGCGCGAACCCCTTCGACCATTCTGCGATCGACGACGTCATTCACGGCCGCCTGAGGCTCGGTGTCATCGCGTACCTCTCGGCCACCAGCCCGGCCCTGTTCAACGAACTCAAGGAGCGGGTCGGCGCGACCGACGGCAATCTCTCCACCCATCTGCGCAAGCTGGAAGATGCCGGCTATGTCGAGATCGAGAAGCGCTTTGTCGGCCGCCGGCCGCAGACCCGGGTCCACCTCACCGAGGACGGCAGGAAAGCCTGGCTCGCCTGGATTGACCGGATGCGCGGCCTGATGGACGCGGCCGAATAGGACGGACCGGGCTGTCAGCCGGTCCGTTGCGCGACCCATGCCGCAGCACCGGCGATCGCCGCCCGGCGCGTCAGGGCGAGACCAGCCGGAGCCAGGCACCGGCGCCGTCGCCACCCATGGCAACCGTCGACCAGCCGAGGGCTGCGTAGGCCTGGCGCGCCGGGCGGTTGTGCGCGTCCACGGTCAGCGTCAAAGCACCGTGCGCCGCATGGCGCGCCGTGTCCAGAAGTCCGCGCCCGATCCCGCAAAGCCGCCAGTCCGCCTCGACGAACAGGTGCTCCACATGGCGCTGTTCCGGGAACAGGGTCAGAAAACCGACAATGCCCGCGCGCGGCTCTTCCGCAACCCAGGCAAGGGTCTCTTCCAGCGCGCTCAGCAGGGGGTCGACATGAGGCGTGCGGGCTCCGCGCCATGCGAAAGTCCTGAAACAGCGATCGAACACGCGGACACAGCAGAGCGCGTCTTCAGGCTCATAGGCGCGGATGCGCCAGCCGGCAGCCGGATGATCGATCATGCCAGGTTTTAGGCTAGCACAGTCGCCATGGCGTGCTAGTGCCCGCTCGCAGGCGGCAGCCTTGCCAGCCTGGTGCGTTTGCGCCACCCAGAGGTCAACGGAAATGTGGCGGCCCGCATGGACGACCTCGAACGGATTTCGAATGCTCTTGTGGAGCATTCCTATGGCGTGGCGCTTGAGCCTTCAGGCTATGACGCGCTGATCGCGGCCTGGGAAACCTATGCCGACCGCGTGATTGATGCGCAGGTGACCGCCCGCGAGGACGTGCTCTCCGAGCTTGGTCATATCCACGCCCATTTTGACCGCGCCCATGCCATCCTGCGCCGGCTCGGCCGCAGCCAGGGCGACATGCGCGACGCGCAGGGGCTTGCCGACAGCCTTCCCGGGGCGGGCCTGGTCATGGACCATGCCGGCCGGGTCCTTGCCGCCAATGCAGAGATGCGCACGGCCTGCGGGAACACGGCGCCGCAATCTCTCTCAGCCATCCTGCCCGACGAGACGGCAGTTGCCCGCATTCTCGGCTGGGCGCGAGGCCGCAGGCTCCTCGCTCCGGCGCCCTATCTGTTCGTGACAAGCCCGGTCGGTGTCGCGCACACGCCCGCCTGCCTTTTTGTCACGCTGATCGACCGCGGAGATGATGACGCCGGCGAGGACACGCGCCTCATTGTCAGCACCGTCGATCTCACCTTCGATGCCGACACCGCAAGCACGATTGCCGGCGCCTTCTGCCTCAGCGACGCCGAGGCACGGATCGCGCTGGCGCTCGCGCGTGGCCTCAGCCCGGGCGACATTGCTCGCGAACGTGGCTCTTCCATCAATACCGTGCGCAGCCAGATCAAGTCGGCGCTCGCAAAATCGGGTGTACGCGGCGTGCCGGACCTCGTCCGCCTTGTCTGCGGCTTTGCCGCCAACCAGTCGGCCGCCAACATCATCGCCCGGCGCAAGGCCCGCCTGCTTACCCGTTCGGCCTGCCGCAGGGAATGCTCCCTGACCCTGTCGAGCGGCCGCCGGCTCGCTTTCCTCGACGAGGGTGAGCCCGGCGGGCGGCCCGTCCTGTTCTTCCACAACATGCTCTACGGGCCCTTCCTCACTGACGCGGCCACCGAATCGGCCGCCGCTCGGGGCTGGCGGCTCGTCGCACCATCGCGGCCAGGCTTCGGCGGGTCGGATTTCAATCCCGACGTGCAGGACCTCGCCCTTGTCGATGCCACCTGCCTCGCCTTTCGCGACCTGCTGGACCACCTCGGCATCGACCGCGCGCTCCTGCTCGGTCACCAGGCCGGCACGATCTACGCCCAGCGCTTCGCCCTTGCCTTCCCGCAGCGCACCGAAGGCGTCCTGTTTGTCAGCCATGCGCCGCACTGGCGCGCGGATTTCCTGCGCGACCTGCCGCAGCGCCAGCGGGTGATCGCGCGCACCACCCAGGTGTCCCGACGGGCCCTGTCCTTTCTCGTGCGCGCGGCCATTGGCCTGATTGATGCCGGGCGCGAAGACCAGTTCCTCTATGCCCTCCACAAGGCCTGCCCGGAAGACATGCGCGCTCTGCGCCGGCCCGACGTGCTCGCCACCATTGTCGAGGGCCTGCGCCACACCGTCGCCCAGGACGGGCGCGGCTTCTGCGCCGACTGCCCGCTTGTGCTGAGCGACTGGGCGCACGAGGCGCGCCGGCTCAATGTGCCACTGAAGATCCTGTCAGGCAGGGCCGACCGGCTCTGCAACAGCGGCTATTTCGAGCCTTATCTCGAACGGTTCGGGCCGGACGTGCTCCGGCTCGTCGACGGCGTCGGCCAGTTCCTCCTCTACAGCCACTGGCCGCTCGTCTTCGAACAGCTTGATGGGCTGCACGCTGCCCGCAAGGCCTGACGGCGGCGCGCGGCGCCAAGAGGAGCGCCTGCCTCACATCTGCATGGCCCAACCTTCAACGCCCATGGCAGCCTGGCGGATTGCTTCAGACAGTGTGGGATGGGCGTGGCTGGTGCGGGCTATGTCCTCAGAGGCGGCGCCGAACTCCATGGCAACGCAGATCTCGCCGATCATCTCGCCGACGCCGACGCCGATCATGTGCGCGCCGAGAATGCGGTCCGTGCCCGTCTCCGCAAGGATCTTCACAAAGCCGTCTGTCTCGTGATTGGTGCGCGCGCGCGAATTGGCCTGGAAGGGGAATTTGCCCTTGGAATAGGCGATCCCGGCATCCTTGAGTTGCGCCTCGGTCTGGCCGACCCAGGCGATTTCCGGGTTGGTGTAGACGACGCTCGGCACGAGATTGTAGTCGACATGGCCCGCCTTGCCGGCGATCAGTTCGGCAACGGCGACCCCGTCATCCTCCGCCTTGTGGGCGAGCATCGGCCCGTGAATGCAGTCACCGATCGCCCAGACGCCATCGGCGACCCGGAAGTGCCCGTCGATGACCTCGATCACGCCGCGCCGGTCGGTCCTGCCGCCGACAGTCTCCAGGCCCAGTCCCTCGGTGTAAGGCCGGCGGCCAACGGCAACGATCACCACGTCGGCGTCCATCGTTTCGGCGGCGCCGCCCTTTGCCGGCTCCATGGTCAGCTTCAGCTTGGTCTTCAGTTTCTCGACCCCGGTCACCTTCTGGCCGAGATGGAAGGTGAGGCCTTGCGCCTCGAACACCTTCTGCGCCGCCTTCGCGATCTCCGCATCGGCGCCGGGCAGGCAGCGGTCGAGATATTCCACCACATCCACCTGCGCGCCGAGGCGTGACCATACCGAGCCGAGTTCCAGCCCGATCACGCCTGCGCCGATCAGGATCAGCCGCTTGGGCACCTCCTTCAGGGCGATCGCGCCTGTGTTGGTGACGATCCGTTCCTCGTCGATCTCGACGCCGGGCAGGCTCGCGGGCTCCGACCCCGTTGCGATGACGATGTGCCGCGTCTCCAGCGTTCGGGTGGCGCCGTCCACCCCGGTCACCGCGACGCGGCCCGGACCCATGATCCGCCCGGTGCCGTCAATGCGTTCCGCCGTGTTCTTGCGCAGCAGGTACTCGACCCCCTTGGTGAGCCCGTCCACCGCATCGTCCTTCTGCGCCATCATGGTGGCGAGGTCGAGTTCCAGCTTGCCGACCTTGATGCCAAGCGCTGCGAAGTCGCGCCGGGCTGTGTTGTACAGGTCTGAGGCGTGCAGCAGCGCCTTGGACGGGATGCAGCCGACATTGAGGCAGGTGCCTCCGAGCGTCGCGCGCTTCTCGATACAAGCGACCCTGAGGCCGAGCTGGCCGCACCGGATCGCGCAATTGTAACCGCCGGGGCCGGCGCCGATGATGACGACGTCATAGGGTTCAGACATGGAGAGCTCGCCTGTGGGCTGGAGGGATTTCGAAACTGGCGTGAGGCTATTGGGCGCCGCCGCAAAATCAATGCGCCTTATGGGCTAGGCCGGAAACCGTCCTAAGCGTTCTCGCGTCGGCTGAACGCCAGCACCAGGAACAGGAGCGCGACGCCACCAAGATAGAGTGCGTTCGGCATCCAGAGAGTTCTGTCGCCACCGGAGGCCAGTATTGCCCCGGCCAGAGCGCCGGCCGCCAGCGTCGACAGGGCGGCGAACAGCGCGCCGCCGGGCCAGTTCAGCAGGGCGAGACCGCCGCCGATCACCGCCATGGCCCCGCGCGCGAGCGGGATGGCAAAGGCAGGGTCCTGCAGGGTCTCGGCCAGCCCCGGCCCGCGTGCTGCATACAGGAAAACCGACTGGCATGCCTGCCACGTCATCCAGGCGCCCAGCAGGAACAAGGCGAAGCCAACAAGCTGCCTGAAGGTCATACGCGAACCCTCCGGCCCCTATCCAGCGCTTTCCCCGGCTTTTCGCAAGGATTAATCCTCCCCGGCATTTCTGAAAGGCGGCTTCATCTTGCGTCCCACAGTCCGGAAATGGGCGCGCTGGCGGGCGATCGCGGGCGGCACCGGCCGCCATTCGCGGTGTTTCGGCGCCGGCATCGGGTCGGGCGCCCGCACCGGGGGCGGCGGCGCCTCCGGCCGTAGCGGCTGGGTCAGCAGCAGGGGTGCGCGGCGCTGCGGCGGCCGGCGACGCAGCTCCCACACCGCCGCCAGAAGCATCAGCGCCGCCAGGCCCGCCCCGGCCACGGCACCTTCGGCCGCACTCGGGTCGCGCCACCAGCCCGGCTCGAAATCGACCAGATAGGCGCTCGGGAAGCCGGCAACGCACGCCATCAGGTACCACGCCACGCCACCGCCCCGGCGGACCGCCACCTTCATCGCTGCGGCATAGAAGCACACGGCCGACAGGAAGTAGGGCAGGCCGTAGACAACGCCCAGTTCCCGCCAGCTGATCCCGGTTAGGGTGCCCATGCTGTCCGATGCAGTGAGCGCGTTCGCCGCCATCATCAGCGTCGGCCAGCGCACCGCCGCCATCGCCGCGAACGCGAAAGCGATCGCGAAACAGGTAATCAGCAGGGCGATCAGCGGACGCAGCATAAAGGTACACTACACCAGCCCGCCTTGCGGGGCGATGAATGCGCGGGGCCTGTTTGCCGGGCCGCGTCAGACGTTCAGCAGCATCCGCTCCGGGTCTTCCAGCGCCTCCTTGACGCGCACCAGGAAGGTCACGGCCTCCTTGCCGTCGACGATCCGGTGGTCATAGCTGAGCGCGAGGTACATCATCGGCCGGATCTTCACCTCGCCGCGGATGGCGACCGGCCGCTGCTCGATCCGGTGCATGCCGAGCACGCCCGATTGCGGCGGGTTGAGGATCGGTGTCGACATCAGCGAGCCATAGACCCCGCCATTGGTGATCGTGAATGTGCCGCCCTGAAGGTCATCCAATGACAGGTCGCCGTCACGCGCCTTCTTGCCGAGTGCGGCAATACCACCCTCCACTTCGGCAATCGACTTCATGTCGCAGTCGCGAACCACCGGCACCACCAGCCCACGGTCGGTGCCGACCGCGATGCCGAGATCATAGTAATTCTTGTAGATGATGTCGGTGCCGTCGATCTCCGCATTCACCGCCGGGATCTCCTGCAGTGCCGCCACGCAGGCCTTCACGAAGAAGCCCATGAAGCCGAGCTTCACGCCGTGGCGTTCGGCAAAGGCGTCCTTGTACCGGCTCCTGAGGTCCATGACCGCGCTCATGTCAACGTCGTTGAACGTGGTCAGCATGGCGGCGGTGTCCTGCGCCTCCTTGAGACGCCGGGCAATCGTCTGGCGCAGCCGGGTCATGCGCACGCGCTCTTCCCTCGGCCCGAGATCGCGCGCCCGCGCCGGCGTGGCCGCCCGGTCCGGCGTTGCCCGCTCGACATAGGCCAGCGCGTCGGCCTTGGTCACGCGGTCGCCGCGGCCCGTGCCATGGATCGACTGCGGGTCGGCCCCGGCCTCGGTGGTGATGCGGCGCACCGACGGCGAGACCGGGCGCGCTCCGCCCGAATCGCCCTGCGCCGGGATGGTCTCTCTCGGTTCCGGCGCCTGCGACACCGCCGCAGCGCTGCCGCCCGCCTCGATTCGCGCGATCACCGAACCCGGGGCAACGCTGTCGCCCTCAGACACCAGCCATTCCGCGAGCACGCCATCGGCGGGCGCGGGCACTTCCAGGGCCACCTTGTCGGTCTCGATCTCGGCCAGGGTCTCGTCCTTGGACACCCTGTCACCCGGCTGCTTGGCCAGCCGGCCGATGGTGCCCTCGCTGACGCTCTCGCCCATGTCAGGCACGGTTACGTCCACGCCCCCGCCAACGGTCGCGGTGCCCGATGAAGCGCCCGCCTGCGCCGCCGATCCATTCCCGCTCGACGCCGCCGCGCCCATGCCTTCGCCGACCCGGCCCAGCAGGGCGCCGATCTCCACCGTGCCGCCTGCCGTGACTGCAATTTCGGACAGCACGCCATCTAGTGGCGAAGACACCTCGACCGACACCTTGTCGGTCTCCAGCTCGACCAGGACCTCGTCCTTGGAGACGGCGTCGCCGACCGATTTCAGCCACTGGCCAACGGTCGCCTCGGTTACGCTTTCGCCGAGTGCGGGTACGATGATGTCAGACATGTCGTTTGCTTCTCGTTCCGTGGGAGGGGCGGCGGCCTAACTGGCCGCCACAATGTTGTCGTCGACAGGCAATTCACCCAGCGCCGCATCAATCAGGGCGTCGCGTTCTGCGATATGCTTGGCCATCAGGCCGGTTGCGGTTGCCGCAGAAGGTGCCCGGCCCGCATATTTCGGCCGCGGCGCCTGGAGCCCGCACTTGGTGGCGCACCATTCGATCTCGTCGCGCATGAAGGCCCAGCCGCCCATATTGCGCGGCTCTTCCTGGCACCAGACCAGTTCGGCCTGCGGGAAACGTTTCAGCTCCTGCATGATCGACTTGCGCGGCACCGGATAGAACTGCTCGACCCGAAGAAGATAGATATCGTTGACGCCGCGCTCTTCGCGCGCCTCGAACAGGTCGTAATAGACCTTGCCGGAGCACAGAACGACGCGGCGGATCCGGTCATCCGCAATGAGGGCAACCTCGCCGGCACGCCCCGGCGTCTCCGCGTCGTCCCACAGCACCCGGTGGAAGCTGCTCTCTGGTCCAAGATCATCGAGAGTGGAGACCGCCAGCTTGTGCCGCAGCAGCGATTTCGGCGTCATGATGATCAGCGGCTTGCGGAAGGGCCGGTGCACCTGGCGTCGCAGCGCATGGAAATAGTTGGCCGGCGTTGTCAGGTTCGCGACCTGCATGTTGTCCTCCGCGCACATCTGCAGGAAGCGCTCCAGGCGTGCCGAGGAGTGCTCCGGTCCCTGCCCCTCATAGCCATGTGGCAGCAGGCATACGAGGCCGGACATCCGCAGCCATTTGCGCTCGGCCGAGGAAATGAACTGGTCGAAGAAGACCTGCGCGCCGTTCGCGAAGTCGCCGAACTGTGCCTCCCAGAGCACGAGGGTCTTCGGATCGGCGAGCGAATACCCATACTCATAGCCAAGCACGGCCTCTTCCGAAAGCAGCGAGTCGATCACCTCATACGGCGCCTGGTCCGGCCCGAGCCTGTTCAGCGGCGTGTACCGCTCCCCCGTCTCCTGGTCGACGACATGGCTGTGGCGTTGGGAGAAGGTGCCCCGCGCACTGTCCTGGCCAGACAGGCGCACCGGATAGCCCTCGTCGAGCAGGCAGGCAAAGGCGAGGTGTTCGGCCGTCGCCCAATCGATACCGTTGCCGGTCTCGATCGCCCGGGCGCGCCCGTCGATCACCCGCTGCAATGTCTTGTGCACACGCACCGTGTCCGGAAGCGTTGTCAGGCTCTTTCCGAGCCTGCGCAGCCGCTCCGCGGACACGCCGGTGAGGCCGCGCCGGTCGTCATCATCGGGCAGGCGCAGGCCTTTCCATTCCCCGTCCAGCCAGTCCGGTTCCTTGATGTCCAGCGTCTTGGCGTCCTCGAATGCCTTGTTGAGCAGGCGCTCGAACTGCTCGATCTGTTCATCGAACCAGTCCTGCGTGATCGTGCCCTCCTCGATCAGGCGGCGGGCATAGATGTCGCGGGTAAGCGGGTGCTCCCGGATTACCTTGTACATGATCGGCTGGGTGAACATCGGCTCGTCGCCTTCATTGTGGCCGAACCGGCGATAGCAGAACATGTCGATCACCACGTCCTTGCCGAATTTCTGGCGGTACTCCGTTGCAACCTTGGCCGCATAGGTGACCGCTTCGGGATCATCGCCATTGACGTGAAAGATCGGCGCCTGGACCATCAGCGCGACATCGGACGGATAGGGCGAGGAGCGCGAGTACATCGGGCTTGTCGTGAAGCCGATCTGATTGTTGACGATAATATGGATCGTCCCGCCTGTGCGGTAGCCAGCGAGCCCCGACAGGGCGAAGCATTCGGCCACGACACCCTGGCCCGCGAATGCGGCGTCGCCGTGCAGCAGCAGTGGCAGCACCGCCGAGCGGTCGAGCTGGCCGGTGTCGCGCGCCTTCAGTGCCTGTTTCGAGCGCGCCTTGCCCAGCACCACAGGGTCGACCGCCTCCAGGTGCGAGGGGTTGGCATTCATCGACAGGTGCACCCGGTTTCCGTCAAACTCCCGGTCGGACGAGGCGCCGAGATGGTACTTCACGTCGCCGGAGCCGAAATCCATCGCGCCCTGGGTAGAGCCGCCCATGAACTCGTGGAAGATGCGCTCGTATTTCTTGCCCATCACGGCTGCCAGCATGTTGAGCCGGCCCCGGTGGGCCATGCCGACAACGATCTCCTTCACGCCGAGGGCGCCGCCGCGCTTGATGATCTGCTCCAGCCCCGGCACCACCGCCTCGCCGCCATCGAGCCCGAACCGCTTGGTTCCGGGATAGCGCTTGTGCAGGAAGCGCTCGAATGCCTCGGCCTCGATCAGCTTGCGCAGGATCGCCTTCTTGCCCTCCACCGTGAAGGCAACGCCCTTGTCCGGGCCCTCGATCCGCTGCTGGACCCACTGCTTTTCCCGCGGGTCGGAGATGTGCATGAACTCGATGCCGATGGTCGAGCAATAGGTCCGCTTGAGGATGTCCAGCATCTCGCGCACGCTGGCATATTCCAGGCCGAGGACGTGATCGATGAAGATCGGCCGGTCCAGGTCGCCCGGCCCGAAGCCATAGGTCTCCGGGTCAAGCTCTGGCTGCGCGCCCTGGTCATTGAGCCCCAGCGGGTCGAGATCGGCGGCGAAGTGGCCGCGCACCCGGTAGGCCCGGATCATCATCAGCGCCCTGATCGAATCCTTCACCGACTGCGAAATGTCCTCTGCCGAGGCGTCCGGCGCGCGCGCCTTCAGCGTGTCCGCCAGCGACCCCTCGAGCGCACCCCAATTGCCGTCGAACGCGGCGACCGCCTCGCCCGGCTTCGGCCAGTCGGCCCGCGCCCAGCTTGCGCCATCCACATTGCGCGCGGCCGCTTCCGCAGTGTCACTGAGCTCCTCGAAGAAGCGCCGCCAGGTCGCCGGCACAGAGCCCGGGTCGCGCGCATGGGCGGCCTGCATCCGCTCGATCCACGCCGCATTGGCGCCATAGAGAAAGGCGGTGTCCAGCATTGCCTGGTTCCGCTCGCCCCGGCCGGGGATCACTGCGCTGCCATCATCTGCCATCGTCTGCCTGCCTTTCGCGGGACAGGGCCGGCGTCTCGCCCGCCGGTCCGCGCCCGTTTGTCTCGCCTGTCTCGTCTGTCGCCAGCCCGGAGCATGTCTGCCCGGTCAGGGGAAGGGGGCAATGTAAGCGCCCCCTATCCCCTGAGAACCTCTACCATGGTCTGGCCCAGGCGGGCAGGGCTTGGACTGACGCGGATGCCGGCCGCTTCCATCGCGGCGATCTTGTCCTCCGCACCTCCCTGGCCCCCGGACACGATGGCGCCGGCATGGCCCATGGTGCGTCCGGGAGGGGCGGTGCGCCCGGCGATGAAGCCGACCATCGGCTTGCGGCGTCCCTTCGCCGCCTCGTCCCGGATGAACTGCGCCGCGTCTTCCTCGGCCGAGCCGCCGATCTCGCCGATCATGATGATCGACTGGGTCTCGTCATCGGCAAGGAACATTGCCAGCATGTCGATGAATTCCGTCCCCTTGACCGGGTCGCCACCAATGCCGACCGCCGTCGACTGGCCGAGCCCCGCCTGTGAGGTCTGGAACACCGCCTCATAGGTCAGTGTGCCGGAGCGCGAGACAATACCGACATGGCCCTTCTGGAAGATCTTGCCCGGCATGATGCCGATCTTGCACTGGTCGGGGGTCAGCACGCCCGGGCAGTTCGGTCCGATCAGGCGCGAGTTCGACCGCGCCAGCTTCGCCTTGACCCGCACCATGTCGAGCACCGGCACACCCTCGGTGATCGTCACGATCAGCGGGATCTCCGCGTCGATGGCTTCCTCGATCGCGGCCGCGCAGAATTTCGGCGGCACGTAGATCACGCTGGCATCCGCGCCGGTCGCAGCCCTTGCCTCGGCCACCGTGTTGAACATCGGCCGTGTGACCCGCATGCCGTCCGGCAGCGTACCCTCCCAATCGGTGCCACCCTTCCCGGGCGTGACGCCGGCGACCATCTGGGTGCCATAGGCGATCGCCTGTTCGGTGTGGAAGCTGCCGGTGGCTCCGGTCATCCCCTGGGTGATGACCCGGGTGGTCTTGTTGACGAGTATGGACATGGTGTCGTTCCTGTTATGTGTCGTCTGGGGTCTCGGGAATGCGTTCGCTGGACCGGCCCATGAAAAGCATGTCCAGACTGCCTGTCAGGTTGCCGCCAAGCAGGATGATGTCGCCATTCGCCGCGACGCCGCTATAGCGCGCAACCGTCATTCCCTCCTCCCCCGGCATGGCCACCGTGCGCACCCCGCCCAGGAAGCCGTCAAGCGCCGCGAAGGCCTCCAATGACAGGTCGGCCGGTTCAGGGCCGCCACTGCGCGGGAATGCGTTCATCTGGCAGCTCACGACCGCCAGATGGGGATAGTCGCCCGGAATGATCTGCAACTGCGCACCGGTGGCCTCGTGCTCGGCCACCAGGACGCCGGCGATCGCCATCCCCGCAGCCTCGCTCCGGCTGACTGACCAGCCCGCACGGCGGGACAGCGCCGCAGCGCCCTTCACCGTGTCGTCCATCGCCGCCGAGCAGACCTCGATGAAATCGGCCACCAGAGGCTGCGAACCATCGGGCGCGGCCAAGGGCAGTTCAAGGGTCTGCACCTGCCGGACGGCACCGTCTGCCCTTCCCGGCCCGCCACAGGCGCCGAGGGCAAGGGCGGCGAGCGCCGCTGGAAAGTGCTGCCTCATCGGCTCGCTCCCCGGCTGTGCCGCAGGCCTAGCCCTTCACCGCCGCAACAATCTTCTGCGCGGCGTCATCGAGGTCGTCGGCCGGGATCACGTTCAGGCCGCTTTCGGCGATAATCTTCTTGCCGGCTTCGACATTCGTGCCTTCAAGACGCACGACCAGCGGCACCGCCAGATTGGTCTCGCGCACGGCGGCGAGCACGCCCTCGGCAATGACATCGCACTTCATGATGCCGCCGAAGATGTTGACGAGGATCCCCTCGACCTTCGGGTCCTTCATGATGATCTTGAACGCGGCCGCCACCTTCTCCGCACTCGCGCCGCCGCCGACATCGCAGAAATTGGCCGGCTCGGCGCCATAGAGCTTGATGATGTCCATCGTCGCCATGGCAAGGCCCGCGCCATTGACCATGCAGCCGATATTGCCGTCGAGCGCGATATAGGCGAGGTCCCACGCGCTCGCCTCGATTTCCTTGGCATCTTCCTCGGTCTCGTCGCGCAGCGCCTGGATGTCCGGGTGGCGGAACAGGGCGTTGCCATCGAAGGAGACTTTAGCGTCGAGCACGCGCAGATGCCCGTCCTTCATGACGATCAGCGGGTTGATCTCCAGCATCGCCATGTCCTTCTCGGTGAAGGCCCGGTAGAGGATCGGGAACAGGCGCATCCCGTCCTCGCGCGCGGCGCCCTGCAGCGCCAGCGCATCGCACAGCCGTGCGCTGTCCGCCTCTGTGATGCCCGAGACCGGGTCGATCTGGATCGTGTGGATCCGCTCAGGCGTGTCATGGGCCACCTCCTCGATGTCCATGCCGCCCTCGGTGGAGGCAACGAAGGCAAGCCCGCCCGAAGTCCGGTCGACCAGAAGCGACAGGTACAGTTCGGTCTCGATGTCGGCCCCGTCCTCGATGTAGAGCCGGTTGACCTGCTTGCCCGCGGGGCCGGTCTGCGCCGTCACCAGGGTGTGGCCGAGCATCGCCCGGGCATGCTCGAACACCTCGTCCGGCGAGAAGGCAAGGCGCACGCCGCCCTTCTCGCCCGCTTCAGGTTCCCTGAAGCGGCCCTTGCCGCGCCCGCCCGCATGGATCTGCGACTTCACCACCCAGAGCGGCCCGGGAAGCCGTGCCATGGCCTCGGCGGCATCGTCGAGCGTGAACACCGGATATCCGCCGGCCACCGGCGCGCCATAGGATTTCAGGACCGTTTTCGCCTGATATTCGTGAATGTTCATGGGAGAAGGCCTCGCTCGGCAATGCTGGACCGGCCAGCCGCTGCCGCTGGTCACTGTGGTGAAAACCCGGCGGACTTATACCAGTCGCATCAGGTCAGGCAACCGAGGACGGTGCGTCCGGGGCGGGCCCGTCGGGGTTGTCCCCCCTGCGGTCGATATCGGCCGCAATCACCGAGGTTGGCTGCGCCATTTCCGGGGGGTCCTGCTCCGCCGCGGGCGCCTCGGCCATCGGGGCAGGCTTATGCCCGCATCGCCGGACACCACGCTCCTGGCCCTGATGAAAAACTCAAGCGGCCAAGTGGGTCAATTTGGTCGGAAAACGCCCTAACAGCGGATGCCGTCCCAGGCCGCGGTGATGTCGCGCCCCAGCAGGTCCGACAGCCCGGCATTGCGGTCGCTGAGATGGCGCTCCAGGTAGGCGCGGGTGTCGGCGCGCATCGCCGGCGGACGCTCAGCCTTCAGAAAGAGCGGGTTGATGTTGCGGAAATAGCGATAATGCAGCTTGTTCAGCAGCCAGTCGAGGCCGCTCCAGTCCGCCCGCTCGAGCATGTGCGTGCGATAGCGCGTCGAGACAACAGGCCGCCCGATCAGGTTGAGCAGGCGCTGGGCCCGCGGCGAGGTCGGGTACAGGGTCCGGTTGAACCAGGTCCGCGCCGTCTCAAGCGACATCCGCTCCGCGCCGAGGAAATCGCAAAGCCCGTCGATCGTGCCCTGCTGGTCGGCAATGAAGTCCTCAAACAGGACGACGCGGATCTGGCTGGCCGGAAACGCCTCGAAATAGCGCAGAAGGTTGTGGGTATAGGTCGAGCCCATCAGTATGCCCGGAAACCGCGACAGCGCCCGCTCGAAGGACAGCGACGTGCGTCCCGAGGTCAAGAGATGCCAGTATTGCGAGTAGGCGCGTTTCACCGGGTGTCGCAGCATGAAGATGAGCTTGACCTCGGGCAGCAGGGCCGCCATCCGCCGCGGCGCCACGGGCGAGAAGACATAGGTCGTTGAATCCTCGCCGATCAGCGGCTTTTCCGCGAACGCCTCGAACTGGTGACGGTACCAGTCCAGAGACCGTCCGGAGGCATCATTCGGGTCGAAAAACCGGATTCGGCCTGACCGCACGCCGACAAAATCGGGATGGGTGACCGGGTCGTCGGCATCGAAGAAGTGGATCTCGCCGTCTGGCAGGCCGATTGCGGGATGCTGGTCGAGGATGAAGTGGATCGAGGTGGTGCCGCATTTCGGCGCCCCGCCGATAATGAAATCAGGCAGGCGCAATGGAGCGGTCGCTCGCGCCGTTCGCGCGTCATCGAGGCCGTTTCCGTCCATGGTCGAAATGCTCCGGGTCCGCCAGCGAAGGCCGAAGCAATTTCCGTGCGAGAACGCAAGCCCCGGTGCCGGTCCCCGTCGCCGCGCCGTGCCGCTCAGGCCAGGATGCCGGCGGCTTGCGCAAGCGCGGCGTAGGACGTCTCCGGGCGCGGCCCGTAATGGCCGATCACCTCCGCCGCCGCGATATGGCCGAGCCGCCCGCACAGCGCCAGAGGCAGGCCGCGGGCGAGGCCGAACAGGAAACCGGCGGCGTACTGGTCGCCCGCCCCGGTCGTGTCGACAACCTTGTCCACCGGCTCGATGCCGAGATGGATCGGCTCGCCCTCGCCAATGATCACCGAGCCGACTTCCGAGCGCGTCACCGCCGCCAGCGCCGTGTCTGCCTGCAGCTGTCTCAGCGCGCCGGCAAAATCATCGGTCTCGTAAAGCGAGAGCAGCTCCGCCTCATTGGCGAACAGCACATCCACATGCCCGCGGATCAGGTGGCGAAAGCTGTCGCGATGACGGTCGACACAGAAATTGTCGCTCAGCGTCAGCGCCACTCTGCGGCCCGCCGCCCGTGCAATCTCGGCCGCGTGGATGAAGGCGGCCTTGGCGGCATCCCGGTCGAAGAGATAGCCTTCCAGATAGAGGATGGCGCCGGCCCGCACGGTCTCGGCATCAACATCTTCCGGCGAGAACAGCACCGAGGCGCCGAGATAGGTGTTCATGCTACGCGCCCCATCCGGGGTCACGAAGATGATCGAGCGCGCCGTGCCCGGCCCGTCCGTCAGCGGCGCCGTCGCAAACGGCACGCCAGCCTCGCTGATCTGCTCGCGGAACACCGCCCCCAGCCGGTCATCGGCGACCTTTCCGATGAAGGCCGCGCGCCCGCCAAAGCTCGCAATCCCGGTGAGCGTGTTGGCGCCCGAGCCGCCGGAGGTTTCAAGGCTGAGGCCAGCACCGGCATCAATCAGGGCGTCGGCCCGGCCCTCCTCGATCAGGGTCATGCCATCCTTGCGGATGTCCCAGCGGTTGAGGAAGTCGTCACCGACCGGGGTGATCACGTCGACGATCGCATTGCCGAGACCGACCACGTCATGGGTTGGGCTGCTCAAGGGACACACCTTTCCTGCCCGCAGGCTGGGCATTCGGCTTGGCAGTGCCAGACCGGGGCGATGGACGCAACGCCGGCCCTGACGTAGAGCGCAAACGTCATGCAGGTCGCCTATCTCGCCTCCGCCGTCACCCTGCCCGGTTCGCCGAGACGGCGGCCCGATGCGATCGAGCATGACCGCTCCCTCGCCGCCCTCGCCCCGCCCCTGGCCGAGCGCGGGATAACACTGTGTCCGCTCGCCTGGGACGACCCTGCAGCCGACTGGACGCGCTTTGACGCGGCCGTCATCGGCACCACCTGGGACTATTGGGATCGCGAGGCGGAATTCCTCGGCGCGCTCGGGCGGATTGCCGGGCAGACGCGCCTGTTCAACCCGCCGGACCTTGTCAGCTGGAACATACACAAGCGCTATCTCCGCGACCTTGAAGCGCGTGGCGCCCGGCTGATCCCGACACTCTGGCTCGACGCGGCGAGCCCGGACGCTGTCGCGGCGGCCTTCGACAGCCTGCGCACCGACGACCTCGTCCTCAAGCGACAGGTCGGCGCCGGCGCCTTCGGCCAGCACCGGCTGCGCCGCGGCGACCCGGTGCCGCCCCTGCCGCACCCGATGATGGCCCAGCCCTTCCTGGCGGAGATCGAGCGCGAGGGCGAACTCAGCTTCGTGATGATTGACGGCGCGCTCTCCCATGCCCTCGTCAAGCGGCCGCGGCCCGGCGACTACCGCATCCAGTCTGCCTATGGCGGCCGCGAGGAGCCGGTCACGCCCGCCCCCGGCGACCTCGCGGCCGCCCGCGCCATCATCTCCGCCCTTGACGCGCCCCCGCTCTATGCGCGCGTCGACATGCTGCGCGGCGCCGCTGGCGAACTCTACCTGATGGAGCTGGAACTGATCGAGCCCTACCTCTATCCCCTGCAGGGTCCAGGCCTTGGCGCCTGCTTCGCCGACGCCCTCTTTCGCCGGCTGGCCTGACAGGCCCGCCCTATCCCTTGCCGCCAATCCGCTGTATGCGGCGCCGCAACAGTTTCCCGGACACCCTTGCCCATGCCGCTGCGTAACATCGCCATCATCGCTCACGTCGACCACGGAAAGACCACCCTGGTCGACTGCCTCCTCAAACAGTCGGGCGTGTTCCGCGACAACCAGGCCACGGCCGAGCGGATGATGGACTCCAACGACCTGGAGAAGGAGCGCGGCATCACCATTCTCGCCAAGACCACCTCGGTGGTCTGGAAGGACACCCGCATCAACATCGTCGACACGCCGGGACACGCCGATTTCGGCGGCGAGGTGGAGCGCATTCTCGGCATGGTGGACGGTGCGATCGTGCTCGTCGATGCCGCCGAGGGACCGATGCCGCAGACCAAGTTCGTCGTCTCCAAGGCGCTCAAGGTCGGCCTTCGCCCGATCGTCGCGGTCAACAAGATCGACAAGCCCGAGAGCCGCCCGGACGAGGTCATCAACGAGGTGTTCGACCTGTTCGCCAATCTCGGCGCCGCCGACGAGCAGCTCGACTTCCCGATCCTCTACGGCTCGGCCAAGCAGGGCTGGATGGCCAATGACCATGCCGAGCCGGCCAGCGATATGGCGGCCCTGTTCGATCTCGTGATCAGGCACGTGCCGGAGCCGACGGTCGAGGACGGCCCCTTCCGCATGCTGGCGACCACCATCTCCGCCGACCCGTTTCTCGGCCGCGTGCTGACCGGGCGCATCACCTCCGGCAGTGTCAGGCCGAACCAGACCGTCAAGGCGCTCGCCCGCGACGGGAGCCTGGTCGAGCAGGGCCGCATCTCCAAGGTCCTCGCCTTCCGCGGGCTTGAGCAGACGCCGATCGAGGACGCCGCGGCGGGCGACATCGTCGCCGTCACCGGGCTCACCCGGGCCACCGTCGCCGACACCCTTGTCGCTCCCGAGGTCACCGAGGCTCTGGCGGCCCAGCCGATCGACCCGCCGACCATCGCCATGACCTTCCGGGTCAATGACAGTCCGCTCGCCGGCACTGAGGGATCCAAGGTCACCAGCCGGATGATCTGGGACCGACTGCTGAAGGAAGCGGAAGGCAATGTCGCGCTGAAGGTGACGCGATCGGCTGACGCAGATGCGTTCGAGGTCGCCGGCCGCGGCGAGCTGCAACTCGCCGTCGTGATCGAGACCATGCGCCGGGAGGGCTTCGAGCTTGGCGTCTCGCGCCCCAAGGTCGTGATGCAGCAGGACGAGGCCGGCCAGAAGCTGGAGCCGGTCGAGGAGGTCGTGATTGATGTCGATGACGAGCATTCCGGCGCCGTTGTCCAGAAGCTGTCGGAGCGCAAGGCTGACCTGCTGGAGATGAAACCCTCCGGCGGCGGGCGTACGCGGCTGGTCTTCCACGCGCCCTCGCGCGGTCTCATCGGATATCAGGGCGAGCTGCTCACCGACACCCGCGGCACGGCCATCATGAACCGCCTGTTCCATGCCTATGAGCCCTACAAGGGCACCATCCAGGGCCGCCATACCGGCGTGCTGATTTCCAACGGCCAGGGCGAGAGCGTCGCCTTTGCCCTGTGGAACCTTGAAGACCGCGGCCCGATGATGATCGGCGCCGGCGAGAAGGTCTATGAGGGCATGATCATCGGCGAACACACCCGCGGCAACGACCTCGAAGTCAATGTGCTGAAGGGCAAGAAGCTCACCAATGTGCGCGCGTCGGGCACCGATGAGGCCGTGCGCCTGACAACGCCCAAGCGCCTCACGCTGGAGCGCGCCCTCGCCTATATCCAGGATGACGAGCTGGTCGAGGTCACCCCTCAGTCGATCCGCCTGCGCAAGGTCCACCTTGACCCCCATGAGCGCAAACGCGCCGCCAAGGCCGCCGCCGATTAGGGTCGGCCGCCCTGCTCCAGCGCCTGCAGGATTGCCGCGGCGACCCGCGCCTGGCCGGCCAGGCTGAGATGGTTCTGGTCGAAATACAGGAACGTATCGCCCTCTGACGCCCGGCAGGTGCGCGCATCGCAGAACAGCGGCGCCGGGTCGACCACCGTCACCCCCTCCGGCACCGCGCCGAGCCGGTCCGTCGCCCAGTCCCGGCGCGCCTCCCACCAGTCCCGGCTCACCCCGTCGATCGTTCCGTCCGGGCCTGCCACGCGGCGCACCATATAGCTCACCGGCGCGGGCAGTTCCGGCGGCTGGCGCAGCAGCACAACCCGCTTGCCCGCCGCCTTCAGCCGCGCCAGCGCGTCAAGATGGGCCGCCCAAACCGCTTCGCGGTGGCGCTCTGAGAACCGCGCCGGCAAGGTCGGGTAATGGGCGGCATGGTCGCCCCACAGGTAATTGTGGATGCGATAGGTCACGACCACCGTATGGATGGCGGGGGTGCCGGCCAGGTGGTCCAGCGTCTCCTCGGTCCAGCGCGCGCAGTCCACCGGCGCCCCGTTCCGCCCGGACATGGGCGGGCAATTGCTGTAGGAATGGTGGGACACGGCCTCGCCGCGTGGCTCCAGCGCCCGGGCGAGCGCATAGCCGAGCTCGACGGTGTGACTGTCACCGAATACCGCCCAGCCGGGTGTCTTGCCAAAATAGGCGCAGGCCTCCTGCGGCGGGCGGTAGTCCCGCCCGCGCGTGTGGCAGGTCTGGCGCTTCGGGCTGAAGGTCGCGCTCGCCTCCAGGGCGGCGACCCCGGGACCGGTGCGCATTACCGCCAGGCCGCCGGTCGCCGTCGCCGCCACGCCGACCAGCAGGAACGCCGCCGCCGGCGGCGCCAGTGCGCGCCAGGCCAGCTTTGCCGGCACTACAGAGGGGCGCCGGAACGGCGTCTCGACAAACCGCCAGCTCACCCACGACAGCCCGAAGGTCAGCGCAATCAGCAGCGGATAGTGTGGCGCCGGCCCGCCCTGGAAATGCCAGAGCTTGGCGAACACGAATAACGGCCAGTGCCACAGATAGGCGGAATAGCTGAGCAGGCCGATCCACACCAGGATTGGCAGCGACAACACCCGTCCCACCGGCTCGCCAGCCCGCGCGAATGCGATCACCAGAGCTGAGCCGATCACCGGCACCAGCGTCGCCGGTCCGGGAAACGGCGTGTCGGCGTCGAACACCGTGACCGAGACGGCGATCAGGCCAAGACCGAGCCCGGCCGCAAGGCTTCGCCACCAGCCGCCCCGCACCGGCAGTGCCGGCAACAAGGCGACCAGGGCCCCTGTGGCGAGTTCGAACACCCGTCCGGGCAATAGGTAGAAATTGGCATCCGGCTCGGCGCGGCTTGCCCAGACGGCCACCGCGAAACTCGCCAGCCAGGCCGCAGCCACCAGCGCCACCAGCCCGCGCCGCCACAGCCGCCAGATTGCCGCAAGCGCCAGCGGGAAGAGAATGTAGAACTGCTCCTCGATTGCCAGTGACCAGGTGTGCAGCAGCGGCTTCAGCTCCGAGGCTTCGGCGAAATAGCCGCTCTCGCGCCAGAAATGCACATTTGAGACAAAGACCAGCGTCGCCAGGAGGCTCTCGCCGAAATCGCGCAGGTGTTGCGGCGACATCAGGATGAAGGCCGCGACCGCGCTGGCCGCGCAGACGAGGAACAATGCCGGCAGGATACGCCGCGCCCGGCGGGCATAGAACCGGCCCAGCGAATACGATCCGGCGTCCAGTTCACGCACGAGGATCGAGGTGATCAGGTAGCCGGAGATCACGAAGAACACATCAACACCGGCATAGCCGCCGCCCAGTGCATCGGACCCGGCATGAAAGCCGATCACCGCAAGCACCGCGAGCGCGCGCAGCCCATCAATCTCGGGTCGGTAACTGAGAGCCACGTCAAGCTCCTCCGGATACAGTTCTTGCGGGCGTGACAGGCAAGCCCTGCACCACGCACAAGCGGCCCTGTCCAGCCATGGCCGCCGGCTGCGGTGCCGGCGGCTGTATCGGGGGCTGCTGGATTGGCGCGGCCCTGTCCGACCGGGCAGGCCCGTGCCGCAAACTCCGGTCCATGACGCTCGACCACGTCCTTGCCCTGTTTGCGCGCGTGCCGGTCCGGTTCTGGCCGGTTCTGGTGCTCAGCCTTGTCCGCGTCGCCGGCGAGATCGAGGCGGCGTTCCGCCAGGGACGCTCTGGCTGGATTTGCTATGACTGCTGCGGTCGGGTGTGGCTGGAGCTGTATCCGCTGCCAGAGCCCCACTGGTGTGCCACACTGGAGCGTGGGCTCGACCCTGCGCGCCGGCGACTGGCGCGCGCGCTGGCCGAATGCGCGCCGCAAACGCCAGCTGTGTCTGGCGTGCGCCCGCTGGCCATCGCGTTCCCAACAGCTGTCCCTGGCGCACCATTGCCCGCCCCCGCCATTGCCGACACGTCCTGACGCGGCCCGTCCCGTCCTGACATTCCGGCCCCGTCACATCACGCGCCTCACCGGGCGTCGCGTGTGCTGGCCCTAGGCGTCTGGCGGCGCGGTCTTGGGCGTGTAGCGGCACAGGTCCGCAATGACGCAGCGCCAGCATTCGGGCTTGCGCGCCTTGCAGACATAGCGCCCGTGCAGGATCAGCCAGTGGTGGGCCCCCTTGCGGAACCCCTCCGGTGTGACCCGTTCCAGCCCCGCCTCGACCTCGTCCGGGTCCCTGCCGGGGGCAAGGCCGGTGCGGTTGGCGACCCGGAAGATGTGGGTATCGACGGCGATGGTCGGCTCGCCAAAGGCCTCGTTGAGGACCACATTCGCCGTCTTGCGGCCGACGCCGGGCAGGGTGGTCAGCGCCTCTCTGCTGGCCGGGACCTTGCCGCCGAACTCCTCCACCAGCCGGCGGCTAAGCGCGATCACGTTCTTCGCCTTGTTGCGCCACAGGCCGATCGTGCGGATGTGGGCGGCGACGCCCTCCTCCCCGAGCGCCAGCATCGCGTCCGGCGTGTCGGCCACGGCAAACAGGGCGTGTGTCGCCTTGTTGACACCGACATCGGTCGCCTGGGCCGACAGGGCGACGGCCACGAGAAGGGTAAAGGGATTGGTGTGGTTGAGTTCCGTCATCGGCTCTGGACGGTCCTCGGCGAGGCGCGCATAGAGCGTCGCCGCCTTCGCCCGGGCCATGGTGCGCGGGGCGCGGCGTTTCGGCCGTTTCGGCCTGGCGGGTGTCGGGTCAGGCATGCCGGCGGGCTTAGCGGCCCAGGCGCCGGCTTGGAAGCCCGCCGACAAATGTCGCCTCCCCCTCGCCAGACCGGACCGGCCGCCCTAGTCTCTGCGCTGATGAGCCACGAAGTCATCTACATGGACGCCGTCCTCAGCCCCAACCGCTCCCAGACGCGCGGCCTGCTGCTCTGGGTGGTCGGCGGGCTGGGGCTCGTCAGCTTCCTTTCGGGGCTCCTGTTCCTCTCCATCGGGGCCTGGCCGGTGTTCGGCTTTTTCGGCCTCGACATGCTGGTGCTTGGCTGGCTGCTGCGCCGGCACATGATCGACCAGCGCCAGCAGACCCGGGTCCGGGTGACCGCGGACACGCTCTCGCTCTGCCATCGCGACGGACGGGGCCGCGAGCGCCGCGCGGATGTGCCCTCCGCCTTTGCCCGGGTCGAACTGGACGCGCCCGGTGACCAGCGCAGTCACCTGCGTATCGAATACGGGGCGACCGCCTGGGTGATCGGCCGCTTCCTGACAGCGGAGGAGCGCAAGAGCCTCGCGGAGGCTCTCCGTTCGGCGCTGCTGCGGTCAAGGCGTGAGCGTCACCCGGGCTGAGCGCGACCGCTACACCAAAGAGTGACGCCTCCGTCATGGTTTTTCCGGGAAGCCTGTGTTAACGTGTCGCGATATTGCCGCAGCCATGTCAGCGCAGCACCGGAGGAGACGACCTTGGCAGACACCCATCACGGCCTCGACAACGCCCTGAAGCGCCCCGAACCGAGGCAACGCGAGCCACTCCACGCGAACCACCTGGAATGGGGCGCGCCGATTCCGCCGGCGTCAGAGCTCGACCTGGCAACGCTAGATGTGACCGATCCGGAGCTGTGGCGCCGCAATGCCTATTGGGACCGCTTCGAACGCCTGCGCGAGGAAGCGCCGCTGCACTGGTGCCCGGACAGCTTTGTCGGCCCCTACTGGTCGGTCACGCGTTATGACGACATCATGGCGGTCGATACCGACCACACGCGCTTCTCCTCCTCCTGGGAACATGGCGGCATCACGCTCGGCGATCCGATCTCCGACTTCGAGCTGCCCATGTTCATCGCGATGGACGAGCCGCGCCATTCCGAGCAGCGCAAGACGGTCCAGCCGGCGGTCGCGCCGAACATGCTCAAGGCGTACGAGCCGCTGATCCGCTCACGCACCCGGGGCCTGCTCGACAGCCTGCCCGTCGGCGAGCCCTTCGACTGGGTCGACACCGTCTCGATCGAACTGACCACGATGATGCTCGCCACCCTGTTCGACTTCCCGTTCGAGGACCGGCGCAAGCTCACCCACTGGTCGGATGTCTCCACCAACATGAACAACCCGGACATCTGCCCGGGCGGCGAGGAACAATGGCGCCAGGAATTGCTGGATTGCCTCACCAGCTTCCAGGGCCTGTTCAACGCGCGCCAGAAAGCGCCGCCGGGCAATGACCTGATGAGCCTGCTCGCCCATGGTGAGAAGACGCGCAACATGACGCCGATGGAGCTGCTCGGGAACGTCATCCTCCTGATTGTCGGCGGCAATGACACAACCCGCAATTCGATGACGGGCTCGGTCTATGCCCTCAGCAAGTTTCCCGAACAGTACGACATACTGAAGGCAAATCCGGGCCTCATCCCGCAGATGGTGTCAGAGACGATCCGCTGGCAGACCCCGCTCGCCTTCATGCGCCGCACTGCCCTTGTGGACGTGGACATGCACGGCCAGACCATCCGCGCGGGCGACCAGATCGCCATGTGGTATGTCTCCGGCAATCGCGACCCGCGCCACTGGGACAGGCCGGACGACTACTGGATCGAGCGGCCGGCGGTGCGCAGCCACCTGTCCTTCGGCTTCGGCATCCACCGCTGCGTCGGCAATCGCCTCGGCGAGATGCAGCTGCGCATCCTCTGGGAAGAGGTGATGGCGCGCTTCTCCCACGTGGAGGTGCTCGACGAGCCGAGCCGCACGCCGAGCGCCTTCGTCAAGGGCTATACCTGGTTGCCGGTCGTCCTGCGCGCCAAGTAATCGCGACACGATAATTCACGGGTTTTTCCGTATCCCCGGCTGACTTGAGCGTGTTAGGCTTGCGCGTCTGAGTTCTGTGTGGGGGGAAACCGGATGTCACGCGCGCGGCAGGTGCTCGGCGCCATCGGATTTCGCTGGAGTTCATTCTTCCTGCTGCCGCTGGCGATAACCATCATCGGCGCCCTGCAGGAGGTGGTCGAGACCGTCCGCCTGCTCGCGGCGCTGATCCGCCACTGGCGGGAGTGGACAAGCGCGTTCTGGGGCACGGTGTTCGAGTTCGCGCCCTGGCCCCTGTCGATCGACATCGACTATGTGGTCAATGAGCTGAACATCCTGGTCTTCGTGATCCTGTCCCTGGTCGTCAGCCGGTTCCAGAAGCGGATGATCGAGCCGGTCTATGGCGCGTTGCCTGGCCCGGCGCCGGTGCGCCTGTCGGCGACCGCGCTCGTCGCCCTGGCCATCGGCTTCATCCTGGTGCCGGCGGTGGCGATGAACCAGTTCGTCCTGCTCGACCTCTCGGTCGCGCGGCGGGTGCTGGCGCAGTGGCCGGCTGTGCTCTCCATGGTCATCTGGATCGTGGTTATCGTCTACGCCAACAACCATATGAGCCGGCCGCTGCTCCTGCGCGGCCTGCTGGCACTGGTTGCGCTCGGGGCTGCTGGCTGGTTTTTCTGGCAGTACTGGACCGCACTCGCCCCGGCACGCGAGGCCGGCATCGTGATCACGCCAGATTTCGAGCGCGCGTCGGACCCGATCAGTCGCAGCTTCCTGCGCGCCAATCTCGACGCCCTTCGTGCCGGACTGAACACTCTCACCGCGGCCATCCTCGCTCTCGCTGTCGTCGCCGCCACCCTGCTGCCGCCGCGCACGCTCACCACCTACATTCAGGTCCTCGCCCTGGTGGCCACCATCATCCTGCTCTCCTGGGGCCTCGACAGCGTGATCGGCTGGTGGGAGGGCGCCATGGGCGAGGGGTGAGGGCGGCCGGAGGAATTGTGTCTTGCACTTCAAAGAACGTTAGATTTAATGATATGGACAGTGTTGCGAGCGGAGACGGGTTGATATGCCGTTATACAAGGTTGAGGGTCTCTATTGTGATATTAATTATGAGCTGACGCCTGACGACGATTTCGTTGAAGAATTCACTCAAAAGAAAAGACGTATTTGGAGTCCGATCGGGTCCGGTATTGATGATTATATTGAAACAACAATTATCGACATTATTTCGAAATCAATACCTTATACTAGGGTGGCAGCGATGGAGACGTTCGAAAGCGATGAATTTCGACGAGACTTGAGTGAATGCATAAATCAAGAGATAAATAGGGGCCTGGCGATAATTGCTCATGATCCGGTATCTATAGTGGTGCGAAATACGCATCGCCAAATAGTAGACAAGGACGGTTTTGAGCGCGCTTTTAGGCGTCTTCTCTCTGAGTATGGGTTTTCAAGAAGAGCGCAGCGCAATCGAGCTATTCAGGCGAGACAGTGGGCTGATGCGGTTGCTCACAATCTGATAACAAGCTTCGAGCGTGCTGTTCGCCAATCATGACGTGGTCGTCCATATCAAGAATACTTAGCTCACAATCAATTGCGGCGTATTCCGCCGTAACAATAGCTGTGGCCAGCTCTCCCGTAATACCCAGTATAAACCACGACGATTCTGAAAGCGTTGCTTCGATTTTTTTTGCAGCATTCTATGCGTTTTTGATGCTCTCTGCGCTCTGTCTTTTTTTTGGACGTATAGCCTTTGAAGGAAAGTGCCCCGACCTTATCAGGCAGTTTCCGGAACTGAGTTCGTTCACTGATCAGGTAGACCCGGACTCAGACGAAGCAATCACGCGCAGGTCTTATTTCGCAACACTTTGGAAAAAGAAAAATAACAGCAAAGACGGCCGTTCTTTACCGCTGGCGATGACGTTAGCATTTATTACTTGTTTTGTCCTCTCATTTCTTTCAGGAGCGATCGCACTTTTTTTATTTGTTCTGCAGTAAGCCCCTGATTTGCCAAGATTAAGATAAGTTTGGTCTCATTTTCGATCCAGGACAGTTTTCGAGGATCAATGTCGATGATGCTCGGATTTTGCGCTTTGGCTTCGCTCTTCATCCCGACCCCCGATTGCGAACGAATCACGAATCTGGAGCTTTTCGTGCATTTGGTCCAGCGAATAATTTTGAGCCAGATTAGCGCAAGATGTATTAAGGCACTCCACACCATAATCTATCGCCATGCCCTTCACCGTAACCTGCCTCACCCTGTTTCCCGACGCCTTTCCGGGCGTGCTCGGCGTGTCGATCCTGGAGCGGGCGCGCCAGGCCGGAATTTGGCAGCTTGACGTGCTGGACATCCGGGATTTTTCCGATCATAAGCACCGATCCGTTGATGACACGCCCGCGGGGGGCGGGGCCGGTATGGTCCTGCGTCCTGACGTGGCGGGCGCGGCGGTGGACGCGGTTGTCCGTGATGGTCGGCCGCTGATCTATCCGAGCCCGAGGGGCAGTCGCCTCACCCAAGCCCGCGTGCGGAAGATCGCAGGCGGACCCGGTGTGATTGTGTTGTGCGGCCGTTTCGAGGGCCTGGATGAGCGCGTGATCGAGGCGCGCGACATGGAAGAGGTCTCGCTTGGCGACTTTGTGCTCGCCGGTGGCGAGGTCGCGGCGCAGGCGCTGATCGAGGCGTGCGTGCGCCTGCTTCCGGGGGTCGCGGGCAATGACGCGTCGCTCGGGGATGAGAGTTTCGAGGGCGGGCTCCTCGAATACCCGCACTACACCCGGCCAAGGGTGTGGGAGGGGCGCGAGATCCCGCCGGTCCTGTTGTCGGGCGACCATGGCAAGGTCGCGGCCTGGCGGCAGGCGCGACGGGAAGAGGTGACCCGCATGCGCCGGCCGGACCTCTGGCGGGCGTGGCAGGACAAGGCTGAGGCGCGAGCGTCGGAGACGGACGATGAATGTGATTGAGCAAATCGAGGCTGAAGAGGCGACCCGCGTCCTCGGCGACAAGGAAATCCCGGATTTCTCGCCCGGTGACAGCGTGGCGGTCTATGTCCGCATCCGCGAGGGCGAGCGCGAACGCACCCAGCGTTTCGAGGGCGTGTGCATCGCCCGCTCCGGCGGCGGCCTCAATGAGAGCTTCACGGTGCGCAAGATGTCCTTCGGCGAAGGCGTGGAGCGGGTCTTCCCGCTGGTCTCGCCGATGATCGAGAAGATCGAGGTGAAGCGGAAGGGCCGGGTGCGCCGGGCGAAGCTCTATTACCTGCGTGATCGCCAGGGCAAGTCGGCCCGGATCGCGGAGCGGACCACCGGTCACGGTATTGAGACCGAGGAGGTTACGGTTTCCAAGACCGAGCGCCGTCGCCAGCGCGCCGCCGAGAAGGTGGCCCGCAAGGAACAGGCCGCCGCCGAGCGTGAGGCAGCAGAGAAGGCGAAGGCCGAGGAGGCCGCCGCTGAAGCTGCCGCAGCCGAGGCGGAAGCCAATGCCAGCGAGGGCGGCGAGGCCTAGGGCCGATTCCGGACTCGCCTCGCGGCGGGCCAGCGCCTACCTTCCCGTTTCGGAACGGGACAGGTTCATGCGCTATCTTGGCGTCGATATCGATTTCTCAGCGCCGCCGGGGGCGTCGTCCTTTGTGGCGGCCGACAGCATTACCTGGCGTGTGTTCAAGAACCCGGTGGCGCTTGTGGTCGGCGGGATACTGGCGGTGCTGCTGGAACTCGCCGAGCCGCGTGTGCGCCACGGCGTCTGGGATCACACGACTTTCCGGACAAGGCCGATGCGGCGGATGCGGCGCACGGCGACCGCTGCGATGATCACGGTCTACGCCCCGCGCGAGACGGCCGAGGCGGTGATCGCGCGGATTTCGAGGATGCATGCACGCGTGTCCGGCACGACACCGGAGGGGCTTGCCTACAGCGCGGACGACCCGGAGCTGCTGACCTGGGTGCAGGCCACGGCGAGCTTTGGCTTCCTTGAGGCCTATTGTGCGCTGGTCGAGCCGCTGGGGGCAGCAGCACGCGACCGGTTCCTGTCAGAGGGCCGGGCGGGCGCCGGCCTCTACGGCGCCGTCGACGTGCCGCCGGACCGGGCCGGCCAGCGTGCCCTGTTCGAAACAATGGCGCCACGGCTCGGGCCTTCGCCGGTGATTTCCGAATTCCTGGCGATCATGCGGCGGACGCTGCCCTGGCCGGTCGGCCCGCGAGCGATAAGGCTGGCGGTCGCGCTGCTGCCCGATGACATTCGCGCGCGGATCGGGCTTGAGGCCCCGGCGGGCGGCAGCCGGCTTCTGCGCACTCTTGCCCGGCGGGCGGAGCGCACGCCACTGCCGGCCTCCCCGCCGGTGCAGGCCTGCCGCCGGATGGGTCTGCCCGCCTCCTTCCTTTTCACGCCGCGCCCGACGCTGGAGGACGCAGCGTGACGAGACGGGGCGACTCGATTTTTGCGGGCGTTTGGGGCATGAAGCGGCCATGATGCGTACCCCTACGGACCGCCCGCGCAAGCGGCTCTTCATCAAGACCTATGGCTGCCAGATGAACGTCTACGACAGTGAGCGTATGCGCGACGTGCTGGCGCCGCTCGGCTACCAGCCGACGGATACGGCCGAGGGCGCGGACCTCGTCATCCTCAACACCTGCCACATCCGTGAGAAGGCGACGGAAAAGGTCTATTCCGAACTCGGCCAGGTCAGGAAGCTGAAGGAGGCGTCTGGCGGGCGGATGACGGTGGCCGTCGCCGGCTGTGTCGCCCAGGCGGAGGGCGCGGAGATCATGCGCCGCCAGCCGGCGGTCGACCTGGTGCTTGGCCCGCAGGCCTATC
>CAYPQD010000004.1:0-87431 GCA_964412785.1 uncultured Hyphomonadaceae bacterium
TTCTCCTTAGATGGTAGTTGACTGGCTGGGATTGGCAGAGAGGCGCTGCGGCATTTGGGGCTGTGGATCTGGCTGAGGGGGGCGTTAGTCTCTCGCGGGTGAACCGGTTTGTTGCCCTACTCGCCCGACGGCTGGCGCTTCTCGCGCTCTGCCTGCAGGCTCTGGCGCCCGTTTCTATGGCAGCCGCCAGGGTGAATGGCGTCGACCTTGAGCGGTATCTGTGCGTGACGCCCGGCGTCGAGGTGAGCGCGCAGTCGCAGGCAGCGGCGCTTGAACTGGCGGCCATGCTCGGCGAGCGTGGCACGGATGACGCCCCGGACGGTGGCGAAACCTGCCCGCTCTGCGCCCTTACCGTGATCGCCCTGCTTGCGCTGCCGGCCACCGCGGTGGGGCCGCCCCGCATCAACGCTGCCGCACAGTCCCTGGCTTATGCGACCGGGCTGGTTCACCGTCTGCAAGGGCCCCCGGTGGGCTCGCGCGGACCGCCGCTCCGGGCCTGATCACCTGACCTAGCGCCTGCCCGTCGGACCGGTTCCGGCGGGCTTGCCCGCTGGTGCATCAGCGCCAGCGGGCCCGACCGATCCCCTGTCCGGAAACCAGGTAAATCCATGTCCCGACTGTCCCGACGCTGCCTCCTTGCCGGAGCAGCCCTGGCGGCGCTTGCCGCCCCCTCATCGCCAGCGCAGGAGGCCGAACCGGCCCTGCAGGATATCATTATCGTGACCACGGCCCGCCTCACCGACACGGCCACCGCATGGCTCCATCCCGAGGCGTTGCCGTTCGAGGGCGGTGATGTCACCCACCTCACCGCGCGCACGCCGGGTGGGGCGCGGATCGCCAATGGCGCCGTCTCCGGTCAGGTGCAGTATCGCGGTCTGTTCGGCGAGAGGTTGAACCTGCGTGTCGACGGGCAGCGATTTGCCTCCGGCGGCCCGAACCTCATGGATCCGGTATTCCACTATGCCCCGGAACCGCTCGTGGCCGCGCTTGTGATTGATCGCGGGGTCAGCCCCGTGTCGGCGGGTCCCGGGCTCGGAGGCGGAGCCGACGCGGTGTTCAAGCGGATCGACTATGCCGGGGATGGCGATGTGCGGTTCGGTTATGATGTGTCGCTCGCCGGGCGCAGCGTGAATGAGAGTGTCGCCGCCGGCGGCGTCGTCGGGGCCGCGACGAAACTTTGGCGGGTCAACCTGTTGGGCGCGTATGAGGAGGGCGGGGATACCGCGTTTGACGACGGCGAGATCGCCGGCACGGCGTTTGAACGCGGCGTGTTCGGCGCGTCAGCCGGCGTGCGCACGCATTTCGGCGAGGTCACGCTCGACCTGCGGCGCCAGAACACGGGGCCATCGGGCAATCCGCCCTTTCCCATGGACATCATCTATTTCGACACCGATTTCGCTAAGCTTGGCTATCGCAATGAGATCGGAGCGGTTCGGATGTCGGCGGCGCTGCATCATGCCGATGTCGCCCACCTGATGGACAATTTCACCCAGCGCCCGACGCCGCCAGCGATGCGCCAGCGTGCAACCTTCGCCGATGCGACCACCCGCGGCGGGGAGGTGCGCCTCGGCCTCGACGCCTTCGGTGGCGACGTCCTGTTCGGCCTGGATGGCGAGCGGGTGCAACATGATATCACCATCACCAATCCGGGCAATGAGGCGTTCGTTGTCACCCCCTTCCCGGAGATCGGCATCGACCGGCTGGGCGGATTTGCCGAATGGACAGGCCCGCTTGGTCCGCTCACTGGCGAGCTTGGCCTCAGGATCGACGAGCATGGCTGGGAGGCTGGCGAGGCGTCGCTCGGCCCGGCGCTGCCCATGGGGCCGCGCATGCTGGCAGTGGCTTTCAATGCGGCCGAGCGCTCGGGCGATGAAACCACTGTCGACCTCGTCGCCCGGGTATGGACTGCGCCGACCGATGGCCTTTCGTGGCGGGCGACGCTGGCGCGCAAGCAGCGTGTGCCGGGCTATATCCAGCGCTTTGGCTGGCTGCCGATCAATGCGAGCGGCGGGCTCGCGGATGGCAACATCTATGTGGGCGACCTGGCGCTGCAACCGGAGACGGCTTGGATCGCCGAGGCCGGTTTCGACCTGCTGACAGAGCGGGCCTATCTTCGCCCGACCGTCTATCTGCGCGATGTCGACGATTACATCCAGGGCGTGCCGTTCGATGCAAGTGTCGGTGTGGTTGATACGCCCGTGGAAATGATCGCGGCAATGAATGGTGACCCGACGCCGCTGCGCTGGGCCAATGTCGATGCGCGTCTCCATGGGCTGGACCTCGACGGCGGCTATGACCTGCAGGGCCCGCTCAGGATTGACGGGGTCTTCAGCTATGTGCGCGGCGAGCGGCGCGACATCGAGGACGATCTCTACCGGATCGCGCCACCACGTCTCGACCTCGGACTGACCTGGCAGGGCAGGGGATGGTCGGCGACTGTGGAAACGCGCGCCCTCGCCCGCCAGGAGCGGGTGTCGGACACCAACAGCGAGGCGCAAACGGAGGGCTATGTGCTGTTGAATACGCGGGCGCGGGTCGATCTGTCCGATGGCGTCAGCCTGTCGGCCGGAATCGAGAACCTGCTGGACCACAGCTACGAGGATCATCTGTCTGGATACAACCGAAATGGCTTCGGCGATGTGCCGCTCGGCGAGCGGGTGCCCGGTCCAGGCCGCGGCGCTTTCGTGCGACTCTCCCTGGCGCGCTAGGGCAGTTGCAAGCGGAGAGGGCATCAGGTCGGGTCAGGACAAGACGCACACCACCAAAGCCGCGCAGCTTCCGCCGACGGCGGAAGAGAGAAGGCGCCGCCAGCGAGATCGTCGAAGCCCCCCCGCGGCAGGCGGCGCTCTGCACTGCAGAGACCATCCCACAAGGACGCGGGTGCGAGATCAAGGGGCGGCATGGGTTCTTCCGCCCGTGTCGACTGAGCAAGCTGCGCGCCATAGCCCGGATGCTTCGGCGCTGGCGAGGCCTGCCCCTTGCGAAGCGAGAACCGGGCGTGCGTGGGGCGCGTGGACAGCGCAGGAACGCTGTGACATAGACCGCGGCTTCTTGTGCACACGCCTCTAACCTGACCCAACCCCGGGGGCCGGCCCGCGCCAGACGGGAGCCGGGCAGAAGGACAACACTGATGGACATCGTCGAAACCAAGGCCGAGGGCCTGAGCCGCACCTTCGAGATCAAGGTTCCCGTAAGTGAACTGGAGCAGCGCCTGGAGGCGAAGATCGAGGAAATCCGCCCGCAGATGTCGCTGAAGGGTTTCCGGCCCGGCAAGGTGCCGGCGAGCCATGTCCGGCGCATGTTCGGCAAGTCGATCATGGGCGACGTGGTTGAGGAGGTTGTCAAGGAGAGCAACCAGAAGACGATCGACGAGAAGGCCCTGCGGGTCGCCGGCCAGCCAGACCTGAATATGGAAAGCGACATGGAAGCGGTGCTGAGCGGCGAGGCCGATCTCGCCTTCCATATCCAGGTGGACCTGATGCCGGACTTCGAACCCATCGATCCGCAGACCCTGACGCTCGAGCGCCCTGTTGCGGAACTGGAACAGGCTGAAATCGACGAGGCGCTGGGCCGCCTGGCGGAGCAGAACACCCGCTATGAACCGCGCGAGGCCGGCGAGGAAGCCGAGGATGGCGATGCGGTGATCATCGATTTTGTCGGGCGCATCGATGGCGAGATCTTCGAGGGCGGAACGGCAGAGAACCAGGCGGTGGTACTGGGTGGCGGGCGTTTCATCCCGGGCTTCGAAGAGCAGCTGGCCGGGGTGAAGGCCGGCGACGAGCCGACGCTTGAGGTGACCTTTCCTGAGGATTATCCCGCCGAGGCTCTGGCCGGGAAACCGGCGAGTTTCGAGGTCCGGGTGCAAGAGGTGCGTGCGCCAGAGACGCCGGAGATAGACGACGAATTTGCTCAGGGGCTCGGCGCGGAGAGCCTTGAAAACCTGACGGACCTCATTCGCAAACAGCTGCAGGGTGAGTTTTCCGAGGCCTCACGCGCCAAGGCCAAGCGCAAGCTGCTCGATGCCCTCGACGAGGCCCATGATTTCGACCTGCCGCCGAAAATGGTGGAGCAGGAATTCAACACCATCTGGGACCAGGTGACGCGCGAGCGCGAGGCAGGACGGCTCACCGGCGACGAGGCGGAAAAGTCCGAGGATGCCCTCAAGGCCGACTATCGTGCGATCTCCGAGCGCCGGGTTCGGCTCGGCCTCGTCCTGGCCGAGATGGGCCGGCGCGCCGAGGTGCAGATCACCGAGGCGGAAGTGCAGCAGGCGCTGATCGCGGAAGCACGCAAGTATCCGGGCCAGGAGCGCCAGGTTGTGGAATTCTACCAGAAATCCCCGACTGCCATGGCCGAGCTGCGCGCGCCGATCTATGAGGACAAGGTGGTCGACCACATCCTTGCACTGGCGAACGTCACCGACGTGCCGGTGTCGAAGGACGAACTCTTCCGGGAAGACGAGGCGCCGGACCTGGCGACGTGACACCGGGTATCAGGGCTCAGGCCACAATGCCCTTCTCGCGCAGCGCAGTGATGGCCGCTGCATCAAGTCCGAGTGTGGCGAGCACGCTGTCGGTATCGCCGCCCATCGCCGGCGCCGGGCCTTTCGGGCCATCATCGGCGCCCGGGAATCGAACCGGCGATCCGGGCGCGGCATAGCTCTCGCCCGGTTTGTCGCAGGATGGGGTGCGCACGATCGCACCGGAGGCGGCCACCTGCGGGTCGCTGGCCACTTCCGCGAGCGTCTGCACTGGCGCCCAGGCAATCTGTTCGCTGTCGAGCCGGTGTGCGGCCGCGTCGAAGTCCAACCCGGCAAACGCCTCGTCGAGCAGGGTGACGAGGGCTTCGGAATTGGCACGCCGCGCCTTGGCCGTGGTGAAACGTTCATCGCCGATCAGCTCATCCAGCCCGAGCGCGCGGCAGATCGGCGCCCAGTCGCTCTCCCCCTGGCGCGCAACGACGCAGATCCAGTGACCGTCACCGGTTTTGAAGAAGTTCATGATCGGCACGATCTGCTGGTGGCGCGGCTTTGTGGAGCCCAGGCGGTTGAAGAAGAGCTGGATCGCGAAGTCTGAGCCGATCGAGTAGAGCGCTGCGCGCAGGAGCGAGGCCTCCACCAGGCGCCCCCTGCCGGTGCGATGGGCGTCCACCAGGGCCGCGCAGATGCCGGCGGCGGCCGAGATGGAGGTGACATGGTCGCCGAAGGCAGTGCGGATGGGGAAGGGGTCCATGCCCTTTGGCAGGGTGATATGGGCAGCACCGGAACGACTCCAGAAACTGGCAATGTCGAAGCCGGGCCGGTCGCGGTCGGGACCCTCCAGGCCGTAGCCGGTGAGCGAGCAATAGACCAGGCGCGGGTTGCGCGCAGCGAGGCTGTCATAGTCAAGCCCGGAGCGCGTCAGCCCGCCGGGACGGACATTGGTGAGGAACACGTCGGCGCCGGCGGCAAGATCGGCGATAATGGCACGGCCTTCGTCGGTGCCGGCATCGACGACGATCGATTTCTTGCCGCGATTGTCGAAGTCAAATACCGGATTGTCGGCGATGTCTGTGCCGATGGTGGAGAAGAATTTGCGGATCGGATCGCCGCCCGGCGGCTCTATCTTGATGACCTCGGCTCCCCAGTCCCTGAGAATGCCGCCGGCTCCGGGCGCGGCCATGTAGGTTGCGTGCTCAATCACCCGGATACCTTCTAGCACTCGCAGTTCCTCCCGTATCGTGTGAGGACCGGTAAACCCCTGTTAACCGACCTTCGCCCACCTCTTGTCCTGCTCCTGTTTGGACTGAACAGAGGGAAATGAAAAGCATGACGCTGGCGCCGTTCCGCCCGAACCTGACCGATGAGGACATCGTCCGCCTGATGAAGGGGGAGTCGCCGGAGGCGCGCGCCTCGGTCGCCCACAGGCTGTGCCGGCGCATGGTGAATGAGGTGCTGAGTGATCGTGAACGGGTCTATGCCTCCGAAATCATCACGATCCTTGCCCATGACGCTGCCGAGTTGGTGCGGCGGACGCTGGCGATCACCCTGCGCAACTCGCCTCTGCTGCCGCGCCAGATCGCGCTGGAGCTGGCGCGCGATGTGGAAAGTGTGGCGATGCCGGTGCTGCAATACTCGCCGGCCTTCACCGAAGAGGACCTGATCGAGATCGTTCTGTCGGCAACGGCGGCCAAGCAGGCGGCGATTGCCGCGCGCGGTCAGGTGCCCGAATCGGTCTGTGATGTCGTCGCCGGACACGGCGCACGCGAGGCGGTGGAGACGCTGGCGCGCAATGCCGGGGCGTCATGGACGCCGCGCACGTTCGAGCAGGCGATCGAACGGTTTGGCGACGACGAGGGGATCGCTGAGGCCATGGTCCTGCGCGAACACATGCCACCACACATTGCCGAGAAGCTGGTGTCGCTGGTGTCAGGCCAGGTGTTCGACCTGCTCGTCAACCGCCATGAATTGCCGGCTCAGGTGGCGATCGAGCTGGCAACCGGGGCACGTGAGCGGGCGACGATCGACCTTGTCGAGCAGTCCGGGCGAAACACCGACCTGCCGCGCTTTGTCAGCCAGCTCAATCTCAATGGCCGGCTCACCCATTCGCTGATCATCCGCGCGCTCTGTCTCGGCAATGTGCCGTTTGTGGAGCATGCCCTGTCTGAGCTTTCCGGCGTGCCGCATCAGAGGGTCTGGCTGATGGTCCACGATGCCGGCCCGCTCGGGCTGCAGGCGGTGCTGGACCGCGCCGGCCTGCCACGACGCTACCTGCCGGTGTTCAAGGCTGCCGTGGCGACCTATCACGCCACCCGGCTTGATGGGGGGCCCGATGACCGGGTCCGGTTCCGCAAGCAGATGATCGAGCGGGTGCTGACCCAGTTCCAGGCGCTCGGCAAGGAAGACGCCGATTATCTCCTCGATAAGCTGAACGCCTATTCAGAGCAGCTCGCCCTGAAGGATGGCGCGGCAGGCCCGGACCCGTCCGGGGCTTTCGACGCGCGCATGTCCAGCTTAGAGGGCCTGTGACGCCGTGCCGGGCGTGCGTCAGGCGTCGCTGAGGGGGCGGAGGGCGTGCACCACGCCATAGCGCTGCACATGGGACCCGTCCTGCTCTCGCAGGCCCTCGGCGATCACGCAGATGCCCTCACCCGCCGCCCGGCATGTGCGGGCCTTGAGGTCGCTGGACGCCTGCAATGCGCGACCATCGAGGCGGACTGTGTCGATAAGCAGGCGGAAGGCCGCGCTGGTTTCCGCCTCCCAGTGACGCCTTGCGTCAATTCCCACCCGGAATCCGCAGCGGCGAAACGCAGCCACACCCTCAATGGCCTCACTGCCGCGCGCGGCGATGGCGGCATCCTCGAATTCCAGGCAAAGCTCATGCGGGCAAAGGCGCGTGCGCAGAAGGACACTGTCGCACAGGTCGGGAGCGCCCGGGTCATCGAGCGCCCGTTCCGGCGCGGCGATGACGACTGGCCGCGCGCGCATGTCGAGCAGTTCGGTGGCGGCGGCGACTGTTTCCAGCATTTCGGCGAGCCAGGCGGCGGCATCGGCGAGACCTGTCAGTGTGTCGCCGAGCGGGAATCGCACGCGCTCGCCATAACCGTGCTCCGGGTCCGCCAGCACCCCGACCTCGTCGCCGCTGGCCAGGTCGATCAACGGTTCGAACCGGATGCGACCGGCGTGGCGGGTTTGGGCCGGTGCGGAGGCGAGGTGTTCCAGTCCGTGCATGGCAGCTTCTTCCTCTGACGCTGGGGCATGGTGCTAGCGCAAAGACGGTAAGATCAGGCAGAGACCGGTCATCGGATTTGCACGCCCCGTTCAGCATTGAGAAAGGCCCGCCATGAGCGAGACCCCCGTAACGCCCCGCCTTTCCGCCACCATCCTGCTCGTGCGCGACGGGACGGCGGGCCTCGAAGTGCTGATGGTCAAGCGCCATTACGAGATCGACTTTGCCGCCGGCGCACTGGTGTTTCCCGGCGGAAAGGCGTGTGCGGACGATGCCCGCCCGGACTGGGCATCGCGGCTGGACGGGATGATGGATCCTGAAATAGTGCCGGCGGCAATCTCTGCGGTGCGAGAGGCATTCGAGGAATCCGGTCTGTTGCTGGCACGCCATGAGGCCGCGCGTGGGCCGGACGGACTGCTGGTCGATGGCTCCGTCGCCGAGGCGCTGGGCCCGCACAGGGCGGCGGTGGATCGGGGCGAGGCGAGCTTTCTCGACCTGATGGCGGCGCATGGCCTGGTCCTTGCGCTCGACCGGCTCATCCATTTCGGCCACTGGATCACCCCGACGATGATGCCGAAGCGTTTCGACACGCATTTCTTCCTCGCCGCCACGCCGCCCGGCCAGTCCGCCGAGCAGGACGGGCGCGAGACGACGGAAGCGGTGTGGCTGAACCCGCTGGCGGCACTCGACAGCGAGGCCGCCGGGGAGGCGACGATCATCTTTCCGACGCGGATGAACCTCCGGAAACTGGCGCAGGCTGAAACCGCCAGCGACGCGCTGGCGCGGTTTGACGGCAAGGCGGTGATGACCGTGCTTCCGCAGATGGGCCGCTCGCCCGATGGCGAGCCCTGCCTCTACATTCCCGAGGCGGCCGGGTATGGCCAGACCATGGAATTGCTTGAGAATGTGAAGATCTGACTGGCCTGCTGACGGCTCAGAAGCGCGCGGTGCGCTTGAGGACCTCGCCCTCCAGAGCGCTGCACACCGCCTCGGTCAGCTCGTCCATGGCGGGGGAGAGGGCAGGGTGGCGGCGCGTCGCGAGGCAGGCTTCCACGTGCAGGTTGATCAGCGCATAGTCGGTGCGCGAGACATCGCTTTCCAGCAGCGTGCAGAGCGAGGCGCACAGGCGCGTCACTGCCGGTCGGCCATAGGTGAGGCCGGCGCCACGAAGGTTGTGGGCGGCGATGAAGAGGGCGCGGACCTGCTTTTCGCCCGGCTCGCTGGGGCGAAGGGCCGTCCAGGCCTTTGACAGGGCCTTCAGGTCGGCATCGAACCAGCGGTCCGTCGCGGCCGGCTCGTCGCCACAGGCCGCATCACTGACGTCAGTATCGGGCACCGGCGCAGGCTCTGCGGGCCGGTCGGAGGGCGTGTCGCCTGCCCGGAACCAGGGGAAGATGCGGCCCAGATCGGGCGCCGGCGTCGCTTCCTCGGTCCGGCCACGCCGGGCGAGAGGCAGGAGGGATGCAAGAGACTTGACCATGGTCGGCAGATAGCAGGAAGGCGTGAACATAGGCTTGCCGCAACCTGGCAAATCGGTTGACGGGCGCGTCACACGCCGAACTGCTCATGCAGGATGCGTTCGTCGAGGGCGTGACCCGGATCAAAAAGCATTGTCAGCCAGTTGGAGCGCGCTTCGCGGACATTGACGGCGACAACATGGCGGACTTCCTGGTTGTCGGCCGCTGCCGATACGGGCCGGCGGCCTGGCTCCTGCACCTCGATCCGCACGCGCGCGTCCTCGCGCAGCAGGGCGCCGCGCCAGCGCCGCGGGCGGAACGGGCTGATCGGGGTCAGCGCCAGCAGGTTGGCACCGATCGGCAGGATCGGCCCGTGGGCGGACAGGTTGTAGGCGGTCGAACCGGCGGGTGTTGCAACCATCACCCCGTCGCAGGCAAGCTCGGGCATGCGCTCGCGGTCATCGACGAGGATTCGCAGGCGCGCGGTCTGGGCCGTCTGGCGCAGCAGCGAGACCTCATTGATGGCAAGTCGCTCGATGGTGTCCCCCTCAACCGTGCGCGCGCTCATGCGCAGGGGGAAGATCGTCGCCTTCTCCGCCCGGTCGAGACGTTCAGGCAGGTCGTCCTCATCGTACTCGTTCATCAGGAAGCCGACGGTCCCGCGGTTCATGCCATAGACCGGCTTGTGGTCGTCAAAGCGGCGGCGCAGGGCATCGAGCATGCCGCCATCGCCGCCAAGGGCGACAATCACATCCGCCTCGTCCTCGTCGGCCTGGCCATAGCGGCGCGTCAGGACGGCCTTCGCCTCCTGGGCTTGTGGGCGCTGTGAGGCGACAAAGCAGAGTCGGGTGGTGACCATGCCCCATGTCGCGCGCAGGCGCGCAGCGCGTCAAGCGCCGTCCTTTCGAGCCATCTGGCGCTCGGCTGCCCGCTGGCTTATCCTGTACCGGAGAAAACCGTGACAGGAGGAAAAGCATGGCCGATGACATGACTCCAATCAGCATGAAGGAGCGCGTCAGCGCGGATGAGTGGAAGGCGCGGCTAGATCTTGCCGCCATGTACCGCCTGACGGCGCTGCATGGCTGGGACGACATGATCTTCACCCATATCAGCCACCGGGTGCCCGGGCCGGAGCATCATTTCCTGATCAACCCGTATGGTCTGTTCTTCGACGAGATCACTGCGTCCTCTCTGGTGAAGGTCGACCTTGACGGGACGATTGTCGAGGAGACGCCCTATTTCATCAATCCGGCTGGCTTTACCATCCACTCCGCGATCCATGCCGCGCGCGAGGATGCGCAGGTTGTCATGCACCTGCATACCGATCAGGGAGTCGCCGTCTCGGCGCAGGCCGACGGCCTTTTGCCGATCAGCCAGACGGCCATGATCGTGCGAGAGGATGTCGCCTATCACGATTATGAGGGCGTCGCCCTGGATCTGGACGAGCGCGAGCGACTCGTTGCGGACCTCGGACCGGCGAAATCCAGCATGATCCTGCGCAACCATGGCACGCTGACCTGCGGTGAGACCGCCGCGCTTGCCTTTACACGCATGTTCTTCCTGGAGCGTGCGTGCAAGATGCAGGTGATGGCGCTCTCGGCAGGGCGCGAGAGGGTGCTGGAATGCGGCGAGGACATCCAGCAGAAGGTTGCCGGCCAGGGCTCCGGCGGGCTTGCTACCCTGACGGAGAGGCTGATCTGGCCGGGTCTGCTGCGCAAGCTGGATCGCGAGAGTCCGGGCTATGACATCTGAGGCCGGAGCCGGGGCGCGCCCTGACACGCCCCGCGAGCGCAGGCACCGCAGGGACTGCGCGGGACATAGTGTCCCGCGTGCAGGTGCGGGCTTTGTTTTGCGGGCCAGCTGACACACTTTCTCGCTCGCACACGCCTGACGCCCCATGGGATATTGCCGATGAAGCATCTGAAAGCCTTCGAGGACGCTCTGGAAACTATCCGCGATGAGGGGCGCTACCGCGTGTTTGTCGATTTGCATCGCCATCGTGGCCGGTTCCCGAGGGCAACCGCCCGTTTTGAGGATTGCGAGCGCGAGGTGACGGTCTGGTGCTCCAATGATTATCTCGGTATGGGCCAGGACGCCGATGTCATTGCCGCCATGCATGCGGCGATTGACAGCTTTGGCGCAGGCTCGGGCGGCACGCGGAACATTTCCGGCACGACACGTTATCATGTGGACCTGGAGGCGGAGCTTGCCGACCTGCATGGCAAGAGCGGGGCGCTGCTCTTCACCTCCGGTTATGTGGCAAATGACGCGACGCTTGCAACCCTCGGCAGGATCCTGCCGGGGTTGATCATCTACTCAGATGCGCTGAACCACGCCTCCATGATCGAGGGCATCCGCCGTTCCGGCGCCGACCGTCGGATCTTCCGGCACAATGATGTCGAACACCTGCGTGCTCTGGTGGACAATGATGACCCGGACCGGCCGAAACTGATCGCGTTCGAGAGCGTCTATTCCATGGACGGCGATTTCGGTCCGATCGCGGAGATCTGCGACCTCGCCGATGAGGTGAATGCGCTGACCTATCTCGACGAGGTCCACGCGGTCGGCCTTTATGGCGCGGAAGGCGCGGGCGTAGCCCAGCGCGACGAGGAGATGGCGCGCATCGACATCATCGAGGGCACGCTCGGCAAGGCGTTCGGCGTGATGGGCGGCTATATCGCCGCGGAGTCGATCATGGTGGATGCGATCCGCTCCATGGCGTCGGGGTTCATCTTTACCACCTCCACCTGCCCCGTGATGGCCGCCGGCGCGCTTGCCAGCGTGAGAAAACTGCGCAGCGATGCCGGACAGGCGCTGCGGGCGGCGCACCAGGCTCAGGCGGCACTGCTGAAGGCGAAGTTCCGTGATGCCGGATTGCCGGTGATGGAAAGTGCCTCGCATATCGTGCCGCTTCTCGTCGGCGACCCGGAGCGCTGCAAGGCGCTGTCGGACACGCTTCTGTTCGACTTCGGACTCTATGTTCAGCCGATCAATTATCCGACGGTTCCGCGCGGCACGGAACGGTTGCGCTTCACGCCGAGCCCGGTCCACACCGCAGCGATGATGGATGAGCTGATTGCGGCAATCCTGGCGGTCTGGAAACAGCTGGGTCTCGACGAGGCCGCCTGAGCCATGCCGCCGCGCAGACAAAAGGGCGGGAACCCCTCGTGGCCCCGCCCTTTGGTCAGGTGGTCTGCGGTCGGCGCGCTATTCGGCTTTCTTGCGACCAAGACCGATCTGCTTGGCGAACTCCGAGCGTTGCTTGGCGTAGTTCGGTGCGACCATCGGATAGTCGGCCGGCAGGCCCCAGCGAGCGCGGTACTCTTCCGGCGTCATGTTGTAGCGTGAGCGCAGATAACGCTTCAGCATCTTCAGCTTGCGCCCATCTTCAAGGCAGATGATATGGTTTGCGGTCACCGACTTGCCGACCGGCACAGCAGGCTCCGGGCGGACGTCTTCAGAATCGCCATTACCCTGCAGGCCACGAATCGTGTCGTGCACAGAACGGATCAATTCAGGGAGGGCGGATGAGGGCAGAGGGTTGTTGGATACAAAGGATGCCACGATACGGGTTGTCATATCGAGGCGTTCAGCGTGGTCTTCTTCCATTTCGAATCTCCTATCACGTTCCCATCTTAATGAGATCGCCGGGTTTACCAAGTATTTAAACGACCAAGAAAGTCCTTCAAGTAGGGAAAGCCTGAGAACCTCTTATAAAATTCAGCTTTCGTTGAATTGCGGGCAATCTTCCCGTATTCCGCGATAGTTGTTTCTGCTCAGCCGGGATGCGCTTGCCGCATCGAAATGGTGACCATAAGACATAGGTGTGCCCCAAGTAAGGAGAGACAGCGATGCCAGACACTGCTTCACCGACCGGGCTCGCCCAGGCTGCGTTCTTCACCGAGCCGCTTGAGGCGCGCGACCCGGAACTCTTCGCCGCGATTGCGAAGGAAGAGACCCGCCAGCAGACGCAGATCGAGCTGATCGCGTCTGAGAACATCGTCTCGCGCGCCGTCCTGGAGGCGCAGGGCTCGGTCCTGACCAACAAGTATGCCGAGGGCTATCCCGGCCGGCGCTATTATGGCGGTTGCGAATTTGTCGATATCGCCGAGAAGCTGGCAATCGATCGGGCGACGCAGCTGTTCCAGTGCGGCTTTGCCAATGTCCAGCCAAATTCCGGCAGCCAGGCGAACCAGGCGGTCTTCATGGCGCTCCTGCAGCCGGGCGAGACAATTCTCGGCATGAGCCTCGCCGCCGGGGGGCACCTGACCCATGGCGCGAAACCCAACCAGTCGGGCAAATGGTTCAACGCTGTCCAGTATGGCGTACGCCGTGAGGATGACCTGATCGACTTCGACGAGGTTGCCCGGCTCGCCGACGCCCACCGGCCAAGGCTGATCATTGCCGGCGGCTCGGCCTATCCGCGACAGATCGATTTTGCCCGCTTCCGGGAAATTGCCGATGCGGTCGGGGCCTACCTGCTCGTCGACATGGCCCACTTTGCCGGGCTGGTCGCCGGCGGAGTGCACCCAAATCCGCTCGACCATGCACATGTGGCGACGACGACGACCCACAAGACCCTCCGCGGGCCTCGCGGCGGGATGGTGCTGACAAATGACGAGGCGATAGCCAGGAAGGTCAACGCCTCGGTCTTTCCCGGACTGCAGGGCGGTCCGCTGATGCACGTCATTGCCGCCAAGGCCGTCGCGTTTGGCGAGGCGCTGGACCCCTCCTTCCGGGCGTATGCCAGGCAGGTGATCGACAATGCCCGCGCCATGGCGGCAGCCTGCGCCGAAACCGGCCTCGATCTCGTCTCCGGCGGCACGGACACCCATGTCGCACTGATCGATCTCAGGCCAAAGGGCGTGAAGGGCAACGCGGCCGAGGCGGCGCTGGAGCGCGCCCACATCACCTGCAACAAGAACGGGGTGCCGTTTGATCCGGAGAAGCCGGCGGTGACCAGCGGCATCCGCGTCGGCTCACCGGCTGGCACCACGCGGGGCTTCGGGCAAGCGGAGTTCCGCCAGGTCGGCCTGTGGATCGGCGAGGTGGTCGAAGCGTTGGCTTCGGGTCGCGACACGGCGGACGTGGAAGCGGCGGTCCGCGAGCAGGTGATCGCCCTGACCGGCGACTTTCCGATCTATGAGGGGCTCGGCCTGAAGTGAGATGTCCGTTCTGCGGCGCAGACAATACGGCGGTGAAGGATTCCCGGCCGGCTGAGGACAACAATGTTGTCCGCCGGCGCCGGGCATGCGAGCGCTGCGGCGGGCGGTTCACCACATTCGAGCGGGTGCAGCTGCGCGAGATCACTGTGATCAAGCGCGACGGCCGGCGTGTGGCGTTCGACCGTGACAAGCTGCTGCGCTCTGTGTCGATCGCCCTGCGCAAGCGTCCGGTGGAGCCCGAGCAGCTTGACCAGATCGTCTCCGGCATCGCCCGCAATCTGGAAAGCAGCGGTGATCCCGAGGTCGAGTCGGGCCGGATCGGCGAACTTGTCATGGCCGCCCTGCGCGGTATCGATCCGGTGGGCTATGTCCGCTACGCGAGCGTTTACAAGGACTTCAACGACCCGTCCGAGTTTGCGAAATTCGTGGACAGCGCCAAGTTCGAGGCCGCCGGGGAATGAGCCGACCTGCCGTCACCCTCAAGATTGCAACCTCGCTTGACGGGCGGATTGCCCTCGCTGACGGCACCAGCCAGTGGATCACCGGGCCGGAGGCACGCGCGCGCTCCCACCAGTTCCGCGCGGGGCACGACGCCGTGCTCGTCGGTATCGGCACCGTGCTTGCCGATGACCCGCTCCTGACGGCGCGCACCGTGCCGCTGCCAGACCGCCAGCCAGTTCGAATCATCGCCGATTCGCAGGGGCGCACGCCGCCATCGGGGCGGCTGCTCGCCAGCATCGATGTCGGCCCGGTGGTGATTGCGACCGCCGGCGCGTCGCCGCTGGCGCTCCGGGAAGCGGGCGCTCAGATCTGGAATTGCGGCGGGTCGGACGGCCAGGTCAGCCCGGTGGAGCTGCTGCGCCGAGCGGAGGTGGAAGGCATCGCCACGGTGATGCTGGAGGGTGGAGGCCAGCTCGCCGCGTCCTTCATCCGCGCCGGGCTGGTCGACCGGCTGGAATGGTTTCGCGCGCCCATCCTGATCGGCGCTGACGGCCTGCCAGCGATCGCGGCCCTCGGCCTGACCGGGATCGCTGCTGCGGCGCGCTGGCGCCCTGTCGCAACGGAAGTGATTGGGGACGACCGGCTCGATCGCTATATCCGCGCCTGAAGAAAGGAAGGCTCAGCGCATGTTCACAGGCCTCGTCCGCGATGTCGGGACGATCACGAAAGCCGCGCACCGCGACGGGCTGACCCGGTTCGAGGTCGAGAGCGCGTTCGCGCCAGCGCACGTCGAGACCGGCGCCTCGATTCTGCATTCCGGGGTCTGCCTCACCGTGGTCGAGCATGGCGCTAGGGAAAGCGGGCGCGCCTGGTGGGCGGTCGAGGCCGTGCCTGAGACCCTGTCGAAGACCATCCTTGGCGGCTGGCATGCCGGCAGCCGGGTCAATCTTGAACCCTCGCTCCGGCTCGGCGATGAGCTTGGCGGGCATTTCGTGTTCGGCCATGTGGACGCGGTCGGCGAAATCGTCTCGGTGACGCCTGAGGGCGAGAGCCACCGCCTGACGATCCGCCCGCCCGCGGCGATTGCGCGCTATTTCGCGGCCAAGGGATCAGCTGCCGTCGACGGCGTCTCGCTCACCGTGGCCGCGGCGCACGCCAATGGCGATTTCGATCTCGCCATCATCCCGCACACCTGGGCAGTGACGACCCTCCGCGATCGTGTGCCGGGCGACTGGGTCAACCTCGAAATCGACATGCTGGCCCGCTATGTCGCGCGCATGGTCGGGGCCGATTCGCCCGGTGAGGGAGCGCCATGAGCGACAGCGAATACCATGACGCGATCTCCCCTGTGGAGGAGATCATCGAGGACGCCCGCAATGGGCGGATGTTCATTCTCGTTGATGCCGAGGACCGGGAGAATGAGGGCGATCTCATCATCCCGGCGAGCTATGCGACGCCTGATCATGTAAACTTCATGGCACGCTATGGCCGCGGGTTGATCTGCCTGGCGATGACCAGTGAGCGCGCGCGGGTCCTCAATCTCGACATGATGGCGCGCCTGAACCGGGAGAACATGGGCACCGCGTTCACTGTTTCGATCGAGGCGGCGGAAGGGGTGACCACGGGCATATCGGCCCATGACCGGGCCCGTACCATCGCGGTCGCGATCGATCCCACGAAGGACCACGACGATATTGTCTCGCCGGGCCACGTCTTCCCGCTGATCGCCCGGGATGGCGGGACCCTCGTGCGTGCCGGCCATACCGAGGCGGCGGTCGATATCGCGCGCATGGCCGGGCTTTACCCGGCGGGTGTCATCTGTGAGATCATGAATGATGACGGCACAATGGCGCGCCTGCCGGACCTCGTCGCCTTTGCCCAGCTGCACACCCTGAAGATCGGTACGATCGCCGACCTGATCGCGTGGCGCCGGGACAATGACCGCTATCTCGAGCGGCGCGTCGAGGCGCCGCTCGACAGCGTCTTCGGCAATGGCTTCAAGACCGTCGTCTTCCGCAATGCGCTCGACGGGGCCGAGCATATCGCCATTGTCCATGGCCGGATCGACCCGGACGCGACGACGCTGGTGAGGGTCCACCGCACCGATGTCCTCGCCGACATTCTCGGCGAGCGCGGGCCGCGCCACGGGCTGGTGGAGACCGCGATGGGCGTGATCGCAGGCGCCGCCGAGCCGGGTGTGATCGTCATGGTCAACACCATGCGGCCAGATGCCCTGGCTGGCCGGCTGGGTGCCAAGGGCCCGGCGTCGTCCGATCCATCCGTTCCGCTTCGCGAATATGGCGTGGGCGCGCAAATCCTGCGAGAATTAGGTGTCAGGAAGATGGTCTTCCTGTCCAACACGCCGCCACAGAAGGTGGCCGGACTGGAAGGCTATGGCCTCAGCCTTGAGGGTTGGCGGTCGATGGAGCCGGGAGAGACCACATGAGCGCCAGGGTCCTGATCGCCACTTCGCGGTATTACACCGAAATTTCCACCGAGCTCGAGGCCGGGGCCCTGGCCGTCATGGAGGCGGCTGGCGCGACCACAGAGACCATCGTCGTGCCGGGTGCGTTCGAGGTGCCGGGCATCATCGCCATGGCGGCCGACAGCGCCCGCTATGACGGCTATGTGGCGCTTGGCTGCGTGATCCGAGGCGAGACTTCGCACTATGATTATGTCTGCGGCGAGAGCGCCCGCGGGTTGATGACGCTGGCAGTCGAGCGGCGTCTCGCCATCGGCTATGGCATCCTGACCGTGGAAAACCGGGACCAGGCCTGGGTTCGCGCCGATCGCACCCAGAAAAACAAGGGGGGCGATGCGGCCATGGCCTGCCTTGCGATGCTGGAAATGAGAAGGCGATTCGTGCGATGAGCGAGGGGTCGGTGCCATTCGATGTCACCCGGGCACGGCGGGCCGGCGCACGGCTTGCTGCCGTCCAGGCGCTCTTCGAACTGGAACAGAGCGGCCGGAGCGTGCGCGCGGTGATCCGCGACTTCATGGACGACCGGCTCGGTCTTGGGCCGGAGGGCGAGCCGGTTGAGGAAGCCGATCCGGACCTGTTCAAGTCCATCGTCGAGGGCGCCGCTACCCATCAGGACGCCGTCGACCGGGCGATCGCGGCGCGCCTGGCCGAGGGCTGGCGCCTCACCCGGCTCGATACGATCAGCCGGGCGATCCTGCGCGCCGCGGCGGCCGAACTGATCGCGCATCCCCATCTCTCCCACGCCATCATCATGGACGAGTATGTCTCGCTGGCCCACGACTTCTTCGGAGATGGCGGCGAGCCACGCTTCATCAATGGCGTCCTCGATGCAATGGCGAGGGACTTGCGCCCCGAACCCTGAGACGGTCAATCATGCAGGAGACCGACTGGATCGCACGGCACCTTGCGCCGATCGCCCGCACCTGCGGCGCAGCGGCCCTCACGGACGATGTGGCCGAATTGCGTGTCACCGGGCGGGTGGTCGCAACGCTCGATTCACTGGTCGAGGGGGTCCATTTCCTGCCCGATGACCCTATCGAGACAGTGGCGCGCAAACTCGTCCGCGTGAACGTGTCGGACTGCCTGGCCGCCGGCGCCGTGCCGCTGCAGGCTCTGCTCGGCCTGTTCTGGCCGGCGGAGCGCGAGGAAGCGGCGTTCGCGCGCTTCTGCCAGGCCCTCGGTGCGGAACTCGACGCCTGGGGCGCCGACCTGGTCGGTGGCGATACCGTGCGCAGCGCCCGAGGGCTTTCCGCAGCGCTGACCCTGACCGGGCAGTGCGGCCCTGGCGGACCGGTTCGCCGCTCGGGCGGGCGTGCTGGCGACGTCCTGCTGCTGACCGGCGAGATCGGCTGGGGCCTGATTGGGCTGGAGGCGGCGCGGTCCGGCGGGCCGGCTGCACCGCTTGGGCGCTATCGCGTGCCGGAATTGCCCCCGCTCGGCGCCGCCGGTCTGGTCGCGGCGCGCGCGCGCGCTGCGCTCGACATCTCCGATGGCCTTCTGGGAGATGCGGCCCGGCTCGCCGGGGCCAGCCAGACCGGTGCGGCAATCGACCTTGACGCGGTTGCCTTTGCCGAATCCGGCATTGTTACCGCGCGCCGCCTCGCGCTCGCCACGGCCGGGGATGATTACCAGCTCCTGCTGGCCGTGCCGCCGGGCGAGGTCGCAGGCGCACTCGCGGATGCCCGGGCGATCGGCTTGCGGCTCTGCGCGATTGGGCGGCTGACGGAAACACCCGGGCTGGGCGTGACCGCTGCGGGGCGCGCCGTCGACCTGCCGTCCTCGCTCGCCTGGGAGCACTGACGCGCAGGTTGGTTTATCGCGCTTGAAAAGAGGTTGCTTGCGTCCAGCGGGCGGTTTTGGCACGTCTGCATCAACCGAGTCGCGCGGTGGCATGGCGTCGCCCGCAAAAGAGACAGGAAGGGGAGGGCACCGTTCATGGGCCTCTGGTATTGGCTGGCGCTGGTCGCTGGCGGGATTTCGATTGTCTACGGATGGTTGCAGATCAACTCCATCATGGCCGCGCCGGCGGGCGACAAGCGCATGCAGGAGATCGCCACGGCGATCCGCGAGGGCGCGGATGCGTATCTTCGTCGCCAGTACCGGACGATCGCGATTGTCGGCATTGCCGTTCTCGTGGTGCTGGCCCTCCTGTTTCAGAACTGGCAGGTGCCGCTTGGCTTCCTGCTGGGTGCGGTGCTGTCAGGCGCGGCGGGCTTTATCGGCATGAAGGTATCCGTGCAGGCGAATGTGCGCACCACCGAAGCGGCGAAGGCCAGCCTGCAGGCCGGCCTGTCGATCGCATTCAAGTCCGGTGCGATTACCGGCATGCTCGTGGTCGGGCTCGCGCTGCTCGGCATCGTTCTCTATTATGGCATGCTTGTCGGTGTTTCCGGTCTCGACATCGCCGTCACCGAGGAGAAGCGCCTCATCATTGATGGCCTGGTGGCGCTCGGCTTCGGGGCGTCTCTCATCTCGATCTTCGCGCGCCTCGGCGGCGGCATCTTCACCAAGGGCGCCGATGTTGGCGGCGACATGGTCGGCAAGGTGGAAGCGGGTATTCCCGAAGATGACCCGCGCAATGCCGCGACCATTGCCGACAATGTGGGCGACAATGTCGGCGACTGTGCCGGCATGGCGGCGGACCTGTTCGAGACCTATGCGGTGACGATTGTCGCGACCATGGTTCTGGGTGCGATCTATTTCGCCAGCGCACCCTATCTCGGCGCGATCCTGATCCTGCCACTGGCGATCTGTGCAGTGTGCATCTTTGCCTCCATCGTCGGCACCGTCTTCGTGCGGCTGGCGCCGGGCTCTCAGAACGTGATGGGGGCGCTTTACAAAGGCCTCATTGCCACCGGAGTGATCTCGCTTGGTGGGCTCGCTTTGGTCATCTGGAACGTCCTGCCTGGCGGATTCGGTCCGCTGCAGGATGCCGGCGAGCTTCTCGGCCTGCGCACGCGTGACGGCAGCGCGGCGGAAGTGGTGACCGGGGCGGACCTGTTCATCTGCGGCGCCGCCGGCCTTGTCGTGACCGCGCTGATCGTCTGGATCACCGAGTACTATACCGGCACAAACTATCGGCCGGTGCGCTCGGTCGCGCGGGCATCGGAGTCCGGCCACGGCACCAATGTCATCCAGGGCCTCGCGGTGTCTCTGGAATCGACGGCACTTCCGGCCCTCGTGATCATTGCCGGGATCGTGCTGACCTACAATCTGGCCGGCCTGTTCGGTATCGCGATTGCAACCACAACCATGCTGGCGCTGGCCGGTATCATCATCGCGCTCGATGCCTTCGGGCCGGTGACGGACAATGCCGGCGGTATTGCCGAAATGGCCGAGCTACCGTCGGAGGTGCGGGTTACGACGGATATGCTGGATGCCGTTGGCAACACCACCAAGGCGGTCACCAAGGGCTATGCCATCGGCTCGGCCGGTCTTGGCGCGCTTGTCCTGTTCGCGGCCTATACCGAGGACATCCGCTTCTTCGCCGGAGTGCCGGGCAGCGCCCTTGAGGGCATTTCGGTGAACTTCTCGCTGTCCAATCCCTATGTGGTGATCGGCCTGTTGTTCGGCGGCCTGTTGCCCAACCTCTTCAGCGGCATGTCGATGATGGCGGTGGGGCGGGCGGCCCAGTCGGTTGTGGAGGAAGTCCGCCGGCAGTTCCGCGAGACCCCTGGCATCATGGAAGGCACGGTGCGACCCGATTATCGACGGGCGGTCGATATCCTCACCCAGGCGGCGATCCGGGAGATGATCGTGCCCTCGCTCCTGCCCGTCCTGGCGCCCGTGGTGCTGTTCCTCGTGGTGCTTTGGATCGCCGGCATGGCGGCGGCGCTGGCCGCGGTCGGGGCAATGCTGCTTGGCGTTATCGTCACCGGCCTGTTCGTGGCGATCTCCATGACTTCAGGTGGCGGGGCGTGGGACAACGCCAAGAAGTATATCGAGGACGGCCATCATGGCGGCAAGGGCTCTGAGGCCCACAAGGCGGCCGTCACCGGTGATACCGTCGGCGATCCCTACAAGGATACCGCCGGCCCGGCGGTGAACCCGATGATCAAGATCACCAATATCGTGGCACTTCTGATGCTTGCGGTGATCGCCTGACGGCAGGCTTGATGCAAGTCGGGATGCGGCGTGCCGGGCCCGTACGCCCCGGGACACCCTCAGGAGAATGAGAAAGCCCCGGGGTTATGGGCGCCCCGGGGCCTCTTGTGCCGTATTGGGCGTCCCGACGGGCCGCGCTCAGCGACCGGTCGGGTTGGCTGGGGTCGTTTCGTCGGTACGCGGCAGCGGGCTGGCCCCGATCGTGCCGAAGAGCTGCTCCCACAGGCCAAGCTCGCGCCCGCGGGTGGGCGTCTCGCGAGCGGCATACTGGATCACCTTGCCGTCCGTCCGGTCATATTCCAGCACCTCCTCAACCAGGTCGTCCTCGCCGAACCGGATGGCGGTGACCCGGCGCTCGGCCGTCTTCGGACGGTAGAAGGCGACGCGTTCCTGGATGTCGGTGATGTAAAACCAGGTGCTTTCATCGAAGACGCTCTTTGTTGACGGCGTGCCTAACCGGGCGAGCACCGTTGAGCGGTTGTCCACGCCGGGTTCGATCTCCGACGGAGCGACCTCGTCGACCACATAGCCGTGAAAGTCCTGCACCGGGGTGATACAGGCCGATGTGGCGGCCGAGGTCGCCACCAGTGTTGCTGCAAGGAGTGTCCGTCGCGCCATGGCCGCTCTCCTGTTCCGTGCTAACTGAGGTATGGGCGTGGCGCCGGCTTGGCAAGCCGGGTGACGCACCGTTGGTGGAGGCGCCACATGATCCTGCGATTCGTGAAGCCACGCCGCAACGCCGGCCGGCCCCTGCATGATGCGGTAATGGCCGGTGCGCTGGCACCGGAGCTGTATCTTGCCGGCATTGGCGAGGACACGTTTGAGGGCCGGTTCGACATGGTCAGCCTGCATGCCATCATGGTAATGCGCCACCTGCGCACGCTCGGCGAGAAGGGGCGGATGGCCGCCGATTCGCTCTATCGTTCGGTCTTTGACGGGCTGGACTATGCCCTGCGCGAAGAAGGGGTTGGTGATTCCTCGATTGCCAGGAAGGTGCGCGGTCATGGCGAGGTTTTCTTTGGCCTCGCCCGCGCCCTCGACGGGGCGCTCGACGCACCGGAAGCTCATGCGGCGGTGGCGGATGTGCTAGCGCGCAATGGCATCGGACGGGGCAACCCAGCTGGCGCGCTCGGCTATCTCCTGTCTGCCGAGGCCGTTCTGTCGGCAATGCCGGATGAGCGGATCCTGTCCGGTGCTATCGACTGGCCTCACCCAATGGCAGGCGGCTGACAGCGTCCGGGCGTTGCGTTCGCTGGGCCGGCTGACTAGTGTCGCGGCGCCGGATTGCTTCGGTCGGACGGGAGAGGCGTGGTGGTCCCTGTAATTCTCTCGATTGACGCCATGGGCGGCGACCATGGACCGGCAACGAGCCTTGCCGGCACCGCCCGGTTTGCATCCCAGCGAACAGATGTCCGCTTCCTGCTGCACGGCGATGGGGAGGCGATCGAGCGCCATCTCTCGGTCTACCCCGCGCTGAAGCCACTTGCCGGGATTCGCCACACGCCCGACGAGGTGGCGATGGACGACAAGCCGTCCCAGGCCTTGCGCAAGCGCACCTCGAGCATGTGGCGGGCGGTCAAGGCCGTGGCCGATGGCGAGGCGCACGCGGCGGTCTCCGCGGGCAATACCGGCGCTCTCATGGCGATCTCCATGCTGGCCCTGCGCAAGCTGGAGGGGGTGTACCGCCCGGCGATGACGGCGCTCTGGCCAACCTTTCGCGGCCGCACCGTGGTTCTCGATGTGGGCGCCAATCTGGAGGCGGACCCGCACCAGTTGCTGACCTATGCGATCATGGGCGAGGCCTATGCGCGGGCGGTTCTGGGGATTGACCGCCCTTCGATCGGCCTGCTCAACATCGGCGCGGAAGAGATGAAGGGCCATGACGAGGTCCGCCAGGCGGCCAATCTGGTGCGCAGTTGCGGGGTCGATCTGAACTATGCCGGCTTTGTCGAGGGCGATGACATCTCCGCCGGCGCAGTCGACGTGGTGGTGACCGACGGGTTCACCGGCAATGTCGCCCTGAAGTCCGCGGAAGGGACCGCCCGCCTGGTCGGGGCCTATGTGAAGGAGGCCCTGACCTCCAGCATGGCGACTCGGTTGGGCGCCCTGATGGCCTCCAGGGGGCTGGGGCAGCTGCGCGAGCGGCTCGATCCCTCCAACGTCAATGGCGGCGTCCTGCTCGGGCTCAACGGCATCGCCGTGAAGAGCCATGGCAGCGCTGACGCGAAAGGCTTTGCCACGGCGCTCGGCCTTGCCCTCGACCTCTCGCGAAGTCATTTCCAAACCGAGGTGTCGGAAAGCCTCAGACGCCTGGAAAGCCGCCCGGGCACCACGGACGATCCGGTCCCGTCGGAAACCACCGCATGATCCTGACAAGAACCCGCATAGAAGGGGTCGGCACTTACCTGCCTGATCGGGTCCTCTCCAATGAGGACCTCGCCCGGATGGTTGACACCTCCGATGACTGGATACACGCCCGCACGGGGATTCGTGAGCGGCGGATTGCCGCCGAGGACCAGGTGACGAGCGATCTGGCAGCGGCGGCTGCAATCCGCGCGCTGGAGGATGCCGGGCGCACTGCCGGCGAGGTCGACGTGATCGTGCTGGCGACCACGACGCCGGACAAGACTTTCCCGGCGACCGCGACGGCTGTGCAGGCGAAGATCGGCATGGGCGAGGGAGCCGCCTTCGACGTACAGGCGGTGTGCTCGGGTTTCCTGTTTGCTTTGGCGACGGCTGACGGGCTTCTAAGCAAGGGGCTGTTCCGGCGTGGCCTCGTCATCGGTGCTGAGACATTCTCTCGCATCATTGACTGGTCCGACCGTGGTACCTGCGTGCTGTTCGGCGATGGCGCCGGGGCCGTGGTCGTTGAGGCGGGGCCCGCTGATGCCGATGACCGCGGCATACTCGCCCACCATGTGCGCACCGACGGGACCAAGGGCGAGCTGCTGCATGTGGATGGCGGCGTCTCCTCCACCGGGACGGTTGGCCATGTGCGCATGCTGGGCAACCAGGTCTTCAAGCACGCTGTTACCAATATTTCCGCAGCCATCGAGGCGGTGCTCCGCGAGAGTGGGTATAACGCCAACGAGATCGACTGGTTCGTGCCCCACCAGGCCAACCAGCGTATACTCGATGGCGTGGCGAAGAAGCTGGCAATCAATCCGGAACGGATCGTCTCGACGGTTGCGCGCCATGGCAACACGTCGGCAGCCTCAATTCCCCTGGCGCTCGGCGAGGCCATTGCCGACGGACGCATCAAGCGGGGCGATCTCATCCTGACCGAAGCCATGGGAGGCGGTTTTTCCTGGGGGGCCTCTCTCTTCAGGCTTTAAGTATTCCGTTAATTTCTGCACTGTATCCATTAACCTGCAGTGGAGAGCCGCATGTCCCAGACCATCACCCGGGCCCAGGTCACCGACGCCCTTGTCCGCGAAATCGGATGCTCGCGCCAGGAATCGTTGCGAATGCTCGACGAAACCCTGGAACTCATCGGCGAGGCACTCGAGACGGAAGGTGTCGTGAAGCTCTCGCGCTTCGGCAACTTTGTCGTTCGCGAGAAGACGGCCCGGATCGGTCGGAACCCCAAGACCGGTGATGATGCCGAAATCTCGGCCCGGCGCGTGGTCTCCTTCCGCCCGTCGCCCATGCTGAAGGCGCGGGTTGATCCCAGCAGCTGAGGAGGACGAGCCGATGAATGCAGCGCAAGCGGAACGCCAGACAGAAAAAGCCGTCGATGCTTACCGGTCGATCGGTGAGGTGGCACGCGAGCTTGGCTTGCCGACCCATGTGCTGCGTTACTGGGAAGGCCGTTTTCCCAGGCAGGTGAAACCCGTCAAGCGCCCAGACGGACGGCGCCTGTTCCGCCGCGAGGACATCGAGAGCCTGCGCGCGATCCAGATCCTGGTGCATGAGCGCGGGATGACCCTGAAGGGTGCCAAGGCGCTCCTGCTCGAGCAGGGCGTGGCGGCCGTGCTCGCGGGGGAGGCGAAACTGATCGCGCCGCCATCGTCGAACGTGCCGCCGGCGGTCCACCGGATGCAGTCTTCCCTTCGTGAGGCGTTTGGTGGGGAGACCGGCGACACAGTGCCCGCTGCGGGCGGGCAAGACGGCGCTGTGGCCGGCGAACCGGGCAGCCCTGAACGGCTGCGCCGGATACTCAGCGACATGACCGACCTCAAGCTGCGCCTCGACTCAGCGCGCCTGCGCATGGCAGCCTGACAGGACCGGTGTGCAGATTGGCGTTTGCATTCGAGGCGCAACGCCGCCTATACCAGCGCTATCGGAACGTGGCGCAGCCCGGTTAGCGCACCGGTCTGGGGGACCGGGGGTCGCAGGTTCGAATCCTGCCGTTCCGACCATCGCCTCAATGGCTGGCCGTGACGCGGCGCCGCATATCCGGGACGTGAAACGCGCTAACATACCATGTAGGCACCAGAAACTGTCGATGACGCGCCCCGACTGCCGCGACCGCGTCCACAGGGAAGACTGACATGACCGATATTGAACGTTTTGCACTGGACTACCTGCCGGTGCTCATCTTCCTGGGGTTCGCAGCCGGCCTGTCGGTGCTGTTTGTCCTCGGCTCGGCCATGCTCGCGCCGCACAAGCCGGATCCAGAGAAGCTGTCGGCGTATGAGTGCGGGTTCAACGCCTTCGACGATGCGCGCATGAAATTTGACGTGCGCTTCTACCTCGTCGCGATCCTGTTCATCATCTTTGACTTGGAAGTGGCGTTCCTGTTTCCGTGGGCGGTCAGCCTCGGTGAGATCGGCCTGTTCGGTTTCTGGTCGATGGTCGCGTTTCTAATGGTGCTGACCGTTGGCTTCGCCTATGAGTGGCGCCGCGGAGCGCTTGAATGGGAGTAGGGCATGAGCGATGACGTCAAGCTGAAGCCCTATGCCCTCGGTGCCGGCCGCGCCGGTATCGAGGGTGGGCGAGATGTGCGTCTCGACGATCCGTTTTATTCCGGACTGTCAGATCAGCTGGCCGACAAGGGCTTTTTCACGGCCCGCGCTGACGATTTGATCGCGTGGGCGCGAACCGGCTCGCTGATGTGGATGACTTTCGGGCTTGCCTGCTGCGCCGTGGAAATGATGCATGCGGGCAATCCTCGTTACGACCTTGAACGGTTCGGCATGGCGCCGCGCGGAAGCCCTCGCCAGTCGGACGTGATGATCGTCGCAGGCACGCTCACCAACAAGATGGCGCCGGCTCTGCGCAAGGTATACGATCAGATGCCGGAGCCGCGCTATGTCATCTCGATGGGATCTTGTGCCAATGGCGGGGGCTATTACCACTACAGCTACAGCGTGGTGCGCGGATGCGACCGGATCGTGCCGGTGGACATCTATATTCCCGGATGCCCGCCGACGGCAGAGGCGCTGGTCTACGGTTTTCTGCAGCTGCAGAAGAAGATCCGCCGCGAAGGCTCGATCGAGCGCTAGGAGTGGCTGACATGGCTGTGGATTTCGAGGCGCTCGGCGATCTTGCCAGCTATCTTGAGACGGCGCTCAGGGCTGCCGTCCGGCGGGTCGGGGTGGTGCGTGGCGAACTCAGCCTCGATGTGGAGCGCGATCGGATTGTCGATGTCATCCGTTTCCTTCGCGAGGACACCCAGTGCCTGTTCGAAACGCTGATCGATCTTGCCGGCGTCGATTATCCCGAGCGCGCGGACAGGTTTGACGTGGTCTATCACCTCCTCTCCATGCGGATGAACCAGCGCATTCGCGTTCGCGTGACGACGGACGAGGAGCGCGCCGTGCCGAGCCTTGTCGGGGTCTTTCGGGGCGCGGGCTGGTATGAGCGCGAGGCGTTCGACCTTTATGGCATTACCTTCTCGGACCATCCGGACCTGCGCCGGCTGCTCACCGATTATGGCTTTGAGGGATATCCGATGCGCAAGGACTTCCCGCTGACCGGGCATAGCGAGGTGCGCTATGACGAGCTTCAAAAGCGGGTCGTCTACGAGCCGGTGACGCTGACGCAGGAATACCGGGACTTCGATTTCCTCTCGCCCTGGGAGGGCATGACCCGCGTCATTCCCGGAGATGAGAAAGCGACACAGGGCAAGGACGACAGCCATGGCTGACGACTACAATTCCGCTGCGGTGGACGACAACAAGTTCACCCTGAATTTCGGGCCGCAGCACCCGGCCGCCCACGGCGTGCTGCGCATGATCCTTGATCTCGACGGTGAGGTGGTGGAGCGCGTCGACTGCCATATCGGTCTCCTGCACCGCGGCACCGAGAAGCTTCTCGAATACAAGACCTACCTGCAGGGCCTGCCATATTTCGACCGGCTCGACTATTGCGCGCCGATGAACCAGGAGCATGCCTGGTGCCTCGCCATCGAGAAGCTGATGGCAGTCGACATCCCGCGACGGGCAAAATTCATACGGGTGCTCTATTCCGAGATCGGCCGGATCATGTCGCACCTCCTGAATGTCGGCACACAGGTCCTTGATGTCGGCGCGCTGACGCCGATCACATGGTGTTTCGAGGAGCGTGAGAAGCTGAGCGTGTTCTATGAGCGCGCCTCCGGCTCTCGCATGCACTCGGCCTATTTCCGCCCGGGCGGTGTCCATCAGGACCTGCCTCAGGAGCTGATTGATGACATCCTCGCCTGGTGTCGCGACTTCCCCGGGCGCCTTGATGACATCGAGGGGCTCGTGACCGAGAACCGGATCTTCAAGCAGCGCAATGTCGACATTGGGGTCGTTGACACGAAGACCATTCTCGACTGGGGATTTTCCGGCGTCATGGTGCGCGGCAGTGGCCTGAAGTGGGATCTTCGGCGCGCCCAGCCCTATGAGGTCTATGACGAGCTCGATTTCCGCGTGCCGATCGGCCAGCATGGCGATAATTACGATCGCTATGTCTGCCGCATGGATGAAATGCGCCAGTCGGTACGCATCATCGAGCAGTGTATCGAGATGATGCCGGCGGGCGAGGTTCTGATGGCCGGCTCGAAGGTGGCGCCGCCGCGCCGGGGCGAGATGAAGCGCTCGATGGAGGCGCTGATCCATCACTTCAAGCTCTACACCGAAGGCTTCCACGTGCCGGAAGGCGAGGTATATGCGGCTGTCGAGGCGCCAAAGGGTGAGTTCGGCGTCTATCTCGTCGCCGATGGCACCAACCGGCCCTATCGCGCGAAGATCCGCGCGCCGGGCTTTCCGCACCTGCAGGCAATGGACCATCTCTGCAAGGGGCACATGCTGGCTGACGTTTCAGCGATTCTCGGTTCGCTCGATATCGTGTTCGGGGAGATCGACCGGTGAGCGCTGGCCCGGCCTTCCCAGAACAGCGCCTGTCCGTGATCACGCTTGGTGTCTCTGACCGGGCGGCGATGACCGCGTTCTGTGAGGACGTGCTGGGCCTGCGCAATGTCGGTCCCACCGCGATGGCGGTGTTCGACCTTGGCGGCTTCGTGCTGGGGCTGTGGGAGCACGGCAAGCTTGCTGAGGATGCGGGCATGATCCCGGGCGAGCCCGCACCGCCCGGCACCTTCAGGGGCGTCGCGCTTGCGTACAATGCTCGCTCCCGGCAGGAGGTGGACAACATCTTCGCCCGCCTGGAGATGGCGGCCGTAACCATCACGAAAGTGCCCCATGAGGCATTCTGGGGCGGCTATTCCGGCTACTTTGCCGACCCTGAAGGCAATGCCTGGGAGGTCGTGCACAATCCCCACTGGAGCCTCGACGACGCCGGCCGCGTCGTCCTGCCCGATACGCCCGATAAGGAGGGCCGCTAGATGGCGCTTCGACGATTCGACATTGAGGCCGGGGGCGAGACCTTCGCATTCCGGCTGGAAACCGAGGATGAGGTTGCCTTCTGGCGCGCCAAGTATCCTGACGACCGCCAGCAGTCGGCGGTGATCCCGCTGCTCTGGCTGGCCCAGAAGGACAATGGCGGCTGGCTCAGCGAACCGGCCATGCGTGTCGTCGCCGACCGCCTCACCATGCCCTATGTTCGCGTCTATGAAGTGGCGACCTTCTACACCATGTTCCGGTTGCAGCCCGTCGGCAGGCACCATGTCCAGCTGTGCGGGACGACGCCGTGCATGCTGCGCGGGGCTGAAGCGCTGAAGAAGGTCTGCGAGCGCCATATTGGCCGCCAGATGGCCGTGACTGATGATGGCAAGCTTTCCTGGGAAGAAGTGGAATGCCTTGGCGCCTGTGTGAACGCGCCCATGGTGCAGGTCAATGAGGACTATTTCGAGGACCTCACGCCCGAGAGCCTGCAGGCGATCCTGGAGCGCCTGCGCGGTGGTGCGGGCGTCGATACGGGCCCGCAGGTGGACCGCGTCTTCTCCGCGCCGCAAGGCGGCACAGACGTCCTGACCGACCCGTCCCTGTTCGACGGAAGCCGCGCTGCGCCGCTCGGCGCCATTCCGAACGCTCCCGTGGCCGATGAGCCGGCAGCGGAGGCGAAGGGCGAGCCTCCGGCGGCGCCGCCAACCAAGACGCAAGGCGGGGACGCCTCCAAGGGTGACGTCAAGGCGGCCGAACCGGACGGCAAGCATAAGCCGGAGACGCTGCCCGGACAGAAACCCGCCATGGTCGACCCCGGTCAGACCGCCGCCGACGATCTGAAACGGATCAAGGGCATCGGCCCGACGAATGAGGAGCAGCTCAACCGGCTCGGCATCTTCACCTTCGCTCAGATCGCCAACTGGACACTTGAGAATGTGGAGTGGGTGGAGGGATATCTCAGCTTCCCGGGCCGGATCAGGCGCGAGGACTGGATATCCCAGGCGCGTATCCTCGCCCATGGCGGCGAGACGGCCTTCGCGCGGCGCGTCGATGCCGGCAAGGTGCCCTCCAGCCAGGATGAAGATGGCGAGGGCGGGAACTGATGGCCGGTCGTGAGCTTTCCTCGAAGGACAGGGCGGCGCTGGTGCGTGCGGCAATGCTGGACGGCGTTTGCATTGTCGGCGGCGGCCTTGCCTTTCTTGCGACCGACAACTGGGTCTGGCTACTCGCCGGCATCTTGCTGGGATCGGGATTCATACTCCCCGCGTTGATCCGGATCGTGCGGGCAGGGAGATAGACATGCTTCAGGACAAAGACCGCATCTTCACCAACCTTTATGGCCGGCATTCACCTGGCCTCAAATCGGCGCAGAGACGCGGAGCATGGAATTCGACGAAAGACCTTCTCTCCTTCGGTCCGGAATGGGTGTGCGACCAGATCAAGGCGTCGGGCCTGCGCGGGCGGGGCGGGGCAGGTTTTCCGACGGGCCTGAAATGGACCTTCATGCCCAGGGAAGTCGGCGAGCGGGCGCACTATCTCGTCGTCAATGCCGATGAATCAGAGCCTGGTACCTGCAAGGACCGGGAAATCCTGCGCCATGACCCGCACCTGCTGATCGAGGGGTGCCTGATCGCGTCCTACGCCATGCGCGCTCATGCCTGCTATATCTATATCCGCGGCGAATATATTGCCGAGCGTCACGCCCTTGAGGCAGCCATCCGGGAAGCCTATGAGGCGCGCCTGATCGGCCAGGACAATCTCCATGGCTGGGATTTTGATCTTCATGTTCACCATGGCGCCGGCGCCTATATCTGCGGCGAGGAGACCGCACTTCTGGAGAGCCTGGAGGGCAAGAAGGGCCAGCCGCGGCTTAAGCCGCCCTTCCCGGCAAATGCCGGGCTTTATGGCTGTCCGACCACCGTGAACAATGTGGAATCCATCGCGGTGGTGCCGACCATCCTGCGCCGCGGCGCGGAGTGGTTTGCAGGCTTCGGCGCGCCGAACAATACCGGCACCAAGCTGTTTTGCGTGTCGGGCCACGTCAATACGCCATGCAATGTGGAAGAGGAGATGTCGATCACCTTCCGCGAGCTCATCGAGACCCATTGCGGCGGCATCCGCGGCGGCTGGGAAAACCTGAAGGCAGTGATCCCTGGCGGGTCATCCGTGCCGATGGTTCCGGCTGATCAGATCCTCGATGCGAAGATGGATTTCGATACCCTGCGGGACCTGAAATCAGGCCTTGGTACGGCCGCTGTCATCGTCATGGACCAGTCGACAGACCTCATCAAGGCGATCGCCCGCATCAGCTATTTCTACAAGCATGAGAGCTGCGGCCAGTGCACGCCCTGCCGGGAAGGCACCGGCTGGATGTGGCGCACGGTGGAACGCATGGCCCGCGGCGAGGCGGAGCATGACGAGATCGACATGCTGCTGGACGTGACCAAGCAGGTGGAGGGCCACACCATCTGCGCGCTCGGCGACGCGGCGGCCTGGCCTATCCAGGGGCTGATCCGCCATTTCCGCCACGAGATCGAGCAGCGCATCAACGATTATCGCGCAAGCCGGCGCACGATCGTCCCCGGTCACCGGGTGGCGGCAGAGTAGGATGAATGGATACCCTGCGCCTCCTGCTGACGGTGGTCTGGGCGGCCCTGGTCGCGGGGCTCAGCGGGTTTGTCCTGTGGGCCTTGTGGTTGCCTCGACTGCAGGTCGGGTTCGTGCACGCGCCGGAGGCATATCTGCCTCTGGGATTTACGCTGGCAACCCTGTTCATCGCCATTGGGGCAATGGTGCGCCCTGTCATCCTCTGGGGCCTCGTCGCCATCAATTTCGCCTGGATCGTCGTCCGGCTGGTACAGCTTGGCGCTGTCGGCATGGATTGGCCGCAAGACCTGCACGGCGCACTTATCCTTCTGGCGCCCAGCTATCTGCTTGCGCGTTGGCATTCGGCCGCGTCAAGGCAGGTGCATTCCAATCCGGCAGACGAGTTCTGAGATCATGACCGACACCTTCAAACTGAACATTGACGGCGATGAGATCGAGGTCCCGCGCCACTACACCTTGATGCAGGCGTGCGAGGCGGCGGGCGCTGAAATTCCGCGCTTCTGCTACCATGAGCGCCTGTCGGTCGCTGGCAATTGCCGGATGTGCCTTGTCGAATGGGAAGGCGCGCCAAAGCCGATTGCGTCCTGCGCCCAGACCGTCGGCGAAATGCGCCCCAACCGCGATGGCTCGCCGCCGAAAATCCGAACGCGCGGCCCCTATGTGCAGAAGGCGCGCGAAGGGGTCATGGAATTCCTCCTGATCAACCACCCGCTCGACTGCCCGATATGCGACCAGGGCGGCGAATGCGACCTGCAGGACCAGGCGGTGGCCTATGGCCGCTCAGGCTCGCGCTATGCGCTCAACAAGCGCGCGGTCGAGGACAAGGACATGGGCCCGCTGGTCAAGACGATCATGACCCGGTGCATCCAGTGTACGCGCTGCGTCCGCTTCGCTGCCGAAGTGGCCGGGGTCGAGGAGATCGGAATGATATCGCGCGGCGAGGATGCGGAGATCACGACCTATCTGGAGAAAAGTCTTACATCCGAACTCAGCGGCAATGTCATCGACCTCTGCCCCGTCGGGGCGCTGACATCGAAGCCCTATGCCTTCAATGCCCGGCCCTGGGAGCTGCGCAAGACCCCGTCGATCGATGTGATGGACGCCATGGGCGCGGCGATCCGGGTCGATGCCAAGGGCGACGCGGTGCTGCGCATCCTCCCGCTGGTCAATGAGGAGGTCAACGAGGAGTGGCTTTCGGACAAGTCCCGCTTCGTCTGGGACGGCCTGCAGCGCCAGCGCCTTGACACGCCGTATGTTCGCGAGAATGGCCGCCTGCGCCCGGCAAGCTGGGGCGAGGCTTTCGCGGCAGTCCGGGGGCTGATGGCCGAGCCGTCCGCAACCGGAATGATCGCCGGCGACCTCGTCGAAGTCGAGCAGATGAAGGCCGCCCTCGACCTTGCCCGGTCTCTCGGCATTGCCTCCACCGACTGCCGTCCTGCAGGGGCGCGTTACGGCACGGACAGGGTGCGCGAGCGCTATATCCTCAACCCGACCCTGATGGGTGTGGAGGATGCGGACACCCTCCTTCTCATCGGCGCCAATCCGCGCCTCGAAGCGCCCGTATGGAACGCACGCATTCGCAAGGCCTGGCTGTGGAACGACCTGAAGGTCGGCCGCGTCGCCGAACCGGCCGACCTCACCTATGATGTCATGCACCTGGGCAACCGGGCGAGCGATCTGGCCGATGTCCTCGACAGGGAATTCGGCAAGGCCCTGAAAACCGCGCAACGACCGATGGTGGTGGTCGGAGAGGCAGCGCTCTGCCGCGAGGATGGCCAGGCAATTCTGGCGCGCGCGCTGGAGATTTCCCGCGAAATCGGGGCGATCCGGGACGATTGGGCCGGATTTGGCGTCCTTCATACCGCTGCCGCCCGTGTCGGCGGGCTCGATCTCGGCTTTCTGCCGGGCGAGGGCGGGCACGACACGGCGGCGATGCTGTCCGGAGCCGTGAAGACCCTGGTCCTGCTCGGCGCCGACGAGGTCGACATCTCTGCGCTGCCACCCGCGACCCGGCTGATCTATGTTGGTCACCATGGCGATGCCGGCGCCCAGCGTGCGGACGTGATCCTGCCGTGTGCCGCCTACACCGAGCTCTCGGGCACCTATGTCAACACTGAAGGGCGCGTCCAGATGAGCCGCCGGGCGGTGCAGCCGAAGGGCGAGGCGCGCGAAGGCTGGGCGATCTTCCGCGCCTTGTCGGAGGCGCTCGGCCAGCCCTTGCCCTATGACACGGCCGAGGCCCTGCGTGCGACGCTGCGGGGCGAGGGCGCTGCGCGCACGGTGTTTGCCGGGCTGAACTTCGCGCCCGGTGCGGCGGGGGCGGAGGCTCTGGCGGCGCCGCTGGAGACCGACGCCGCGCTGTCGGCGCTGCCGTTTGCCTCGCCGGTCGCCGACTTCTACCTCACCAATCCGGTCGCCCGTGCCAGTGCGACCATGGCGACGTGCTCGCGGACGAAACGCGCTCTGGACACCCCCATGGCAGCAGAGTAGGCCGGCGCCCATGAGCGGACTTGTTGAGAATCATGGCCAGGTTTGGGGCACGCTGACGGTTGTCGGCCAGATCGTGCTCTACATGCTGGTCCTGCTGATTGCGCTGGCATTCCTGCTGCTGATGGACCGCAAGGTCTGGGCGGCGGTGATGATGCGCAAGGGGCCGAATGTGGTCGGCCCGTTCGGCCTGATGCAGTCCTTTGCCGACTTCGGGAAATTCCTGCTGAAGGAAATCATCATCCCGGCCGGGGCGGACAAGACGGTGTTCATCCTGGCGCCGCTGCTGACAACGACGCTCGCCTTCGTGGCCTGGGCGGTGATCCCCGTGGCACCCGGTGTTGACCCCGGCACAAGCTGGGTGATTGCCGACATCAATGTGGGCATTCTCTATCTCTTCGCCGTGTCCTCGCTCGGCGTCTACGGCATCATCATGGGCGGCTGGGCGTCCAACTCGAAATACCCCTTTCTGGGTTCGCTGCGCTCGGCGGCGCAGATGATCTCCTATGAGGTGTCGATCGGCTTCATCATCGTTACCGTGATCGTGCTTGTCGGCTCGATGAACCTGGCGGATATCGTCAATAATCAGGATGGCGGCTTCTGGACCTGGCACGCCCTCAGTTTCAATCATCCGCTGCTTTTCCCTGTCATGTTCGCCATGTTCGTGATCTTCTTCATATCGGCGCTGGCGGAGACCAATCGGCCGCCTTTCGACCTGCCGGAAGCGGAATCGGAACTGGTGGCGGGCTATCAGGTTGAATACTCCTCGACCCCCTACCTGCTTTTCATGCTGGGGGAGTATCTCAACATCGTGGCCATGTGCGCGCTGATGACGATCCTCTTTCTCGGCGGCTGGCACGGGCCGGTGCCGCTCGGCGAGGCGACCAACAGCCTGCCACCGCTGCTCGTCAGCCTGGCGGGTCTGTTCTGGTTCGGGCTGAAGATGCTGTTCTGCTTCTTCCTGTTCGCGATCGTGAAGGTCATGGTCCCGCGCTACCGGTATGACCAGCTCATGCGGCTCGGCTGGAAGATCTTCCTGCCGACATCGCTGGCGGCGGTGCTGGTCGTGGCAGGCTATGTCGTTGCCGTGGGAGTGCAGTCATGAGCTACATGGTCCAGACCCTGCGCGGCATCCTGTTGACCGATTTCATGGGCGCTTTCGGCCTCGCCTTGCGCGAGATGTTCCGGCGCAAGGCGACCCTCAACTATCCGTTCGAGAAAAATCCGCTCAGCCCGCGCTTCCGCGGCGAGCATGCGCTGCGCCGCTACCCCAATGGCGAAGAGCGCTGCATCGCTTGCAAGCTCTGCGAGGCGATCTGCCCGGCTCAGGCCATCACGATCGAGGCGGAGCCGCGCGCGGACGGCTCTCGCCGCACCACCCGCTATGACATCGACATGGTGAAGTGCATCTATTGCGGCTATTGCCAGGAAAGCTGCCCGGTCGACGCCATCGTCCAGGGCCCGAATTTCGAGTTCGCCACGGAGACCCGCGAGGAACTCTATTATGACAAGGACCGGCTGCTGGCGAATGGCGATCGCTGGGAAAGACTGATCGCGAGAAATCTGGAACTCGACGCGCCTTACCGCTAAGAGGGCGCGAGGCAGGGGCGGGCGGCCGGTTCCGGATCGGCCCGAATCATTCAAACGGCCGGTGCCTTGCCGGTCCTTCGCAGACGGACTGGCCGGAAGGAGGCTCGCAAGTGGAGGTTATCGCCTTCTGGACACTGGCGATCATAGTCGCGACATCGGCGGTGTTCGTGATCGCCGCGCGCAACCCCGTGCACTCCGTGCTCTGGCTGATCCTTGCCTTCTTCACCTCTGCGGGACTGCTGATCCTGATCGGTGCTGAATTCCTGGCCATGCTCCTGGTAGTCGTCTATGTCGGCGCTGTTGCGGTACTCTTCCTGTTCGTCGTGATGATGCTCGACGTCGATTTTGCGGAGTTGAAACGCGGCTTCCTCACTTATGCCCCGCTGGGTGTGCTGGTCGGAATTGCGATCTGCGCAGAACTGCTGCTTGCGAGCCTGTCGACGAGCGACCCGAGGCTCCGCCCGGACCCTGCACCGGGGGCGGAGACGAACACCGAGGCAATCGGGCGCGTGCTCTACACCGATTATTTCCTCCTTTTCCAGCTGGCCGGGATCATCCTCCTGATCGCGATGATCGGGGCGATCGTGCTGACCCTGCGCGAACGGCCTGGGGTGCGCCGCCAGAATATTGCCAGCCAGACCGCCCGCCGGCGCAGCCAGGCGACGACGCTCGAGGATATCGAGACCGGGAAGGGTATCTGAGGCGCGCCGTGGACCTGACCCTTGCCCATTATCTCAGCCTGTCCGGCGTCCTGTTCACCATTGGCGTGGTCGGGATCTTCGTGAACCGGAAGAACCTGATTGTCATCCTGATGGCGATCGAGCTCATTCTCCTTTCGGTCAATCTCAACCTGATCGCGTTCTCCGTCTTCACCGGGACGATCGCCGGCCAGATCTTCGCCATGTTCGTGCTGACGGTGGCGGCGGCTGAGGCGGCGGTGGGGCTGGCGGTGCTGGTCGTCTATTTCCGCAATCGCGGCGACATTTCCGTCGAACGCGTCGATCTCATGAAGGGCTAGACCACCAATGCTGCCCGACCCCCTCATCCTCTTCATCGTGCTGGCGCCGGGGGTGGCTGCCCTTGTGGCTGGCCTCCTGCACAAGCAGATCGGTGATCGCGCCGCGATGGTCCTGACCACCGGGACCGTGCTTGCCGCCGGCTGTCTGTCGATCATCCAGCTCTTTGCCTACACATTCGGCGATCATGGCCATGGCAATCTAATCACCCTGGCCAACTGGATCGATGTGGGCGGCTTCAAGGCCGACTGGGCAATCCGGGTGGATGCCCTGTCAATCGTGATGATGGCGGTAATCACCGGCGTGGCCGGCCTCGTGCACCTCTATTCCTGGGGCTACATGGCGGAAGATCCGCACAGGGCGCGCTTCTTCGCCTATCTCTCGCTCTTCACCTTCGCGATGCTGAGCCTGGTGGTCGCCGACAATTTCATTCAGCTCTTCTTTGGCTGGGAGGGCGTCGGGCTCGCCTCCTACCTGCTGATCGGCTTCTGGTACACGAGGAAGGCGCCGAACGATGCCGCCATCAAGGCGTTCGTGACCAATCGTGTCGGCGATTTCGGCCTGGCGCTCGCCATCATGGCCGTATTCCTGGTGTTCGGCTCGGTGGAGTTCGACCCGGTGCTGGCTGCGATCCGGGAGAACGCCGTGGTGACCCCGCTGGCCTTCGCCGAGGCCGCGCCGGTGCAGTCCCTGGTCATCCCCTTCCTGCGCTGGGACCTTCCGGCGCTGGAAGTGATCGGCGTGCTCCTGTTCATCGGCGCGATGGGGAAGTCGGCGCAGTTTTTCCTGCATGTCTGGCTGCCGGACGCCATGGAAGGCCCGACCCCAGTGTCGGCCCTCATTCACGCTGCCACCATGGTGACGGCGGGTGTCTATCTCGTGTGTCTGGTCTCGCCCATCTATGAACATGCGCCGGCGGCGTCGGCCTTCGTGACCATTATCGGCGCGGTCACGGCGCTCTACGCCGCGACCGTTGGCCTTGCCCAGAACGACATCAAGCGCGTCATCGCCTATTCGACGTGCTCGCAGCTTGGCTACATGTTCTTTGCCGCAGGCGTCGGGGCCTATGAGGCGGCGATGTTCCACCTGTTCACCCACGCCTTCTTCAAGGCGCTGCTCTTCCTCGGTGCCGGCTCGGTGATCCACGGTCTGCACCACGAACAGGATATGCGCCACATGGGCGGCATCGCCCGCTTCATGCCGGCGACCTACGCGGCCATGCTGATCGGCACCATCGCCATCATCGGTCTCGGCTTGCCTTTCACAATGCTGGGCTTTTCCGGTTTCTTCTCCAAGGACGCGATCCTGGAAAGCGCATTCTCCGCGAACCTCGCCGGGGTAGCGCTCGCCGAGGTCGCATTTTGGTTCGGCATTGTCGCTGCGGCGCTGACAAGCTTCTACTCCTGGCGCCTCATCTACATGACCTTCCACGGCTCCTATACGGGCGCCCACCATCTGCACGGCCATGCCGGAAACGGTCATGGCCACGAGGCCGGCGAGCCACATGAATCGCCGTGGGTGATGCTGGTTCCGCTTGGCCTGCTGTCGCTTGGTGCGATGTTCGCCGGTGTGGTGTTCTACGATCCCATGTTCCACCATGGCGAGGGCTTCTGGGGCGCGGCGATCTACCGAAGCGAGGCCAACCACGTCATCCACGACATCGACACGATGAAGACCGACAGCGCCTATCTCTGGGTGTTCTGGGCGCCGCTCGTGGTCACTCTTGGCGGCTTCCTGGTTGCGACATTCACCTATCTTTTCAACCGCGGGGTCGGCCGGCGGATTGCCGAACAGGGCGGGCCGCTGCATTCGCTGTTCTCCAACAAGTGGTATTTTGATGAGCTCTACAACGCGACCCTGGTGCGTGGCGCGGCACGGCTCGGCGATATCTTCTGGAAGGGCGGTGACAAGGCACTGATCGACGGGTTCGGGCCAGATGGCGTCAGCGCGCTCACGCGCTGGGGCGCCCGCCGCCTGTCAGCCATGCATACCGGCTATCTCTATCACTATGCATTCGTGATCATCGGCGCGGTCGTGTTCTTCGGCATGCTGCTGATCCTCAGGGCGGGAGGGGGGGCGGCCTGATGCTCGGTGACTTTCCGATCCTGACCACGACGATCTTCCTGCCGCTGGTGGGGGCGTTGCTGATCCTCATTGTCCGCTCCGCGATCTCCGGGGATGAGAGCGGCGCGGGCAACAAGGTTCTTATGGCCGGCCTGGTCATTTCATCGGCGACCTTTGTCGCCTCTCTGGTAATGCTCGCCGTCCATGATCCGGGCCGCGGCGGCTACCAGTTGGTGGAGGATGTTCCCTGGCTCGGAGGCATCCGTTACAAGCTTGGCGTCGATGGGCTGTCGGCCTTGCTGGTCATCCTGACGACCTTCCTCATGCCGCTCTGCTTCATCGCCTCTTTCGGCTCGGTCAAGACGCGGGTGACGGAATATGTCGTTGCCTTCCTCGTGCTTGAGACCTTGATGATAGGTGTTTTCTGCGCCCTCGACCTGGTGCTGTTCTACATATTCTTCGAGGCAGGCCTCATCCCGATGTTCATCATCATCGGTGTCTGGGGCGGGGCTGAGCGCATCTACGCCTCGTTCAAGTTCTTCCTCTACACAGTCCTCGGCTCGCTCTTCATGCTGGCGGCCATTGTCTACATGTATCTGCAGGCGGGCACCTCCGACATCACCGTGCTGGAGCAGACAGAGTTCGGCCGCACCGCCCAGACCTGGCTGTGGCTCGCCTTCTTTGCGTCGTTTGCTGTCAAGCTGCCCATGTGGCCGGTCCACACCTGGCTGCCGGACGCGCACGTTCAGGCGCCGACAGCCGGCTCGGTCATCCTCGCAGGCGTCCTCCTCAAGATGGGCGGCTATGGCTTCATGCGCTTCTCGCTGCCAATGTTCCCGGAGGCGAGCGCGTTTTTCCAACCCATGATGTTCGCCCTGTCGGTCATCGCGATCGTCTATGCCTCGCTGGTCGCCTGGCGTCAGACGGACATGAAAAAGCTGATCGCCTATTCCTCGGTCGCGCACATGGGATTTGTCACGCTCGGGCTGTTCTCCTTCACCGAGGTCGGCCTGCAGGGCGCGGTCTTCCAGATGCTGTCGCACGGTCTGATCTCGGGCGCGCTGTTCCTGATTGTCGGCGTCGTCTACGATCGAACGCACACCCGGGAGATCGCGGCCTATGGCGGCATTGTCAGCCGCATGCCCGTCTATGCGAGCCTGTTCATGCTGTTTACCATGGCAAATGTGGGCCTGCCGGGAACCAGCGGCTTTGTCGGCGAAATGCTGACAATGGTCGGCACGTTCCAGGCCTCCACCTGGGCAGCGACCGGCGCGGCGCTCGGCGTCATTTTCTCCGCCGTCTACATGCTGACGCTCTACCGGCGGACCGTGTTCGGCGAGATTCGCAATGACGCACTGCTGGTGCTCGACGATATCAGCGCGCGTGAGCTGGCTGCCATCGCTCCGCTCGCCCTTGGCACCCTGGTCTTCGGGGTGAAGCCCTCGCTGCTGTTCGACATTTCCGAAGGCAGCGTGACCCGCATTCTCGCCCTGATGGCCGGAGGCTGACGCCATGCTCGACTGGATTGCCCTGGTTGAGGCCGCGCCCGCCGAAATGCTGCTGGTCGTGGCGGGCCTCATTGGCGTCCTGGCCGGCGCAGCCCTGCGCGACGGCTTCAATGGCCCGTCCTTCAAGCTGGGGGCACTCGTCCTCGTCGCGGCCGCCGGCCTCGTGGCCTGGCAGTTCGACGGAGGGGAGGCATTTGGCGGGCTGTTCGTCTCCAACAGCTTTGTCAATTTCGCCAAGATCGTGAGTTTTTTGTGCGCCGGCATGGCGCTGTGGATCGGTGAGGGCTTCCTGCGCCGCCATGGCACGATCCGCTATGAGTATCCGCTGCTCATCGTCTTCGCGAGCCTCGGAATGGGGGTCACCCTGTCGGCCGGGGACCTGATGACCCTCTATATGGGGGTGGAGACGCTCAGCCTCGCTTCCTACGTACTAGCTGCATTTCACCGCGATTCGATCCGGTCAGCCGAGGCAGGCCTGAAATATTTCGTCCTGGGCGCGCTGGCGTCCGGCCTGCTGCTCTATGGCATGTCCCTGGTCTATGGGTTTGCCGCAAGCACGCGCTTTGTGGATATTGCGGCAGCGGAGATGGGCATCGGCATGCTGTTCGGCATGGTGCTGATGATCACAGGGCTCGCCTTCAAGGTGTCGGCCGCGCCAATGCATGTCTGGACGCCGGACGTCTATGAAGGGGCGCCGAGCCCGGTTGTCGCCTTTTTCGGCGCGGCACCGAAGATGGCGCTGATGGTGGTCTTTGCCAATGTCATGTTCTCACTGTTCGGCGAGCAGATCGAGGACTGGCGCCTGATCATCGCCATTCTTGCTGGTGCCTCCATGCTGATCGGCGCCTTCGGCGCGCTCAATCAGACCAATCTGAAACGCCTTCTGGGCTATTCCTCGATCGCCAACATGGGCTATGCGCTCGTGCCCGTGGCCGCCGGGGCCGATCTTGGCGCCCCGGCGCTGCTTACCTTCATGACCCTCTATGTGGTCGCTGCGCTCGGCATGTTCGCCGGCGTCCTGACCATGAGACGGCCCGGCGGTATGGTTGAGGACATCAGCGAGCTGTCAGGGCTTGTCCGCGTGCGACCTCTGATCGCGCTCAGCCTGACGCTGATCATCTTCTCGATCGCCGGCATCCCGCCGCTGGCCGGCTTCTTCGGCAAGCTCGTCGTGTTCGAAGCGGGCATGAAGGCCGGCCTGCTGCCGCTCGTCATCCTGCTTGTGGTCTCCTCGGTGATCTCGCTCGGCTATTACCTGCGCATCGTGATCGTGATGTGGGTCAACGAGCCGCGTGAGAGCTTTGAGCCGACCGAGCCGTCGGTTGCACTGACCGTCATGGGCTCTGCTCTGCTGTGCTTTCCGGTGCTCGTCGCACTGATCGGCACCCTGTCGGGTTGGGCTGAGAGCGCGGCTCTGGGGGTCACCTCGTGAGCGAACCCTGGCCCATCTTCTGGTTCGATGAGATCGACAGCACCAATGAGGAGGCCAAGCGCCGCATTGCCGGCGGGCCGTTCGCGGACCAGTGGCTTGTCGCGCGTCGCCAGACGGCAGGGCGCGGGCGTCTTGGTCGGCGATGGGTCTCGCCGGAGGGCAACCTGTTTGCCACGGCACTGTTCACAGAGCCGGGCGGATTGCCCGTAGCAGCGCGCGTGCCCTTCCTGGCCGGCCTTGCAGTGGTTGACACTGTCGATGCGTTTGCACCGACCTACGCACCACAGCTGAAATGGCCGAACGATGTGCGCGTCGGCGGCCGCAAGCTCTCGGGCATCCTGGTGGAAGCGGGCGAACATGACGGCCGCGTCTGGGTTGCCGCTGGTATCGGCCTCAATCTGATCAGCGATCCCGGCAATGTCGGGCAGCCTGCAACGACCCTGGCGGCCTTGCGCGGCGACAGCGCCATCGTACCGGAGACAGCGCTCCCCGCCCTGCACGAGGCCTTTGCCCGCCGGCTCGCCGAGGCGCGCGCGAGCTTTGCCGACACCCTTTCGGCCTGGACCAGCCATGCGGAGGGGATCGGCCAGCCGGTGCGGGTAACCGTCAATGGACAAGCCGCTGACGGCGTCTTCGAATCGCTGGGACCCGACGGCGCCCTGATGCTGCGGCTCGCCGATGGACAACGGGTCGCCGTGCGCGCAGGCGACGTCGATCTCATCAACACGGTGCCCCCGAATGCTCCTCGCCATTGATGTCGGTAATACAAATACAGTATTTGCGATCCATGATGGGTCGGACTGGGTTGCGCGCTGGCGCTCGCATACCGATCCCACCCGTACGGCCGATGATTATGCGGTCTGGCTCAGCCAGATGTGCCGGATGGAGGGGCTTCCCTTCGGCGAGTTGACGGGATGCGTCATCTCCACCGTGGTGCCGCAGGCCCAGTTCAACTTCCGCAATCTTGCCCGGCGTTACCTCAACACCGAGCCGATGTTCATCGGCGACCCGGAGGTGAAGCTCGGCGTCGAGGTGCGCATCTCCAGGCCGGAACAGGCTGGCGCCGACCGCTTGGTCAATGCTGTCGGCGCCCATGTCGCCTATGACGGGGCACTTGTTGTCGTCGACAGCGGGACGGCGACCACCTTTGACGTGGTTGGCGGCGATGGCGGATTTGAGGGCGGCATCATATCGCCTGGCATCAATCTCTCCCTCAAGGCCCTGCATGATGCCGCTGCCAGCCTGCCTCGGATCGCTATCCAGCGCCCGCCCCAGGTTATCGGAAAGGACACGGTTAGCGCCATGCAGTCGGGCATCTTTCTCGGTTATGTCGACCTGATCGACGGGCTCGTGCGCCGCATCCGCGGCGAATACGGCCAGCCGGTGACCGTCATCGGTACCGGTGGCGTTGCCTCCCTGTTTGAGGGCTCCAGCACCGAGATCGACATCTACGACCACGACGTAACCATAAGGGGCCTACTCGAAGTCTATCGCCGGAATAGGTCCCGGTCATGAGCGAACCGCGCGACGAACTGGTATTCCTGCCCCTCGGGGGCTGCCTTGAGATCGGCATGAACCTCAACGCCTATGGTTTCGGCCCGCCCGATGACCGGCGCTGGATCCTTGCTGACATGGGTGTGACCTTCGGCGACGACACCACGCCGGGGATCGAACTCATCTGCGCGGATCCGGACTTCCTCGCCGGGGAGACGATCGAGGCGATCTTCCTCACCCACGCCCATGAGGACCATATCGGCGCTACCGGCCTGCTTTATCCGCGCCTTGCCACACGGGCGCCGATGTATGCCACGCCCTTTACCGCCGAACTGGTCCGCCAGAAGCTCATCGAGCGCAATCTCGATGCCGATGCGATCCTGAAGACCGTGCCACTCGGCGCGCGGGTGAAGGCCGGTCCGTTCGAGGTTACCTATGTGACCCTCACCCATTCCATTCCGGAGCCGAACGCCCTGGCCATCGCCACGCCGGCCGGCACCATCCTGCATACCGGTGACTGGAAGATCGACGCGACGCCGACGCTGGGTGAGGCTCTTGATACCGCCAGCCTGAAGGCACTCGGTGACGCAGGCGTCCTCGCCATGGTCTGCGACAGTACCAATGTCTTTGTCGATGGCGAAAGCGGCTCTGAGGCGACCGTGCGCGAGTCGCTGATGGCGGTGATTGCACAACAGACCGGCCGCGTCGCGGTCACCACCTTTGCTTCGAACGTGGCGCGCGTGCTCAGCGTGATCGCGGCAGCGCAGGCGGCCGGTCGCAGCGTCTGCCTGGTCGGGCGCTCCATGTACCGGATCACCGATGCCGCCCGCACGGTCGGCCTGCTGCCCGCCAATGTCAGTTTCGTTGATGAGGAGGAGGCGGGCTTTCTGCCCCCGGAGACAATCCTCTATCTGTGCACCGGCTCTCAGGGCGAGCCGCGCGCGGCGCTGACACGGATTGCTCGCAACGGGCACAGGCACGTCTCTCTGGGGGAGGGCGACACCGTGATTTTCTCGTCCCGCCTGATCCCCGGCAATGAACGCGGCGTGTTCGCGCTGATGGATGCGCTGGCCGACCGCGGCGTGCGGCTCATCACTGACCGGATGACACCAAGCCCGATCCACGTCTCCGGCCACCCCTGCCGCGATGAGCTGGCAACCATGTATGGCTGGGTCAGGCCGGCGATCTCCGTCCCGGTTCACGGTGAGCGCCGCCACACACTTGAGCATGCTGCCCTTGCCCGCTCCCTGCAGGTGGCCCACGCCGTCGCCCCGCGCAATGGCGAGATGGTGCGCCTCGCCCCCGGAGAACCGGAGATCATCGACACCGTGCCTGGCGGGCGGCTGTTGCTGGACGGGCAGACGCTGGTGCCTGAGGGCGCCGCCGGCCTGCAGGAGCGTCTGCGAATTGCCCGGGCCGGTTATCTCCACGCCAGTGTCTCGATCGACGAACAGGCCGGCCTGCTTGACGGTCCTGTGGTGATTGCGCGCGGCCTGTCCGACCCCGACGGATCGCCGGCCGACCAGACGCTCGATATCCTCGACGAAGCGGCCGAGCTTGCTGTCAGGCGGCTGAAACGCCGCGACCTGCAGGACGATGATGCAGTGGAGCGCGAAATCGGCCGCGCCTTGCGCAAGGCGGCTGAGCGGCTCTACGGTCACAGGCCCGTGATCGACGTGACGATATTGAGGAGCTGAACACGATGAGCAACTTCCAGATCGGACCGCTGAACCATGTCGGGATCGCCGTGCCGTCGATTGCAGACGCGATCGAGACCTACCGCACCCTGTATGGCGCAGTCGATGTGAGCGAACCGTTCGACATGCCGGAGCAGGGGGTCAAGGTCTGCTTCGTCAACCTGCCGAACAGCCAGCTCGAGCTGATCGAGCCGCTCGGCGATGCGTCACCCATCGCCAATTTCCTGAAGGCCAACCCGAGGGGCGGGCAGCACCATGTCTGCTTCGAGGTGCCCGACATCTGGGACGCCAAGGCAGAGATGGAGCGCCGCGGCGCCGCAATCCTCAACGAGCCGCGAATCGGCGCGCACGGGACGCTGATCATTTTCGTTCATCCGAAACACAGTCATGGGGTCCTTGTCGAACTCATGGAAACGCCGAAGGGGCACTGACCGGCCATGGGGCTTGTCGGTACGATCATTGTCTTTCTCATACTGTGGTGGCTTGTCTTCTTCGCCGTCCTGCCAATCGGCGTGCGCGGCCAGTTCGAGGATGGCGGCGTCACACCGGGCACGGAGGAGGGCGCCCCCAGCGACCCACAGCTGCGGCGCAAGGCGATCTGGGCGACAATCGGAGCAGGCGGCCTGACGGCGGCACTGTTCATCCTTAGTCGCGTCTTCAATGTCTACGCCCTTTTCTACAGCGCCTGACCGACCCCGGCGCCTTCTAATCGCGCCCGATCGGGGCTAAGTGCGTCTCACCAACGGCCCGGAGCGACCCCCATGCGCCTTTCCCGCTATTTCCTGCCGGTTACCAAGGAAGCACCGGCCGAGGCGGCGATTGTCTCGCACCAGTTGATGCTGCGCGCCGGGATGATCCGCCAGGGCGGGGCCGGCATATATTCCTGGCTACCCCTCGGCTACAGGGTGCTGACCAGGATCGAACAGATCGTGCGCGAGGAGATGGATCGCGCCGGCGCCATCGAGATGCTGATGCCAACCCTGCAGCAGGCCGAGCTTTGGCGTGAGAGCGGGCGCTATGATGCCTACGGCCCGGAAATGCTCCGCATCACAGACCGCCATGAGCGCGACCTCCTCTACGGACCGACCAATGAGGAGATGGTCACCGAAATCTTCCGCGCTTATGTGAAGAGCTACAAGCAACTTCCGCTCAACCTGTATCACATCCAGTGGAAGTTCCGTGACGAGATCCGGCCCCGTTTCGGGGTCATGCGCGGGCGCGAATTCCTGATGAAGGACGCCTATTCCTTCGATCTCGACCGGGAGGCTGCGCGCGCCGCATACCAGCGCATGTTTGTCGCCTATCTCAACACCTTTGCCCGAATGGGGCTTACCGCCATTCCCATGCAGGCCGACAGCGGCCCGATCGGCGGCGACATGAGCCATGAGTTCATCGTCCTTGCCGACACCGGCGAGAGCGCGGTCTTCTGCGACAGGGCCCTCCTCGACCTGCCGCCGCCCGGGCCCGATGTCGATTTCGACGGCGACCTCGCCCCACTGGTCGACCGGTTCACCGACTATTATGCCGCGACCGAGGACAAGCATGACGCGGATGCCTTCGGCGCCCTGCCGGACGCCCGGCAGGTCGCTGCCCGCGGCATTGAGGTTGGCCACATCTTCTACTTCGGCACCAAATATTCGCAGGCGATGAAAGCGGAGGTGCAGACCTCCGGCGGCGAAACCGTGCCGGTCCATGGCGGCAGCTATGGCATTGGCGTATCGCGCCTTGCCGGCGCCATCATCGAGGCGAGCCATGACGACAAGGGCATTGTCTGGCCGCGCCCGGTCGCGCCCTATGAAGTCGGCCTGATCAGCCTTCGTCAGGGCGATGATGCCGTGCGCGGCGCCTGTGAGCAGGCCTATGCGACGCTCCAGGCCGCCGGAGTGGACGTGCTCTATGACGACCGCGACGAGCGTCCCGGCGCGAAGTTCGCGACAATGGATTTGATCGGCCTGCCCTTCCAGCTCGCGATCGGCCCGAGGGGGCTGAAGTCCGGCCTGGTCGAGTTGAAGGACCGGCGCACTGGCGAAACCGAGGAGCTGTCGCTTGAGAGCGCGCTGGCCCGAATTGGCGAACGGGACGACCCATGGCGGAGATGACCCTGTCGAGCGGGGCAGAACCGGTCAGAACGCCCGCGAGGGGCGGGGGAGCGAAGCCGTTCGGCCCGATCGAGCGTGCGCTCGCCTGGCGCTATCTGCGCGCCCGACGCGAGCATGGCGGCGCCTCGCTGACTGCGATCATCTCCTTCATCGGAATTACCCTGGCGGTGACGGCACTCATCGTCATCATGTCTGTGATGTCGGGCTTTCGCGCGACCCTCCTGAACGCGCTGCTCGGCGGACAGCCGCACATCATCGTCTCGGTTGCCCAGCGCCCCGCCGACGAGTCCGACCTTATCGCCCGGCGGATTGCCGAAATACCCGGCATAGCCTCGGCCAGACCCTATCTGGAGAACCAGGTGCTCGCCAGCCATGAGGGCGTGGCCTCATCAGGAGCGATCGTGAAATCGGTCACCATGGCGGAGGTCGACAGTCTCGACTTTCTGGGCGACGGCGAGGTCGCCCGCGGGGCCGGCTTCGGCGAGGGGCGCAATGGCGGCAAGGTCGTCCTGATGGGCGCATTCCTCGCACAGGACTTGCGACTGCGTCCCGGCGACCAGGTTCGCCTTATCTCCACAGAACGGAACGCCACGCCTTTTGGCGGCACGCCCCGGTCAAGCACATATACGCTCGGCGCGACCTTCAAGACCGGCAGCGTCGAGCTCGACAAGGTCTACATCTTCATGCCGATGGATCAGGGGCAGGTGTTCTTCCAGCGCCAGGGCCAGTACCACGCCATCGATGTGCGCCTGACCGATCCGATGGCAACAGAGGATGCCCTGCGCGACATTGGAAATGCCTTTGGCAACAGCCTTTACGCCATCGACTGGAAAAGCTCACGGGCGCAATACCTGAACGCGCTCAATGTCGAGCGCAGCCTGATGCGAATCGTCATGCTGGTGCTGATCACCATCACCTCTCTCAACATCATTACCGGCGTCGTCATGCTGGTGAAGAACAAGACCCGCGATATTGCCATCCTGCGCACCATTGGCGCCAGTCGGGGGTCGATGATGCGCGTCTTCCTGATGGTCGGCGGCCTGCTGGGGTTTGCCGGCGCGGTCACTGGGCTTGTCCTCGGCGTCACCATTGTTCTCAACATTGGCGCGATCGAGGCCTTCCTGAATGCCGTCACCGGCCGCAACATCTTCGATCCGGAAGTCTACGGCCTGGAGGGCTTGCCGGCGGAACTCAACTGGGGCGAGGCGGTCTTCACCACCGTCTGGGCGGTCGGCATGTCGGTCCTCGTCACCCTCTGGCCGGCCTGGCGCGGCGCCGCGCTTGATCCGGTGGAGGCCCTGAGATTCGAATGAGCGTCCCCGTGCTGCAACTCTCCGGCGTGCGCAAGGCCTATCGATCCGGCGAGCGGACCCTGCAGGTGCTTGACGGCGTCGACCTGGAGCTCGCCAGGGGGGAACTTGTCGGCCTCGTCGGCCCGTCCGGCTCGGGCAAGTCGACGCTCCTGCATACCGCAGGCCTCCTGGAAAAGCCCGACGCCGGCGCCGTTCGCCTCGACGGCGAGGACTGCCTGGCGCTCAGTGACACCCAGCGCACCGCGCTGAGGCGCTCCAAGCTCGGCTTCGTCTACCAGTTTCACCATTTGCTCCCGGAGTTCGACGCCCGCGACAATGTCGCCATGCCGCTCCTGATCGCCGGCATGCCCCGTCGTCGGGCGCGCGAGCGGGCGGACGAATTGCTGATTGACATGGGCCTTGGCGAGCGCAGCCATCACCAGCCGCCGCAATTGTCCGGCGGCGAGCAGCAGCGTGTCGCGATAGCCCGGGCGCTCGCCAATGATCCGCGCCTCGTCATTGCCGACGAGCCGACCGGCAATCTCGACCCGGCGACGACGGAACGCGTGTTCGCGGCCCTCATTCGCATGGCGCGCGAGGAGAATGCCGCTGTCCTCGTCGCCACCCACAACTTCACCCTGACGCAACACATGGACCGGGTCGTGACCCTGGACGCGGGCCGGCTGGCGCCCTTCGAGCCGGCAAGTCTGCCGGCCGATCAGGGCGTTTTCCAACTCAATTGACCGACTTGGCGGCGTGTATTTTATGGTCGGGCGAGCAGCCGGCACAGCAGGATGCGGGCATCCTGCGAGCACTGCAATGCGGCCAGAGCGCGAACGACGCCCCAGCGCGCTCTCAATAAAGCGACGTCAAAACAATCCTCTGGAACCGAATGCGTGTCTCGCCACTTGTCTTTCCGCCAGGATCGTCATCGCGCGTCGGTCCTGAAGCGTTTCCAGGCGAGATGGGAGCCCGTTCGCCGTCCGGAAGCGCGTAAAAACAAGGATCTGTAGCGGCGCGATGACCCTGTTCGGCCGGGCGCAGCTATGGCCCTGACGAAAAATCCAAGCGACGAGGCGGTTTGGTCTGGTCGCAAACCGCCCTAACGCAAGCCTGCAGCGCAGGACGAATTTTCCGCGCGTCTTCAATTTGATTTCAAGGACTTTGGGCTAGCCCTATTCATGAGCCGCACGAGAAGGCGGCCGTTCAAACAAGGAAGGGCAGGGGCGCCCCGCTCCGGCCCATGATGGAGTACAATCAATGTTCCTAAAGAAGGTCCTGCTTGCAGGTGCCGCGCTCGCTGCGGTATCGGCTGTTCCCGCCCAGGCGTCGATCATTGACAATCCACACTTCAAGGTGCTCGGTCTTGTCATCGTCTGGGGTGCCGACCAGGCCGGCAATGCGCCGATCGCGTCAGATTTCATCATCGACAATGATGCCGGCAACAATGATGCCGACCTGATCTCGACCGACGTCTACACCGTCGTCACCGGTTCGCTGACCCCGACCCCGGATTCGATCGCCAATGGCGAAGGCTCGATCTTCGACGTCACCGGCGAGACCTCCGGCGGCGTCTTCACCGACAATGGCAGTGCCGGTATTCTCGATGCGGCCGACGCGCTGACGGCCTTCGGCCTTGACGCCAGCACCGACGTCGCGCTGTCCGGCGCCTATCAGTCGAGCTTCTTCGTCGCCTCGAACACCGCCTTTGCCATCGACGCCGCTGTGAGCTCGACCGGCACCTTCGCGCTGACCGACATCGGCTATGACCTTGACGTCACCGCGTCCGGCACTGCCGGCGCGCTGAACTTTGGCGGCTCCGCTGACCCGTCGCTCGGCGGCAATATCATCACCGGCTCAGACCTCGACACCATCAACGGCACGCAGGTCTACCTTGCGCCGGACAAGACCGCACTCAGCACCGGTTCGATCGTCGATCAGTCGATCCGCTTCGATGCCAGCTACTCGCTGGACTATGACCTCTCGATGGGCGCCGGCGATATCGAGGCCGAAGTGGTCTACACCGTCTACGTTCCGTAGGATCCCTGCGGGCCAGCGCACCCGGTCATGCCAGCCGCCCGGTTCCCTGCGGAGCCGGGCGGCCTGCGTTCCGGGCGGGGCCATACCAGGCTGCATGGACCCCAAACCGATCCTTGCGGCGCGTGGCAAGCGTCAACGCGCTGGTAACCGAAACCAACCCAAAAGACGCCTAACAGACTGCCCTTTCCAAAAAGGACACCCAATGCTCCGCTTGCCGCGCCGACACGCCATCATCGCCGCCCTTTTCGCCTGCATGCTCGCGGGCCAGGCCTCCGGTTTCGGGATCGGCCTGCAGCCGACCACGGTGGAAATGGAGATTGAGCCCGGTGAACGCCAGCGCCAGGTCGTCAATATCGGCAATGTCCACCAGGAGCGGACGATCTCCCTGACCCTCGGGCTCGCCGACTGGAGCCTCGACGAGAACGGCCAGATTGTCCTCAACCCTCCCGGCGAGAGCAACCGCTCGGCCGCCGAATGGGTCCGCTTCAGCCCCGCCTTCGTGACGCTTGAGCCTGGCGAGTCGGCGCAAATTATCGTCGACATTTCGCCGCCGGCGCGCTTTGAGGCGTCCGGCGATTTCCGTTTCGCCCTGCTGGCTTCCACGGTACTGCCGGAGAAGCGCGACGCCGGCGCCGGGGTCTGGCGGAAATACCGGCTTGCGAGCCTGTTCTACCTCACCGCCGGCGACGCGGAGAGCGCCCCTCAGATCGCATCGGCGGCGCTGGCCGTCGGCGAGGACGGCGCGCCGAGTGTCGGCCTGCGGATCGAGAACAGCGGCAACGCCCATGCGCGTCTCAATGGCGAGCTTCAGGTCTCCACCCGCTCCGGCGAGACCGACCGCCTGCCGATTTCCAACCTCGTCGTCCTCGACCAGGCGGCGCGCAACTACCAGCTGGCGATCCCGCATCCGGTGGAGGATGTCGCCGCGCTCAGGGTCTTTCTCACCAACACCTTCGCCCCGCAGGTGGATGGTGCCGTGATAGAGCTTCCGGCCCATGACATCCCATTGCCTGAAGCAGCCGTGCGCGGGGGGCTGCAATAGCTGCCCGCCAGCGTTTCCCGGCGCCATTGGCGGCCCTGCTCCTGCTTGCCGGCGTCCTGCCGCAAGGGAAGGCAGCTGCCTCATGGATCGATGACGACTTCTATTGCCGGGTCTATGGCTGCGTCGTCGTCCATGATGGCGAGACGTTCGATGTGTATGACAATTACGATTTCGAGACCGGCCAGACCATTCCCCAGGGCGAGCGGATGGTTCGCTGGGCCGGCAATCCCTTCCAGGGCGCGGGCACCGTCAACCCGGTCCTGACAGGCACCCGCAACGAGGCATTCCAGCTCGCGCCCCTGCAAGACCAGGGATTGATGCTCGGCATCGACCAGACCGGCGACGGGCTGATCGACCTGTCGCCGACGCCCGGGGAGAATGGGTTTCTTGACGCCAGCGGCGTCTTCCAGCCCTTCGAGCTCAATCCCGCAAGCCGCGTGGTGCTGGATGAGGCGTCCTTCCGGCGGAGCTTCTACATCTCATCCGAAACCGACTTCTACCTGACCGCCCAGGCCTTTCCGGCGCCGGGCGGGCGCGCCAGCCAGCTCGACACCATCGGCTTTGTCTATGGCGTCACCCGCGAGGGTCTTGACGATGGCATGGCGTTCGGCAGTGCCGCGCGACGCGGTAATTTCATCCGCGATATCGGCCAGGTGTCCGATCTTGGCGACCTCGCCGGCGGCCCTGTCAGCCTGCTGGAGTTCCGTCACCCGATTGCGCATTTCCGGTCAGACAGCCTGCCAGAGCAATCGATCCGCTTTGACTATGTCTATGGCTTTGCGGAATACGACCTGTCCATGGGTGCCGGCGACCTTCGCTACCGGCTGGAGTTCGATGTCTACAATCGCTGATGCGGGCCACCAGACGCCGGCTCAGAAAAGATCGCGCTGCTTGGTGGTCTTCCTTCTTGCCGGCTTGCGGTCGTCATTGATGCGTCCGGGCGCTTCAATGCCGTCTGTCGCCGCCTCGACATCGCCATCGGCGAAGGTCAGCGTCAGCCTCTGCGCCAATCGGGCGTCGGCGCTGGAGCGCAGGAGGCGGCCGTCGGAACCGCGCACCAGGGCGTAGCCGCGTTTCAGCGTCGCCGGGTAGGACAGTGTCTCAAGCAGTTTTGCTGCACCCCGCAGGCGTTCGCTGCGGAACCGGATGAGGCGGGTCAGCGCGGGGCGCGCGCGCACGGCCACGGATCGAAGCGCCTCCCGCGCGCGGCGCGTCTCCAGTCGCAACGGGTCGGGCCGCAGCCGCGAGGCATGCTGTGACAGGCCGAGGCGTTTCGCCGAGAGGCCGAGGCGCAGGGCCTGGCGCAGCTGCGAGGCCGCCGTCTCCAGCCGGTGGCGGGCCTCGCCGAGCAAGCGGCCGGGGTCACCCATCCGCGCGGCCGTGCGCTCCAGCCGGGTGCCGCAGCGCTCCAGCGTCGTTGTCACCGCACGGGGAAGGGCCGCAGCGGCATAGTCGAGGCGCTGGCGCCGGCTGCCCAGCACAGCGTCGGGGCGCGGCAGGCGCGCGCTTTTCAGGCGGCTCTGCCCGTGGACCACCTGGCGGCGCAGCGCCCGCTTCAGCCGCTCGCCGAGTTCCCCCGTGGAAAGGAGGAGATCGGCACGGACCGGCACGGCCATCTCGGCCGCACCGGTCGGCGTCGGGGCTCGCGCATCGGCGACAAAGTCGATGAGTGTCGTGTCGGTCTCATGGCCAACCGCCGAGATCAGCGGGATCACGCTCTCGAAGGCCGCGCGCACCACGGCCTCCTCGTTGAACGGCCAGAGGTCCTCGATCGACCCGCCGCCGCGCCCGACAATCAGCACGTCCGGCCGGTCTGCGCCGTCCAGCGCGTTGAAGCCGCGAATGCCGGCCTCGATCTGCGAGGCAGCCAGGTCGCCCTGGACGAGCGCGGGCCACAGGATCACTCGCACCGGGAAGCGCTCGCGCACGCGGTGGAGGATATCGCGGATGACGGCGCCGGTCGGGCTCGTCACCACGCCGATGGTCGCCGGCAGGAAGGGCAGGGGCTTGCGGCGGGCCGGGTCGAACAGACCCTCCGCCGCCAGCTTCTTGCGGCGCTCCTCCAGCAAGGCCATCAGCGCTCCGGCTCCGGCAGGGCGCATGGTCTCGGCGATCAGCTGGTAGTTCGACCGCCCGGCATAGATCGACAGCTTTCCCTCGGCGACGACCTCAAGGCCCTCTTCCGGCCGGAAGGGCAGGCGGGAGACATGGCCCTTCCACATGACCGTGTTCAGCACCGCCTTGTCATCCTTGATATCGGCATAGAGATGGCCGGACCGGGCAAGGGTGACCCGGCCCAGCTCGCCGCGCACGCGCACATGGTCGAAACTTGTCTCGATCGTGCGCTTCAGGGTCGCGGCAAGTTCGGAGACCGACAGCTCCGGCAGGTTGGAAATCGGAGAATCAGACATCACTGCGCAAGCCTACAGCCCGCGCCCGCCGCCGCCAGCCCCGACCGGCGCCAGCACACGTCGCAGGATCGCTTCGCTGATCGAGCGCGATGACCGGGCCAGTTCAAATCGCCCGCTGACTGAACCGGCCTTGTCGATGGTCCAGACCCCGCGCACGCGGATGAAATCGCCATCGGCGACGCCCTCATACCGGATGTCGGCAGCATGGGCGCCCTGGTCAGGCCGGTACAGCTTGATGAAGGCAATGTCATAGCCATCGCGCGCGCCCGTTATATCGGCGTGCAGGTCATCCAGCGAAGGATCGCCGAAGGTATTGGGCTCCAGGACCGTGCCGCTCAGGATTGCGCGCGTCTCGTCAAACCAGGCGGTAAAGCTGACAGGATCGGACAGGCCGGCATAGTCATACCAGCCGGACCACAGGCCGTTCATGTCGCCCTTGCCCGCCAATTCGGCTTGTCCTCCCTTGCGAGATGGCTTGATCCCACGAGCCGCCCGGCGCATCAAGCCGTCATGAGAGTCCTCCTCCTTGGGTCGGGTGCGCGCGAGCATGCGCTGGCCTGGAAGATCGCCCGATCGCCGCTGGTCGATGAAGTCATGTGTGCACCCGGAAACCCGGGGATGGACACGATCGGCCCGTGCTTCGAGGTGGCCGCCGACGATGTCGACGCGATCGAGACACTGACCCTGCAGCTGGAGCCGGGCCTCGTCGTCATCGGTCCCGAGGCGGCACTGGCTGCCGGTATCGCCGACCGACTGCGCGCGCGCGGTTTCGACGTCTTCGGGCCAAGCCAGGCCGCTGCGCAGATCGAGACATCGAAGCGTTTTGCCAAGGCGTTCATGGCCGATGAGGGCATCCCGACGGCCGCCCATCTCGTCGCTGAAACCGAGAGGTCCGCCCGCGCAGCCCTTGACCACTTCCAGCCGCCCTACGTGCTGAAGGCCGACGGCCTGGCTGCGGGAAAGGGCGTCGTCATCGCCGCCACGCGCGAGGCGGCCGAGGCGCATATCGCGTCAGCCTTCAGCGCGCCCGGCGCGAACGAAACGAGCGGGCTTGTCATCGAGGCCTTCATGCCGGGCGAGGAGGCAAGCCTCTTCGTCCTCACCGATGGTGAGGCCTTCCTCTGCCTGCCTCCAGTGCAGGACCATAAGCGGGTCGGCGAGGGCGACACCGGTCCCAACACGGGCGGCATGGGCGCCTATGCGCCCGCTCCGGTGATGGACGCAGACATGACCGACCGGGCAGTCCGCGAGATTGTCGCGCCGACGCTGCAAGGCCTTGCCAGGGCCGGGATGCCCTATCAGGGCGTCCTGTATGTGGGCCTCATGGTCACATCGGACGGGCCCAAGGTTGTTGAGTTCAATGCCCGCTTTGGCGACCCGGAGTGTCAGGTCCTGATGGCTGGCATTCCCGGCGATATCGTCCCGGCACTCCTGCTGTGTGCAACCGGCGGGCTTCGACCGGCGGAAATGGGTGGCGCGATGCAGCTCGGCCGCTTCCGGCCGGCAGCCGCCATCGTTCTGGCGAGCACCGGTTATCCGGACGCCTGTGAGGCCGGCTCGGTGATCGGCGGGCTTGAAGCAGCCGAGGCGCTGTCCGGGGTCACAGTCTTCCAGGCCGGAACCGATATCGGCGAAGACAGGGCCCTGCTTGCGACCGGCGGGCGGGTGCTCTGCGTAACCGCCACGGGCAAGGATCTCGATGAGGCGTTCACGCGCGCCTATGCGGGTGTCGACGCGATCGACTGGCCGGAGGGCTTCTGCCGACGCGACATCGGCTGGCGGGTACGCGGGGGCGGGGCCTGAAGCCCTAGCGCGTCACCCACACCGGCGTGCCGTTCTCCAGCGCGGCAAACAGGGCGTCACGGTCTGCTTGCGAAAGGACGATACAGCCATTGGAGCGGCCAAGCCGGCCATGCCGCGCGAGGAATTCCGGCTCGGCATACCACGCCGCGTGAATCACGATCGCACGCGCGCGCGCATTGGAATTGCCAGGCTCCAGCCCGTCGAGGCGCAGGCTGTCGCCATGGCGCCCGTGATAGCGCTCGGCGGTGACAAACATCCCGTCAGGGCTCGCCTGCGAGCCGGCCAGATTGGAAAAGCGGTCCAGCATGCCGTCATGGTCGGGGTCGCTGCCTCTGCCATGGGCCGCCCGGTAGGACGTCACCGCGCCGGTGCGCCGCGTCACCACATGCAGCCGCGCCGCGCTGGAATGTCGCCCGAAGTCTGCGATCACCATCACGGTCGCGTCCTCAACCGGCGCGTCATGGGCGGCGAGGGCGGCCTCAGCGGCGGCAAGGAGCGCAGGCGAGGGCTCGGCCTCGGCCGGCAGGGCCGCAGCGGCGGCAAGGGCGGCAAGGGCGGCAAGGGCAATCACGGCGGCAAGCCGGCGTCTCATCATGGCCCCAGCCTCGCGACCGATTGCGGCGACGTTGCGGCATGGCTTGGCCCACGCGACGGGTCCGCTATGCTTGTACTCAAACAATCCTGAACGGAACATTCGGAGGAACGGCCATGGTGCACGGCGGAGATGCCCAGGAGATGTTCTCGGGCACCAAGGAGGTGGCGGAGACCCATCGCTTCGACGAGACGGCGCTGGCCCGCTGGATGGAGGCCGAGGTGGAGGGCTATGCCGGCCCGCTGGAAGTGCGCCAGTTCAAGGGCGGCCAGTCCAACCCGACCTACCAGCTGGTCACCCCGTCGAGCAGATACGTCCTGCGCCGAAAGCCCCCGGGCAAGCTGCTGCCGTCGGCCCATGCTGTCGACCGCGAGTTCCGGGTGATCTCGGCGCTCTACCCGACCGGCTTTCCGGTCGCGCGGCCCTATGCCCTGTGCGAGGATGAAAGCGTCATCGGCACGATCTTCTACGTCATGGACATGGTGGAAGGCCGCATACTCTGGGACGGCACGCTGCCTGGAATGGAGCCTGCCGAGCGCCGCGCGATCTACGAAGCGAAGTGCCGGACCTTTGCCGCCCTGCACAAGACCGACTGGCGCGCCGCTGGCCTGGAGGGCTTCGGTAAGGAGGGCGATTATGTCGCCCGCCAGGTCCACCGCTGGAGCAAGCAGTATCGCGCCTCGCAGACCGACACGATCGCGGACATGAATGCACTGATGGACTGGCTGCCGGAGAACATCCCGCCCGGCGACACCACCACGATCGTCCACGGCGACTATCGGCTTGACAACATGATCATCCACCCGACCGAGCCGCGTGTGATTGCCGTGCTCGACTGGGAACTCTCCACGCTCGGCGACCCGCTGGCCGATTTCAGCTACCACCTGATGAACTGGGTCATGCCAAGCTCAGACCCGCGTCGCCCGGCGCTGATGGACATTCCAGACCTCGCCGCGCACGGCATCCCGACCATGCAGGCGTATGCTGACCTCTACTGCCGCGAAACCGGCCGCTCCGGCCTGCCGGACCTCAATTACTATTTCGCCTACAACGCCTTCCGCCTCGCGGCGATCTGCCAGGGCATTGTCGGCAGGGTGCGCGACGGCACGGCCAATTCACCGCAGGCGGTCTCCATGGCCGAGCGGGTCCGCCCGCTTGCCCAGTTCGCGGCAGACTGCGCGGAGAAGGCCGGCATGGTAACAGCGCGCTCGGGCGGTTTCCGACCCGATTGACCCACTTGGCGGGGTGTATTTTTCGTCAGGGCCAGCAGCGTGGCGTGCGGCAATGCGGGCATTATCGGACCGGCGCGCGAGAACAATCCTGGCGGAAACGACAAACGGCCAACTGGGTCAATCGGGTTGGAAACCGCCCTACTCGCCAGCGCGAGCCTGCTCGAAGGCGCGGATCTGGTCCAGCAGGCCCTGCCAGCCGGAACGCTCCGCGTCATCCTGGCCGGTCAGGCCCGCCAGTTCGTCGCCAGCATCGCGGCCGGCGGCTGGTGCGCCGTCACAGACAGCGTCCTCATAGGTCTCGCGGAAGACATAGCTGTTTGCACCGATTAACTGCGTCATCGGTGCGAAATAATTGCGCGGATCGTCATGGGTCTGGATAAACTCCTCCATCCCGGTGATCCGCTCTCCAAGGAATTCGCGCAGATACGCGCCGTCCAGCATGCCCCAGTAATCGGTGAGCTTCACCCGGCACTCATGCGCCTTGGCGGCCTCGATCATCCGGGCGGCAATCCGGCGGGCGAAGCCGGGCTCGATGCCATGCCCCTCCAAATGGCTCTCCCACAGGAAATCGACATTGTAGAGCCCCCAGGCAAAGTCATAGCCCATTGCCGCGCTGACCTTCTGCAGGGTTGAGGGCTGCGCCCCGCCGCGCAGCCAGCCATGGAATTCCGGGAAGCGGGCATGGGTCGCGCCGTGGACGGCGATGTGGGCGCTGCGGTGGATGTAGACATTATCGAGCCCGGGAAGCAGCATCATGGCGCAGGCGGACATGCAGGGCCCGGCAATCACATAGCGGCTGTCGCGCCCGTCGAGGATGCGGCTGAGCCCCTGGGAGGTGACCACATTGCCGCCGGGACTGGTGAAGATCGTGACCGAGGCCTCAGGCAGGCTGGCAACGCTCAGGAACTGCTCGGGGAAGATGGCGGAATTGTAGCAGAGGACATCGGTTCCCTCCAAGAACCGGATGCCTGCCTCGTGCCGACACGCCTCCACTTGGGCGTCAAGCTCCGGATCCGGGGCGGCCCACGGCTCGGCGCGGGCAAGACCTTCCGCAAGTAGCACGGTCAGCAGCGCGACCAGCAGCACGGGGATCGATCTCGGCATGGGCGGCCCCTTCCTTGTTTTTCCTGTCACAGACTTAGGCAAAAAGCGCGTGACGTCATCCCATGGGATGCGCACGCCATCACCCGCGCACAGGCCGGGGCCACCCGATAGTCAAACGACAAGGGGGTGAAAGTGTCGCCGTCTTGCGGCACCTTCCTGGCCGGTCGCACTGTCAGGTCAGCGCCGCCGGCGACACATCCATTCCGCGCCCTTATACGTAAAGTTTAAATGACCAAAGCTGCAGATATGGACCCTTCATGCGCACCCTCCTTGCCTCTATTGCTGCCAGCCTGATGTCGTTCGCCGCCAGCGCCGTTGAGGAACCGCCCCACACCGTCATCCTCGATGAGGGCCGCTTCCAGGTGCGTGCCTACGAGCCGATGATCGAGGCCCGGATCGAGGTCGCCGCTGGCCAGGATGATGCACCCAATGCCGGCTTTCGCCCCCTTGCGGGCTATATTTTCGGAGACAACACAGCGCGCGAGAAGATCGAGATGACCGCCCCGGTCATCCAGACCCCGTCCCGGACGATCGACATGACAGCACCCGTCACCCAGACAGCCGCTGGCGATCCCGGTCTCTGGACCGTCGCCTTCATCATGCCGGCCGATTGGACGATGGAGACGCTGCCGGTGCCGAACAATGATGCTGTCACCCTTGAAGACATTCCCGCCCGCATGGTCGCAGCTGTGCGCTTCTCCGGCTGGACCGGTGCAAAGGCGCAGGCGCGCCGCGAGGCCGACCTGCGCGCCTGGATCGACACGCGCGGCTATGTTCCCGCAGGCCCGGCAATTTATGCCTATTACAACGCACCCTGGGTGCCCGGGCCGCTCCGCCGGAATGAGGTGATGATCCCGGTCCGGCCTTCCGGTGATGCGGATTGAGACACCCGCAGTCTCGCCCGGTCCGCGAACCGGTTTGACGCAGTCGGCCGAACCGCCGAAGAGGGAGCGAGGACCGACCGACATCCCGCTGCCCGGAGGCGCGACATGCCGTACCCGATCACGAACGCCCGCACCGGCGCCGCCATGGCCCTTGCCGCTCTCTTCCTTGCGGCCGCCTGCACCCGCGATGAAACAATGCCGTCCGGTAATGCGACGCCCGCAGCAAGCGCCGGGCTTGACTGCGTGCCGCTGCCCGAGGGTGAGGTGTTCCAGGTCCGCGGTGGCCTGCTCGTGCCGTACACGCCACAGCCGCAGATCATCGAACGGCTGGTCGAACGCCCCCTCGACTGGGCCGATACGCTCGAGGCACGGTTTCCGGACATGGGCTTTCCATGGCTCGGCCTCGACGCCCGCCGGGCCGAACGCGGCTTTGTCGCCCTGACCGGCCTTGCCCCGACCGCTGAGGCCAAGCGGCGCGCGCTGGCCGCCGGCGAGGACGCGATCAAGGCCCTTCCGGACGGGCGCGCGCTTTTCATCGTCGATGCCATCTCGGTCGAGGGAGGCGAGGCTGCCGTCGGCGCCGCAGTCGCGACACTGGACGCTGGCACCTCTGTTGCCCAGTGCCAGCGCGCATTCTCCGATACGATGATGGGCCGCACTGTCACGTTTGATTCCGGCACCGAGCGGATCAATGAGGAAAGCGCGCGTCTGCTCGACGCGGTCACGGCCATCGCCATCCTCTGCCAGTCGCACACCATCGAGATCGCCGGCCACACCGACCAGACCGGGACCGGGGCCGCCAACCAGCGCCTGTCGGAGCGCCGCGCAAGAGCGGTTCGCGACGAGCTGATCGAACGCGGCGTGCCCGGCACCGCACTGGAAGCGGTCGGCTATGGCGCAAGCCGCCTGCTCGACAGCCGCAACACGCCCGAGGCGCACGAACGCAACCGCCGCACCGAATTCATCGTCCGTGCGAAAGGGTAGGGCAGGGCGCCTCAGCCCGTGCCGAGGTCCACTTCCAGGCTCGAGATGGCGTGCACGAAATTGTTCGGCGCGATCTCCTGCCTGCCGGTCCAGCGGGCATTCGGGAAGCGCGCCAGGAACTGCCGATAGGCCGCCTCCAGCTGCATGGTGGCAACCCGCTGGCCGAGGCAGACATGCGGGCCATAGCCGAAGGCGAGGTGGTCCTTCGCATTGGCGCGGCTGGCGTCGAACCGGTCCGGATCGGGGAACATTTCGGGGTCACGGTTAGCAGCCCCATAATACATGACAACCTTCTCGCCCGCGCCGATCGCCTGGCCGGCAATCTCCGCATCCCGCGTCGCTGTGCGGCGCATGTAGATGACCGGCGAGACCATCCGGATGGCCTCATGCACCATGTTCGCAATCAGCGCGGGATCGGCAATGAGCCTCGCCTTCTCCTCCGGGAATTCGGTGAGCAGCCGCATGGTCCCCGACAGCGAATTGCGCGTGGTGTCATTGCCGGCAAAGACGATCAGCAGCCATGAGCCATCCAGCATCTCGTCAGACAGCGGCGCGTCATCAAGGGTCGCATTGGCGATCGCGGAGAGCAGGTCGTCGCGCGGCTCGGCGCGGCGGGCCAGCAGCTCGCGCTTGCCGAACTCGAACATCTCCAGGACATTCTGGACGAACTCGCCGAAGACAACCGGGTCGATCGCCTCTCCGCTCCGCAGGGTGTAGCCGGCAAGTTCCAGATAGTGCATCCACCTTACCAGCTTTGGCCGGTCCGCCTCGGCTACGCCCAGCATCTCGCACAGCGTGAACAGCGGCAGTTCGGCTGAGAACAACTCCACCATGTCGACCACCGGCCCGGCGGCTTCCATAGCATCCAGCAGCGCCGTCACCTTGGCATCCACCCGCGTTCGCAGACCGGCAAGATAGCTGGGCGTGAAGAACGGCATGTGCTCGCGCCGCAGCGGCAGGTGGAAGGGCTGGTCAAGACAGATCATGGTGTCGAGCGAAGCCCGGTGAAGCAGGGGGTGACGGCTCTCCGGCATGCCGTAATTCATCATGATCCCCCCCTTCTGCGAGGAGAAGGTGGCGGTGTCGATCTCCACGGCCCTGATATCGCCATAGCGTGTCAGTGCCCAGAAACCGGCGCCTTCCTCCTCCGGATGCCAGCAGGCCGGTGCGCGCTCACGCATCAGCCGGAAGGCGTCATGGGGCTGGCCTTGAAGGAAGGGACTGTAGTGGGCGAGATCGACGGGAGGCCGATAATCACTGACCGGGGGAAACACCGGCCCCTTCGGCGCGTCGCGCTCTTCCTGTGCAGTCTCGCTGACATTGTCGAAGGCCATGGTGTGCGTTTTCCTAGAAGCGGTAGCGGATCGGGATGGTTTTCGGCCCGCCGACAAAATTCGCGCGGACATGTGTTGGCTCGCCTGCAAGTTCAATCGACTTCACCCGAGCGAACAGCTCCTCATAGAGTGCCATCATCTCCATCCTCGCCAGGTGCATGCCCAGACACATGTGCCCGCCATACCCAAAGGAAATGAGGCGGTTGGGGCTGCGGTCGACGCGAAAGCTGAACGGGTCGTCAAACACCTCCTCATCGCGGTTGCCCGACGGATAGCACAGCATGAGCGTTTCGCCGGCGAGGATGCGCCGGCCGCGCAACTCGTAGTCCTCCCGGGCGGTGCGCATGAAGTGCTTCACCGGCGTTGTCCAGCGGATCGCCTCGTCGACACAGGTGCGTGAATGGGCCTTTGGATCGGCCATCATCCTTGCCAGCTGGTCGGGCGCCTCCAGCATCGCCAGCATACCTCCGCCGGTCGAGGCACTCGTCGTGTCATGGCCGGCCGCCGCGACGATCACGTAATAGCTCATTGCCTCGAATTCGCCGATCGGCGCACCGTCAATCTGCCCATTGGCGATCACCGTGGAGACGTCATCGCGCGGATTCGCCCGCCGGTCGGCCGTGATCGCGGTGAAATACTGGAAGAAGTCGGCCAGGACGCCCTGCATTGCCGCCAGCGCCGCAGCGGCGTCCTGCCTGGCGATCGCGTCCTTGTCGCGGGTGAGGTCCTCGTCCTGGGCGCCGAACATCTCCTGGGTCAGCTTCAGCATGCGCGGCTCATCCTCGACCGGCACGCCGAGTATCTGCATGATCACCCGCAAGGGATAGTAGAGGGCGATGTCGTTCACAAAGTCGCACTCCCCGCCCATGTCCTCCATCCGGTCGACGAATTCCTTCGCAATCGCGCGAACCGCATCGCCGCGCGTCTTCACGTTCTGTGGCAGAAACCATTCCTGGGTGAGATGCCGGTACTTGTAGTGGTCGGGGTCGTCCATCTGCACGAGGGTCCGCACCAGGTGCGGCCCGCCGGTCAGGGCGTAGACCTGCCGCTCGGTGTCGAGCGGCGCGAGGACCTCCCGCTGGCCATTGGTGAAGCGATCATTCTGGCGCGAGATATCCATGATGTCGGCATGTTTCGTGACCGCCCAGAACGGGCGAAATCCCTCCGGTTCCACCCACGCCAGCGGGTCCTCGGCCCGCAGGCGGGCAAACGCCGCATCGAGGCGTGGCGGATCGGCATAGACGGCGGGCGCGACGATCTCCCCGCACGTGGCGGCCGCAGCGGCGCTCATCGACCGGTTGGGATCGCGCTTGACCTCAGGCGGGGTCATCACGGCGGTGTCGCTCATGGCTTGCTCCCTTTGCCACGCGGTCGGCGCGGGCGTGCCGGACTACCCGGCTTTTTTTGCACGGTACCCGATCGTGCCTCCCTGCCAAGCCGTGACGTAGGGCGAGGGGCCCGACGCTCCGGAAGCAGGTCGCCAAGAAGGCCCGCCAGTGTGTCGGGCGCCACCTCGTCCACACCGCCCGGTGGCAGGTCACCCAGGTCGAACGGCCCATAGGCGACCCGGATCAGCCGGTTGACCATCAGCGCCTGGCTCTCCAGGGCGCGGCGGACCTCGCGCTTGCGCCCCTCGGTCAGGGCAACCGTCAGCCAGTTGTTCGAACCGGTCTCGATCTCCAGTTCCGTCTCTATCGGGCCATAGCGCACGCCCTCGACCGTGACACCGGCCTTCAGCGCCGCCAGCTTCTGGGGCGTCACCGTGCCATGGGCCCGGGCGCGGTATCGTCGTGCGACGGCATTGGATGGCAGCTCCAGCGCCCGCGCCAGGGCCCCGTCATTGGTCAGCAGCAAGAGGCCCTCGGTGTTGAGGTCGAGCCGGCCGATGGTGACCACCCGGGGCAGGGATTTCGGCAGCTCCTCGAAGATGGTGCGCCGCCCCTTGGGATCATGATTGGTCGTGATCAGGCCGGCTGGCTTGTGGTAGCGCCAGAGCCGCGTCGCTGCTGGCGGTTCAACAATCCGCCTGCCGACCCGCACCTCATCCCGGTCGCTGACATGCTGGGCCGGCGTTGTCACCCGCTTGCCATTGACACTCACCTCACCGGCCTCGATCAGCGCCTCGCAGCCTCGCCTTGAGCCGACACCGGCCCGGGCGAGCCATTTGGCGATACGCTCTTCGCCTTCGGCCCCTTCGGCTGCGCGCTTTGGGGTCCGTGTCGTTCGCCGCGGACCCGATGCCGGGCGGGCGCGTCCGCCGGGGGGTCTTTCGCTCATGCGCCGTTCGTCCTGCCAGATCCTCTCACACCAGTTGGACAAGCGGCAGGGCAATGGCAATGGCGAGGGTGAGTTCGGTGGCGATCCAGACCGGATTCATCGCCGGCGCGCGCAACTCGGTCCGGTCAAGCAGGAGCGACAGGCTGCGTCCCAGCGCTGCACCCAGCCAGCCAAACGCCAGCGGCAGCGCTGCCATCGTCCCCGGCAGCGCCGGCAGCGCGAGCAGCGCCACCAGCGCGGCGCCATGCGAGAACGCGAGCAACCCGCCATAGGTCGCGCGGAACTCGGAAAAGCCGCCCGGCTTGTCCGGATCGGCAACAAGGCGGACCACACCGGCCGCCCAGTGCGGCGCGGCAAGGCTGGCAAGGCCGATGGCGCATCCAAATGCGAGGCCGGCAGCGGCAATCAGTTCGGGGATCATGGGGCCTCCGGGCGCTTCGAAGCGAGATATAGGGACCCTGGCCCGGCAAGCGAGGGCGCCTCTCCGGCTGGGGAGGCACCCCGCGCAGGGGCGGGCAACACCTCTCCGACGGTGCCGGCATTCTGCATGAACTGCGCCTCGCTCTGGACGGAGATGTAAAGCGTCCCGCCCCGGGCCTTGACCTTGTTCAGTGTGCGGGTGAGCGGCGCGGCGCTGGCCGGCCTCAGAACGCCGGGGTGTCGGCCGGTGCCTCGCCGGACTCCTGTGCAATAACGGGGCGCGAGGGTGTGCGTGCCTTCGCCATCACCCAGCCGACCAGGATCGCGCAGACAAGCATCAGGCTGGCAAATCCGACCAGCGCGGCGATCGCCAGCGGGTCGACGAACAGTTTACCCATCACAGGCCTCCCTTCGTGACTAGTTCCGATCTAGGCCGAAAGCGACGCGCCCACCATGCGTGAAACCCCTTATACCACGCTGCAGGGACCCAAAACCGAACCTTGCAGCGCGAGGCCCGAGCGCAACTGCGCACATTGCTATTAGTGCGCCGCGGAGACCTCGGTCGCCGCCGGGCGCGGCTGCAGCACCCCGGCCTCCTTCCACGCCTCCCTGGGCCAACGCCGGTGCTGCCAGAACCACTGGCCCGGAGCCTCGCGCACCCGCGCCTCGATGAAGCGGTTGATCTCCCCGACCGTGCGGGCGACATCGGCGTCGATGTCCCCGCTCGCCAGTGGCTCGATCGACGGGTGCACGGTCACACGAAAGCGCGCCGGCCCCGTGCGCACCGTACTCACCGGCACAATCGGCACGCCATATTTGTAGGCCAGCCGGGTCGCGCCGGGCGCGGTCATCGCGTCATGTCCGAAGAAGGGCAGGGCAAGCCCCTGGTTGAATTTCTGGTCGTTCATCAGCGCCACCGCCCGCCCCGACGACAGCGCCCGCATCAGCTCGCGCGTGCCCAGTCCCTTGGGGGCCAGCACGCCGATGCCATAGCTCAGCCGAACCCGGTTGAGCCGCCGGTCGATATGCGGGTTATTGAGCATGCGGTAAGTCACCAGGCAGTCGACCGGGCGCTGGCAGATCACCGCCGCCATAACCTCCCAATTGGCGAAATGCCCGGAAATCACCACCGCGCCGCGGCCGCTCATGCGGATTGCGTCAAGGCGTTCGGCGTGGACGACTTCAACCCGCCGACCATCATTGAGATCGATCCGCGGCAGGTGCGGCAACTCACCGGCGGTCCGCCCGAGATTCTCCCACGCCTCGCGCGCTACCTTCTGGATCCGAGCCTCGTCCCAATCGGGGAACGCAAGGCGCAGGTTTCGAACAGCCGTGCGGTGCTGGGAGAACAGCGGGCCAAGCCGGCGAAACAGGCCACCGGCGACATTCGAGGCCCGCTCCGGCCCGAGGGCCTTCATGGGCGCCCAGTACAGGACATCCCAGGCCAGGGTCTCGATGCGCCATTGCAGGCGCTGGCGAAAGGTCGAACGATTGTCGATGTCCTTCGGGCGGACATAGCCGGGATCGCCTTCGCTCATGCCGCCGCCTTCAGGCCCGCGCCGGCCAGCAGGGAGACCAGCGCCGCCTCGTCCTCGAACATCGCGGCGACAGGCCAGGTCAGCAGCCCCGTCGGCGCCGCCCTGCCAAGGCGCGCACAATCCTTCTCCGTGGTGATCAGCCGGGCGCGATGCTCGCCGGCAAGTTTGCGCAGGAACGCCATGTCACGCGCACGATACCGGTAGTGGTCGGGAAAGGGAACCGCGTCTGCAAGCTCCGCCCCGGCGTCCCGCAGGCTGTCGAACAGTTTCTCCGGCCGTCCGATGCCAGCGAACGCCACCAGCCGGCCCTCCGGTAGCGCTCCGCGCGCCCGCAGGTGGCATCGCAGCACAGCCCCGGCAAACCCCGACAGCTCAGGTGGCGCCGGCCCGTCGCCGACCAGCACAATCGCGTCGGCACGCTGCAGCCCCGCCCGCACCGGCTCGCGCAGCGGTCCCTTCGGCAGCAGGTGGCGATTGCCGAACGGGTTGGCCGCATCAATCGCCAGCAGGCTGAGATCCCTGGCCAGCCGCTGGTTCTGGAAGCCGTCATCCATCACGATCACCGCCACGCCCTCGCCCGCCATCGCGGCGCCGGCCAGTGCACGGTCGCGGCCGATCCATGCCTCGCCATCCTGCGCCAGCATCAGCGCCTCGTCACCGACGGCGACCGCATCATGCCGGACCGGGTCGACCCGCAGCGGCCCCGCCTCGCGCCCACCATATCCGCGCGACAAGCTGGCCACGCGCACGCCATCGGCGGCAAGGCGCGCACGCAGCGCCCGCACGATCGGTGTCTTGCCGACCCCGCCGACGGTCAGGTTGCCGACGCAGATCACCTGAGCCCCGACCCGCACCGGCTGCGCGCGGCGGGCCCTGGAGGTCACCACCGCGCCATAGAGCCAGGCCAGCGGGCTAAGCAGCGCACGGGTCAGTGGTGCCGCCTCACGGGCGCGCGGGTCGTCCTGCACGGACCAGAAATACGGCGCCCTCATGGCCGGGCCTCCGCCGGCAGACGCTCCACGATCGCGTCCAGCGTCCGGGCGAGCGGCGCCTCGCCCGCACTGAAGAAGCGGCGCAAGACCGGTGCTTGCGGATCGATCCGCCGCAATCGCGTCAGGCCGTCGCGAAGCGCCGACACCAGCTCACCGGCCGGGGCCAGGCGCACCGCGCCCGCCTCACACAGCGGCGCCATCACGCCGGAAAAATTGAAGACGTCGGGTCCGCTCACCACCGGCGTACCGAGCTGCACCGGCTCGACCGGGTTGTGCCCGCCCACTCCCGCAGCATGACCGCCGCCGAGATAGACAAGATCGGCGAGGCGGTACCAAAGCCCCATCTCGCCAAGCGTGTCGGCAAGGAGCACATCGCAGGCGCGTCCGGCCCGCTCGCCCCGGCTATGGCGGGCATGGGTCAGGCCGGTATCGCGCAGGAGGGCGGCGAGTGCATCGCCCCGCTCGGGATGGCGCGGCACCAGCACCAGCGCCGGACGCGGCGCCAACCGCTCCAGTGCAGACAGAACCAGCGCCTCCTCGCCCTCATGGGTCGACGCAGCCACAAGGCAGCGCCGGCTGCCGATGAATTCCCGCCTCAGCAAAGCCAGTGCCCCGTCATCGACCGGCGGTGGCGGCAGGGCGGCCTTGAGGTTTCCGGCCAGACTGACCCGGCCAGGCGCGAGCGCCTGAAAGGTTTGCGCTGTCGCCTCGTCGGCGGCAAGAATGACATCAAAGGCGGAAAACACCTCGCGCGCGGTGCCGGCAAAACGCGTCCAGCCACGCCGGCTCTTCGGGGTCATCCTCGCATTGACAAGCAGCGCAGGCGTGGCGGACCGTTTCAGCTGTCCCAGCAGGTTGGGCCAGATCTCACCCTCGGCAAACACCGCAAGGTCCGGGTGCCAGTGCGCGAGAAAGCGCCGTGCCCCAGCCGGCGTGTCGACTGGCGCCATCTGGTGGCGCAGGCCTGCCACACCCGCAGACGCCACGATCGCCGCAGACGTCAGCGTCTGGCTCGTCAGCAGGACGTTAGCCTCGACGCCGCGCCTGCGCAGGGCCGCAACCACGCCGAGCAGCAGCCGGCACTCGCCGACGCTCGCTCCATGCATCCAGACGAGCGGCCCCTGCGGGCGTGCCGGCAGGTCGCGGGCGACGCGCTCATTGAGCCGCTCCGGCGCTTCCTTGCCAGCGTCGGCCCGCCGCTTCAGGAGCGCTGGAACAAGCGGCGCACCGAGCCCGGTGGCGGTGAGATAGAGCGTGCGCCCGACGCTCATGCCGCCCGGCTCGAACGCGGTTGCAGCGGCGCGCCCTCACCGCGCGCCAGCTGCTCGGCCCGCGCCTGCGCCTTTGCCATCCGACGCTGCAGTTCGGACCTGAGCTGGTTGACATCGCGGTCGCGCTCCACCGACAGCGGCTCGCCAAAGACAATGGCGCCGCGCGTGAAGGGGAGGGGGACGACAAACCGGTCCCAGGTGTCAAGTCGCCAGCATGGCGCGCACGCCAGCGCATAAGGCACGATCGGCACGCCGGCGCGTTTGGCGAGCAGGATCGGCCCCAGCCCGACCTCTTCACGCGGCCCGCGCGGGCCGTCCGGCGTAATACACAGCGCGCCGCCCTCGCGCAGGTGCTGCACGGCCTCCGCGATCGCCCGGCCACCGCCCTTGTCCTTGTCCCGCTTGCGGCTGTTGCCCTTGGAGCCGCGAATGCCGACAGTGCCAAGCCAGCGGATCGCCCTGGCCACCGGCTCGCCATCGGGCGACAGCGAGATCAGCATGGCAACAGGTCCCGGCCGTTCGCGCCACGGCCTGAGCTCGCGCAGCCAGCCCGACGGCAGCAATATGATCTGCGAATGCCAGGCCCCCGCGATAACGCCCCCGGCCTCGCTCCAGGCTGCCTTCAATTCATCGGCACCCTCGGTCCGCCAGCGCACGGTGTGCGCGATCAGCGCCATCCACGCCCAGATCAGGGCGCCAAGAAACCAGGTGACAGGGCCGGAACGAAGCAGAGATTTCATGGTCATCGCCTTATAATGCGGAACCTACGGCTCGCCAGCCTCTGCCACATGCCGGGCTGCCTATTCGACAAGCCGGTCGAGCGCGCCGAGAAAGTCTGCGGCCAGATCCTCGACGGCCTCCAGGCCCACATGCAGGCGCAGCAGCGGCCCCGCCTTGTTGCCGGTCCAGTGGCCGGCACTGCGGCGCAGCTGCGGATCGCAGGGAATGACGAGGCTCTCATATCCGCCCCAGGAAAAGCCCATGCCGAACAGAGACAGGCTCTCCAGCGCCGCGTTGAGAGCCCCCGTGTCCACCGGTTTCAGCTCGACACTAAACAGGCCGCTCGAGCCGGTGAAGTCGCGCTGCCAGAGTGCATGATCCGGATGGTCGGCGCGGGCCGGGTGGATGACGCGTTCAACAGCCGGGTGACCGGCAAGGCGTTCGGCAAGGTCGAGCGCCCCGGCCTCATGGGCGGCCAGCCGCGTCGGCAGGGTCCGCAGGCCGCGCAGCGCCTGGTAGGCCTCCTCCGGGCCGAGGCCGATCCCGAACGCCCGCGCCGCCAGCGCGACCCGCTCGCCGGTCCCGTTATCGCCCGCCATCACCGCACCGGCAAACGCATCGGAATGGCCGACGACATATTTGGTGAGCGCCTGGATGGAGAGATCGACCCCGAGCGCCAGCGGCTTGTGATAGACGCCGGCGCTCCAGGTGTTGTCGGCCAGCGTCACCACACCGCGCGCCCGCGCCAGGGCGACGATCGCCTGCGTGTCGCTGATCTCCAGGGTGAGCGAGCCCGGCGACTCCAGCAGGATCGCCCGCGTCTGCGGCCGTATCCGTTCCTCAAGCCCGCCGCCGATCCCCGGTGGAAACGCCTCCGCCGCGATCGCGAACCGCTTCAGCGTCCCTTCGCAGAAACGCCGCGTCGGGCCATATATCGCATCGGAAAAGAGCAAATGGTCGCCGGCATCGAGCACACCGATGAGCGCCAGAGTGCAGGCTGCAAGGCCCGACGGCGCCAGGCAGACATGGCGCGCGTCCTCCAGAACGGCGAGGGCCGATTCCAGTTCGCGGTGCACGGCCAGGCCCATGCGGCCATAGACCGGTCGGTCACCATAGAGCGCATCGACGCTGGGCAGCAGCACCGTGGAGGCGCGCTCCAGAGGGGGATTGACGGTGGCCGGCTGAAGCCGCGCACCCCGCGTGTGGATCAGGCGGGTCGGAAGCCTGCCGCTCACGCCGCCGGGCCAGTGGCAATGTCGGCGCCCGGCATGCTCGCCCAGTCGCTCCACGATCCGTCGTAAAGCGCAGCCGTGTCGTGGCCAATCGCCGCCAGCGCCAGCAGCAGGATCGCCGCAGAGACACCGGAGCCGCAGGTTGTGATGACAGGCCCCTCAAGCGGTCCGAACAGCGCCTCGAGCTCGTCGGCAGGCTTCAGCCGGCCAGTCTGCGCGATCACATGGCCGGCTGGCAGGTTGCGACTGCCCGGGATATGTCCGGACGGCAGATCGGGGCGCGGTTCCGGCAGGCTGCCCTCGAACCGGCCGGCAGGGCGGGCATCAATCAGCATGCCGCCGCCCGATGCGCAGAGAGCTGCGACCTGACCGCGATCGCGCACCAGGTCGGCGCGCACCCGCGGGGTGAAATGCCGCTCCATCGGCAAAGGCGGAATGTCCTCGGTCTCGCCGCCGGCTGCCAGCCAGGCCGCCATGCCGCCATCCAGCACCCGCACGTCGAGGTGGCCCATGGCGCGAAACATCCACCACGCGCGGGCCGAAGCACACAAGCGGTTCTGGTCATAGACCACCAGCCGGTGACCATCGCCAATGCCGAGCTTGCGCACCTGCGAGGCGAACTGCACCGAGGAGGGCAGCATGTGGGGCAGGGGGCTGTCGCGGTCGGCGATCGCCTCGATGTCGAGGAAGGCCGCGCCCGGAACATGTGCGGTGTCATAAGCCGCCCGCCCGGTCCGCCCCTGCGGATCGCCGGGCATGAACCAGGTGGCATCAAGCACGCGCACGTCCGGCGCGCCGAGATGGTCCATCAGCCAGGCGGCCTCGACCAGCGGGGTGTCAGGGGCGTAGCTCATGCCTCGGTCTCCATCCACGGCGGCACCGGCAAACCCTTGGAGCGGAGGAATTCCGGATTGTAAAGCTTTGACTGGTAACGGTTTCCATAGTCGCAGAGTATGGTCACGATTGTGTGGCCAGGCCCCATCTCCCGGGCCATACGCACCGCGCCGGCGACATTGATGCCGGCCGAGCCGCCAAGGCAGAGCCCCTCATGCTGGACCAGATCGTAAAGGATCGCGAGCGCCTCCTCATCATCGCAGCGATAGGCATGGTCAACCTGAAGCCCTTCCAGATTGGACGTGATACGGCTCTGGCCGATGCCTTCCGTTATGGAAGTGCCTTCCGCCTTCAGCTCGCCATGGGCGTAATAGTTGAACAGCGCCGCACCGCCGGGGTCGGCGAGGCCGATCTTCACGTCCGGCCGGCGCGTGCGAAGTGCCTCGGCAACCCCGGCCAGCGTGCCGCCGGAGCCGACGGCGCAGATGAACCCGTCCACCCGGCCGCCGGTCTGCGTCCAGATTTCAGGCCCCGTTGTTTCCGCATGGGCCCGGCGGTTGGCGACATTGTCGAACTGGTTCGCCCAGATCGCGCCATTCGGCTCGGTCTCGTTCAGCGCTTCTGCAAGGCGCCCGGAATAGCGGACATAATGGTTGGGGTTGGAATAGGGGACCGCATCGACCTCGACCAGCTTTGCCCCGAACAGGCGGATCGCGTCCTTCTTCTCCCGGCTCTGGGTGCGCGGAAAGACAATCACCGTGCGATATCCGAGCGCGTTGCCCACCATGGCAAGGCCGATCCCGGTATTGCCCGCTGTGCCCTCGACAATCGTGCCGCCCGGTTTCAGCCGTCCGCTGGCCTGCGCATCGCGGACAATGCCGAGCGCGGCACGGTCCTTGACTGACTGGCCGGGATTGAGGAACTCCGCCTTGCCGAGGATTTCGCACCCGGTCTCCTCGGACACCCGCCTGAGGCGGATGAGCGGGGTGTTGCCGATAGCCTCGATGACGGACGCGCAAACGGTCATGCAACGGGTCTCCAGGGTCCTGAGCAGGAAGCTGCGGTATGCCCTGGCAAGGCTAGGCGCCGCGCTTGCGAATGACAATGGGCCGCGATTGATCCGTGCCGGCGTGACGCGCGTAAACTGTAAGAGTTGACCGGAGACCGGGCGCGATGACGCAGACGGACACCTATTTCGCCTTCATGATGGACCATGCGGCCGGCTCGATGAGCCCGGCCATGATGATGGCCGGTGACCTGCATGTCGCGCTCAGCACGCGCGGGCGAGAGGTCGGCGCGACCTGGGATGTCATTGCCGGCGCCCTGTTCGAGGTCGGCCCACCCGACGGCCGCCGGCACGCGGTCCGCCGTCCCCCCGGCCGGCGCGGCGCGAGCCCGCTGGCGGCCGCGCGGCTGCTGGAGCATGCCGGCGGCACGCTGCGCTGGCGGCGCGGGCTGTCTGGCGTCGACTATGCCCCGACAGGGGTGAGAGGCGGACGGTTCATGCGCCTCAGCCCCGGACTGTCGGCGCCGCGCCACTCCCACTCCGCCCTTGAGGCAACCATCGTGCTTGCCGGACGTCTCGCCATCGGCGCACAGGAATACAGCCCGGGCGACCTCGCATTCGGCGAACCGGGCGAGGCCCACAAGCCTGCCGCAATTGGCAAGCAAGACTGTATCTGTTTCGTGGCCCGCAATGCCCGGCCTTTCTGGAGGTTAAGCTGACATGACCCGTCCTTCCCGTCTCTCCATTGCGTTTGCCCTTGCCGCGCTTGGTCTCGCCGCGCTTGCTCTCGCCGCACCGGCCACTGCCCAGCAATCGACATCGACTGCCGCCCTGACGACGAGCGACAGCGCTTCGCCCTTCGCGTGGACACCGCAGCCTGGCGATGTCATCGCCTTCGACGTCCTGCGAAACGGCAGCAAGTTCGGCCGGCACGTCATCCGGTTTGACGGCGAGCCGGCTGGCGAGCTGACCGTCACGACGGATGTCGAGCTCAAGGCCGGCCTCGGCCCGGTCACCCTGTTCCGCTACGCCCTTGATGCCACAGAAACCTGGCGCGATGGCAGGCTGGTGCGCCTGGATGCAAGGACCAATGATGACGGCGCGGACGAATTCGTCCGTGCGGTCGCGACCGACACTGCGATTGCGGTCGAGGGCTCGCAATTCCAGGGTGAGGTGTCGGCCGACATCATCCCCGCCAGCCACTGGAATATCGAGCAGATCCGCTCAGGCCGCATCCTCTCAACAGAGACCGGCGAGGTGCTCGATATCGAGGTGGAGGCACTGGGCCGCGAGACGCTCAGCATTCGCGGCGAGCCGGTGGAGGCAAACCGCTACCGCTTGAGATCGGCGATGGATCTCGACCTGTGGTATGATAGCCGTTCCCGCCTCGTAAAACTCGCCTTCGAGGCACGCGGCCAGTCGATCGAATACCGCCTCGAAGGCCTCTACTAGTCGGGGTGGGCTGTCTCCGGCTCATTCTTGGCGACCAGCTGACGCCGGCCATGAGCAGCCTGGCCGACGTCGACCGGCGGGCCGATCTGGTCCTCATCGCCGAGGTCGCGGCAGAGGCGACCTATGTGCGCCATCACAAGGCCAAGATCGCCTTCCTGTTCGCCGCCATGCGCCACTTTGCCGGGGAGTTGCGCGAGGACGGGCTTGAGGTGTGTTACGTCCGGTTCGACGCGTGCGACAATGCCGGCAGCCTCGAAGCGCAGGTCGCCGCCCTCCTTGCCGCGCGCGGCGATCTTGACCGGGTGGTCATAACCAAGCCCGGGGAATGGCGCCTGCTGGATCAGATGCAGGGCTGGCAGGACCGCCTCGGCGTCCCGGTCGACCTGCGCGAAGATGACCGGTTCCTCTGCACCACAGAGCGCTTCAACGCCTGGGCGAAGGGCCGCAAGACCCTGCGCATGGAATACTTCTACCGCGAGATGCGCCGCGACACGGGACTGCTCATGGAGGGCGACAGCCCTGCCGGCGGGGACTGGAACTATGATCAGGACAACCGCAAGGCCCTGCCGCGCGGAACCGAGCCTCCCGAACGCCTGCGCTTTGCACCCGACGCGACCACCCGCGAGGTCATCGCCCTCGTCGCGGACCGGTTCGCAGGCCATTTCGGCGAACTCGATGCCTTCGGCTGGGCCACCACCCGCGCCGACGCTAAGGCCGCCCGCGCCCACTTCATCGACGACATCCTTGCCGGCTTCGGCGATTATCAGGACGCCATGGCCGGCGGCGCCCCCTGGCTCTGGCACTCGCTGCTCTCACCCTACATCAATTGTGGCCTGCTCGACCCGCTGGAGACCTGCCGGATGGCCGAAAGGGCATGGCAGGAGGGCAGGGCGCCCCTTAACGCCGTGGAGGGGTTCATCCGCCAGATCATCGGCTGGCGCGAATTCATCCGCGGCATCTACTGGCTGAAGATGCCGGGCTATCGCGACACCAATGCCCTTAACGCCGACCGGAGCCTGCCAGACTTGTACTGGACCGGCGAGACCGACATGGCCTGCATGGCCGACGCCATCGGCCAGACCCGGCGCCATGCCTATGCCCATCACATCCAGCGCCTGATGGTTACCGGCAATTTTGCCCTGCTCGCCGGCATCCATCCTGACGAGATCAATGAATGGTATCTCATCGTCTATGCCGACGCCTATGAGTGGGTCGAGCTTCCGAACGTCCACGGCATGGCGATCTTCGCCGATGGCGGCGTCTTCGCGTCCAAACCCTATGCCGCAAGCGGCAACTACATCTCGAAGATGTCCGACTATTGCCGCGGCTGCCACTACACGGTGTCGCAGAAGACCGGCGACGAGGCCTGTCCGTTCAACTATCTCTATTGGGATTTCATCGCCCGAAACCGGCAAACCCTCGCCGGCAATGGCCGCATGGGCCTTGTGCTGAAGACCCTTGAGCGCAAGTCGGCGCAGGAACGCCACGCGATCACCCGCTCTGCAGAACACTTCCTCGGGCGCATCGGCGCCGTTCCGCGCCGCAAGGGGACAGAATGAGTGTCCACAACGCCGGAGCGCATGTGACAGGCCCTCAGGCCTTGCACCCTGTGCACAATACGATTAGCGCAGGCGAACAAGAAACTAGGGCAGGCAGGCCGGATGTCGTCGGAAAAGAAGCAGAACCTGCAGGACACCTTCCTGAATGCGGTGCGCAAGTCGCGCACGCCGCTGACAGTCTTTCTCGTCAATGGCGTCAAGCTGCAGGGCGTGGTCACCTGGTTCGACAATTTCTGCATCCTCCTGCGCAGTGACGGCCGTCCGCCGCAGCTGGTCTACAAGCATGCCATCTCGACCATCGCCCCGAACGCCCCCGTGCAGCTGTTCGAGGATGAGGGTGCCGGCGAAGGGTGAGCGCGGGCGGCGAGCCAGAGGCTGACGCGCCGGAGCGCGCCATTGTCCGCATCCCATGGACAGGCCCCGGTGACGCGCCCGGACCCGACCGCGAGGCTGAAACCGCCGGCCTGGTCGAGGCCTTGGGCTGCGAGCTGTCCGGCCTGGCAAGCGTCCAGCTGCGCCAGCCAAGCCCGTCGCACCTGCTCTCTGGCGGCCTGATGGGCATCCTGAAAGCCGAGATCGAGGCGACCGGTGCCACCCTCTGCGTTATCGACCGTGCCCTGACGCCGGTCCAGCAGCGCAATCTGGAACGCGACCTCGGCGTCAAGGTAATCGACCGGTCCGGCCTGATCCTCGAGATTTTCGGCCTGCGCGCCCGCACAAGGGAAGGGGCGCTGCAGGTGGAACTTGCCCGCCTGACCTATGAGCGCTCACGGCTGGTGCGGACCTGGACCCACCTGGAGCGCCAGCGCGGCGGCCGCGGCTTCCTCTCCGGTCCCGGCGAGAGCCAGCTGGAGGCCGACCGGCGGATGCTCGACCGCACCGTCCGGCGCCTGCAGTCGGACCTCTCGGAGGTGCGGCGCACCCGCGGTCTGCAGCGGGCCGGGCGCCGGCGCGCCGAACGCCCGGTTATCGCCCTGGTCGGCTACACCAATGCCGGCAAGTCGAGCTTGTTCAACCGGATCAGCGGCGCCCGTGTGCTCGCCCGGGACATGCCCTTTGCAACCCTCGACCCGACGATCCGGCGGATCGACCTGCCGCGCCTCGGGCAGGGCGCGCTCGTCGACACGGTGGGGTTCATTGCCGACCTGCCCACCCACCTGATCGAGGCCTTCCAGGCGACCCTTGAGGAAGCCGTCGAGGCCGACCTGCTCGTCCATGTGCGAGACCGCTCCAGCGCCGTCGACGGCGAACAGGCCGGCGACGTCATGGCCGTTCTGGAACAGCTCGCCGAGGCCAGCCCGCACGGCCTGCCGCCCCTCATCGAGGCGTGGAACAAGGCCGACCTTCTCGCGCCGGAACGCCATGATGCCCTCGCATTGTCAGCGCCCCACGCCGAACCGCCCGGGGCCCTCGTATCGGCGCGGACGGGGGAGGGGATCGACGATCTTGTCGCACTCATCGAAACGTCGCTTCTGCGACACACCATCGACATCGCCATCCGCCTCGGGCCGGCCGAGGGCAAGGCCCGCGCCTGGCTCTACGACCATGGCGAAATCCTCACCGAATCGGTTGGCGAGACCGGTGAAACCCAGCTGTCGGTGCGCCTGTCACCGGCCCATCTCGGCCGCTTCGAACGCACCTGGCCGGACATCGGCATCGTGCGGACGGGCTGAGCGAAGGGCAGGGGCCTCGGGCGGGGTGCCGGACAGCGCCCTAACGTTCGCCCGCCTTCACCGCCTGCCACAGCGTTTCCTGGCTCGCCAGGTCGAGGTCTCCAAACGCCTGGCCGGCCTCGGCGGCGCGCGCCTCCATCTCCCGGAAGCGGCGCTCGAACTTGTCATTCGCCTTGCGAAGCGCCTCCTCCGGGTCGATCGACAGCCGCCTGGCCAGGTTCGCCATGACGAAAAGCATGTCGCCGATCTCCTCGGTCATCCCGGACTGGTCTGCGGCCTCGACCGCCTCACGCAGTTCCGCCGTTTCCTCTTCGACCTTGGCGAAGATGTCGGCCGGGTCCGTCCAGTCAAAGCCCGTCCGCGCCGCCCGCTTCTGCAGCTTCTCCGCGCGCATCAGCGCCGGAAGGGCCAGCGCCACGCCCGCGAGTGCACTGCGATCCTCGTCCCCGCCGCGGGCCGCCCGCTCAGCGGCCTTCATCGCCTCCCAGGCCAGTGTCTGGCCGGCGGCGTCGCGCCCGTCATCGGCCTCGAAGACATGCGGATGGCGCCGCAGCATCTTGTCGCTGATCGCATCAGCCACGTCGGCGATATCGAACTGGCCGGCTTCCTCGGCCATCCGGGAGTGGAAGACCACCTGGAAGAGCAGGTCGCCCAGCTCCTCGCGCAGGTCCGCCATGTCACCCCGGCGGATCGCGTCGGCGACCTCATAGGCCTCCTCGATGGTGTAGGGGGCGATCGTGGAAAAATCCTGGTCGAGGTCCCACGGACAGCCGCCATCGCGATCGCGCAGCCGCGCCATGATCGCGAGGATACGCAGCAGCGAGCCGACGCGCCTGCTATCAGGGGAAGGGGGTGTCGCCGTGTCCATCGCGTTGGTCTCCCATCCTCGCTTTTGCCGCTCTCCCTAGAGGCATTCGCCGTTACGATAAACGATGCGCCAGCTGCCATCGTCCGGATGCCAGGGCGAGGCGGACGCGCACCAGCCGGAAAGTCGCATAATCAACATTATGAGAAATCCGGCTTCGATCCGGCGGTGCGACCATCGATCTCGATCACAAGGCCATCATGGGCCGGCACCACGCCGCCGGGAAGCCGCGCGGCCAGTTCGGCATAATCGAGATCGATGTGCAGATTGGTCAGCACGGCCCGCTTCGGTCGGATCCGCGCGATCCAGTCCAGCGCCAGTCCCACATGGGCGTGCGAGGGATGCGGCCGGTCACGCAGGGCATCGACGATGAAGACCTCTGTGCCCTGCAGCGCCTCAAGGCTCGCCTCCGGCAGGTCGCTCACATCATTGCAATAGGCGAGCGGTCCGATGCGGAAGCCAAGCGAGCGGATCTCTCCATGCTCCTGGTCGAGCGGCAGGAGGCTCAGCGGCCCGCCCGGCCCGTCGATCTTGAAAGCCTCATAGGCGGCGATGAAGGGCTGCAGGTCCAGAACCGAGGGATAAACGCCCTTGCCCTCGAAGATGTAGCGGAACTTTTCCGTCAGCGTCGCCGCCGTCGCCGCATCCATGAAGGCCGGCACCCGTCGGCGCATCAGCATTGCCAGCACCCGCACATCATCAATCCCATGGGTCTGGTCGGCATGGTCGTGGCTGAAAACCACCGCATCGATCGCATCGACGCCGCTATCCAGCATCTGTTCACGGAAATCCGGCGCCGTATCAATGACGATCCGCGTTGGCCGCTTGCCCGACCCGCCAAAGTGCTCCACCAGCAGTGAGCAGCGCCGGCGCCGGTTGCGTGGGTTGGCCGGATCGCACGCACCCCAGTCTCCGCCGATCCGCGGCACCCCGGCAGACGAGCCGGAGCCCAGTATCGTCGCTCTCAGCCGTGTGCTCATGCGTCCACCCTGTGAAACAGCCGCCTGGCATTCGCCTCGGTCAGCGCCGCGATCTCGACAGGGTCGCGCGCGTGCAGCTGTGCCAGGGCCTCGATCACGTGCACGATGTAGGCCGGCTCGTTTCGCCGGCCACGATACGGCATGGGGGTCAGATAGGGGCAGTCGGTCTCCACGATGATCCGCTCCAGCGGCACGCCTGCGACCACCTCGCGCACGGCGTGGGCATTCCGGAAGGAGAGGATCCCGGATGCGGAGACATAGCCGCCCCGCTCCAGCGCAGCATCGCGCAGCGACGGGCCACCGGTATAGCAGTGCAGCAGTGGCACCACCGGGCCGTTGCCGTCCTCCTCTTCCAGAATCCGGATCATCTGCGCGTCGGCTTCGCGCGTGTGCAGAACCAGCGGCAGGCCCGCCGCCCGGGCCGCCTCGAAATGCACCCTCAGAAGGCGCAGCTGGTCGGCTTCAGGCGAGTAGCCATAATGGAAGTCGAGCCCGGTCTCGCCGAGCGCGACCACCTCCGGGCGCGTGGCCGCTTCGGCCAGCCCGTCCGCAGACAGGTCGGGAAAATCCTTGGCATGGTGCGGGTGCACCCCGGCGGTGCACCAGATGTCGTCATGGCCCGCAGCGATCGCGTGGACCGTCTCGAAATTGTCGAACCGGTCGCAGATCGCTATCATCCGGGTCACGCCCGCAGAGCGCGCGCGGGCGAGCACATTTGGCAGGTCCTCGGCAAACGCTTCGGCGTGGAGGTTCACATGGGTGTCGAACATCGCCCGGCCTGCCTAGCGCGTCTTCGCCTCGGCCAGAAGCCGCGGCACGAGGGATGCGACGGCCTGTCCCCGGTCAAGATTGCCATTGACCACATCAGCGGCCAGCCTCGCCGTGCCGAGCCATGTCTCTGCCGCCTCCGGCCGCACGCCCGCCCGCGCTTCCAGCCAGTCCAGCACCACCTTGACGAACGCATCAAATGCCGTGGGATCGCTTCCCGCAGCCGTTACCGCCTCGCTCAGCACGCTGGCATCGGGCCGCGCGCCCGCCTCGATCAGGCGACGCGCCGCCTTCGCCCCGGCTCCGCCCTTCGCCGATGTCAGCGCGATCCCTTCGCCCGGCCGACCCGGCATCAGCTGCACCGCGTCATCGGCGATGTCCGGTGCCTCGCGCGCCAGCACCGCGCGGGTGTCGGCCTCGCCAAGCGGCTTCAGGCTGAGACGCCGGCAGCGCGAGCGAATGGTCGGCAGGACCGGCTTGCGCCCATGGCTGATAAGGATCAGGCAGCAGCGCGCCGGAGGCTCTTCCAGCGTTTTCAGAATGGCATTGGACCCGAAAGCGTTGAGTTCGTCGAGGCTGTCGATCACGCCGACCCGCCAGCCGCCGAGTGCCGGGCGAAGCGACAGGAACGCCGGCAGTGCCCGGACCGTCTCCACCGGGATGTCCTGCGCCACCTTGCCGTCCTCGCCCGCCCGCCGGTCGATCCAGCGCAGGTCCGGATGGCCGGATGAGAGCACCTTCTGAAGCACCCGATCGCCTGCCGGGGCGTCCAATGGCGCAGATTGCGGCCCGCGCGCGCCGAGCAGGAAGGCGGCGATCCGCATCGCCAGCCGCGCCTTGCCAATGCCGGACGGGCCTTGAAGCAGCCAACCATGGTGCAGCCGGCCCCGCTCATGGGCAGAAAGGAAGCGCGCCTGCGCCTCACCATGGCCGTAGAGCGGCAGGCCGGGCTCGTTGCCGGCGCTCACAGGCCAAGCCTCTCACTCACCACCGCCCAGGCATTTGCGGCGACCTCGCTGGCCGGCCGGCTGGCGTCGAGGACGACGATTCGTTCAGGGAAGCGTGCTGCCAGTGAGAGAAAGCCCTCCCGGATCGCCCGGTGAAAGGTGAGATCGCGCGCCTCGAAGGCATCGTGCGGCCCCGCCCGCTCCGCCCGCCGGCCGAGCACCGCCTCCGGGTCGGCATCGAGCAGCAGGCTGAGATCCGGCTGGGTCTCGCCGACCACCCACTGTTCGAGTGCATCCAGCGCGGCCGGCGCGGCGCCGTCCTGGACGCTCTGGTAGACGCGTGTGGAATCGGCAAAGCGATCACAGACCACCACCCGGCCTGACGCCAGCGCCGGGCGAATGCGCCGCTCCAGATGATCGAGCCTTGCCGCATTCATCAGCAGCGCGAGCGCCAGCGGCGACCAGTTCGTGCTGCCCGGCGGATGAAGGGCAAGGTCACGGACCGCTTCAGCCAGCGGGGTTCCGCCCGGTTCACGGGTCATATCGACCCGGCGGCCCGCCGCCTCCAGCCGCGCGAGCAGCGCTGCCGCCAGCGTCGATTTGCCGACACCCTCGCCGCCTTCCAGCGTGATGAAGCGCCCGCTCATGAGGGCGATCAGCCCTCCCCCTCGATCATGCCAGCCAGCCCTTCAAGCGCCCGGCCGATCAGGCCGAGCCGGCCAACGCTCTCCACCGCGACCACCGGCACTCGGATCGGCTCGCGCCCGTCCAGCGTGACCACGAATTCCGCGACCGGGTCGCCGGCTCCGACAGGGGCTTCCAGCGGCCCGTCATAGATGATCTCGGAGCGTGCATTGGCAAAGGCGCGCTTGTGGGCCGACACCCTGATCGTCTCGCCGAGGCGGACCGGCAGGCGCGCCTGCTCGCCCATCCAGATTTCCAGCTCCGGCAGGCTGACCCCGTCCGGCGACAGCTCGCGAGTGTCGAACGCCTGAAAGGCCATCCGCATTAGTCGCTCTGATTCCACAGCCCGTTCCGCTTCGCTGGCGAGGCCGTTGATAACGACGATCCTGCGCACACCCTCGCGCTCTGCGGAGGCCACCAGGCCATAGCCTGAGATTTCAAGATGCCCGGTCTTCAGCCCGTCAACCCCGCCAAAGGTGCCGAGGAGCGGGTTCCGGTTGGCCTGGCCGATCCCCCGCCACTCATAGGCCGGCTCGGCATAGAGCCCATAGCGGTCCGGAAATTCCATGATGTGGATCCGTGCGAGCCGGGCGAGGTCCGCCGCCGAGATCCGGTGCCCCTCTCCATAAAGGCCGGTCGCATTCTCGAAATTCGCCGAACCGAGACCGAGCGACTGTGCCATCTCCGTCATCTCCAGGGCAAAGGCGTCCTCGCTGCCCGACAGGCCCTCAGCCAGCACGATGCAGGCATCATTGCCCGACAGGATGATCACCCCGCGCAGGAGCTCTTCCACGGTCGGGCGGTCGTCGATGGCGAGCCCCATGGTCGAGCCGCCCGATGCCCAGCCGCCGCGCCGCCAGGCATCCTCGCTCACCGTCAAGCGGTCGGTCGGCGCGATCTCGCCAATGCGCAGGCGTTCGAACACCACATGAGCGGTCATGATCTTGGTCATCGAGGCGGGGATCATCGGCTCGCTGCCATTCTTGGAAAACAGCACCTCCCCGGTATCGTAATCGAGGATCACCGCATGCGTGGCCGTGGTGTCGATGACCTGCGCCCTTGCCGCCTCGGCGAAGGGCAGGATCAGGGCAAGGATACAGGCGATCGCAAGTCGGGACATGCTGGCTCCTCCACGTCTCCCGGTGTCATCGGGTCACAGCGAACAAAAGCCCCGTTTCGCGGCAAGGGCAACCATGCTGCCTGTGCACAATGCTCCCTTCTCACGGGCGGGCGACGACCAGCCCGTCAGGAAAGCCCGCCTGCACCAGCGAACGACGTTGCATCTCGGCTGCGTCGCGCGCGGCGAACGGACCCACCATCACCCGGAAGAAGTCGGCATTGCGCACCCGCGCCTCGACGATCTCCACAGGCAGCAGGCGTGCGACATCATCATGCAGGCGGTGTGCATTTGCGATGTCGGCAAACGCGCCGAGCTGGACATAGAACGCCCCGGGCGCACTTGCAGGCGCCGGCACGGCCGCAGGTGCAGCCGGCGCGGCACGGACAGGCTCGGCAACCGGCTGCATCGCGGCGATCAGCGGCAGTGGCGCCTCGCCAATCCCGCTGGCTGGCCCGGCCGCCGCCGGACCGGATGCCTGCACCGGCGCCGGTCCGAGGTAACGCACCCGCACCATGGCCGTGCCGTCATCGATAAAGCCGAGGACGTCCGCAGCACGGCGCGACACGTCGATGATCCGCCCGTCGATGAACGGCCCGCGGTCATTGACCCGCACAACCGTTTCGCGGCCATTGTCAAGATTGACCACCTGGACAAGGCTTGGCAGCGGCAGGGTCGGGTGCGCCGCGCTCAAGGCGTGCATGTCAAAGATCTCGCCATTGGCCGTCGGATTGCCGTGATAGGCCTCACCATACCAGGAGGCCGTGCCGGTCTCGTCAGCATGGGCGACGGCCTGCGGGGCGTGGGCGGTACCGGCCCGCGAATAGCCGGCAAGATCATTGGCCGGTCTCGGCGCCGGGGTGACCGCCGCCTGCGCGGCGGCGATGCGTGCCGCCTCCGCCCTGGCATCGAAGCCGCCGGCGGTGATCGCCGGGTCGCCGGCCGGCGGGGTCAGTATCGGCGCGGGTCCATGGCTGTAGGCGCGTGCCTGCTCTGCGCTGATTGCCGCTGTCGAGGAGGAAAAGGCGATCGGGTCATCATTGGCTGCCCGGCGGGTCCCGTCGGGGCTGTAGACAATGTCGGGATGGTCTGGATAGCGAAACTCGATGCGCTTGCCGGCGAGTGCCTCGCGCCCCCCTGCCCCGGCCTGGCTTGCCATCGGCGACGCCTCAACGGGCACCGCGCCGGCGGGCCGGTCGCCCTGTGCGGCGTAAACGATCGGGGCGGGCTTGTCGCGCGCTTCGGCACTCGGAGCGGCAAGGGCGGCCGCGGCGCTCAGGGCCAGGATGGAAACCCGGTTTGGCGTCATCATTGTCGGTCCTCGTTCTGTGGTCCTGAGGCATGGGTCCCGGTTCTCCGGGCCGTCCGGCACATCATTTACCCTATCAGGGTTCAACCGACATGAACCTCACCCGACCAAACCTGTCGCGCCTGCTTACGAATTGTTCATGCGGCCCCCTGCCCTGCCGCCGCGCCCGGCTTGAACCGCGGCCAGAGCGGCCCTATGCCAGCCGGGGCTGTCGAATTTGGATGAGTGGCAGAGTGGTTGAATGCGGCGGTCTTGAAAACCGTTGAGCGCGCAAGCGTTCCGGGGGTTCGAATCCCTCCTCATCCGCCAGGCTCGGGTTGCCGGCAGGGCGTCGCTCCGTCGATTTCAGCGCCGGGTCAAGGGTCCAGCCCTTGGTGTCGAGGGCTGCGACCCGGTCATCGAGCCGAAGCTTCAGCCAGATGCGGGTATGACCCTCGCCCTACAGAAGGGCGCGCTCCTTCATCGTCACCGTCGCCGCGGATGAGTCTTCATCCGCGCAGATTGGTATAAGGCGGCGCCGCGCGCCAGAGTTCGCGGGCGAGCGCCTCAGGATCGGCCGGCAGCCCAGCACAGGCGATGGCAAGGGCGCCCGCCTGCCGGGGCGACAGGCGCGGCCACTGAAAGGCGAGCAGCCGGCCGACGGCACCGGGTCGGGCCAGGCGGCGGGCGAGGCGAACCGCCATGCGCTCCGGCCGGGCAATGACACGCTCCAGGACGGCGATCCGTGCCGCAATCAGCCTTGCTTGCCGGGCGATCGCGGGCTCAGCGCCTCGCCGCGGCGCGGTATCGAGGCCGGCAATCGAGATGCGCGGGGGAATGCGTGGCGCCGACAGGCGATCGCTGATGCGCGGCATGGCAGCCAGCAGTCTGAAGCCTGGCTGGCGGGCACGCATACAAGGGCGGGCCGGTTTGTCCTGCGCGGTCCGGGGCTGCGACGCATCGAACGGGCCAAGGCCGGCGGCGAGGATCAGGAGGAGGTGCCGCGCCAGCGCCTCGGCGATGCGAAGGCGCCGGCGCACCGCCGCGCCGGGACACATAGGCACTGGCGTTCGGGAAGCGGCAAAATCTGCGGCAAACTCTGCGGCAAGCTTGGCGACAAGCTCTGCAAGCAGTCGCCAGCCGGCCTCGAAGACGCGCGCCGCAAGCGAAGAAGGGAGTGACGGGCGTGGGTGCATGGCCGCCACCGTGGCCCGGCCAGACTCCCGGTCGGACAGGGAGGAACCTCTCCCCTGCCCTGCCGCGCGGCACCGCGGCCGCCTCCGGCCGACACGCGCGCACATCGCATATGTTCCCGCCCGCCAGCCGGCACCTGCAGCGCTGCAGGGGCGGGCTACGCCCTAGAGAAAGAAGCCGTCGGCCTCGTCGAGCCAGAGTGCCAGGTCCACGGGATTGGCCGTGTTGCTGTCCATCGCGGGCAGTGACAGGCCTGCGGTCGGCGCCACGGCTTCGGCCAGCGCGATCGCGCGGGTTTGCGCGGCAAAGGCCTCCGGCGCGGCGAATTCCGGCAGCGGCGGTGCCGCGATGAAGTCGAAATCGGCCGCGATCAGGCTGGCGACAGTGACCCCGGTGAGGGTGATCGTGTTGCCGAGCCCGTCGGAGATCACCGCATTGCCCGCCACTTCGGAGAGATGGTTGGCAACAAGGTCGGCATAGTCGGTAATCGCGGCGACATTGGCGAGGTTGATCTTCTCAGCGCCGACACTGGCAACGAAATCGGTGATGGTGTCCGTGCCGAAGCCGTCCTCGAAGACGAACAGGTCGGCATTGCCGGAACCGGTGAACAGGTCATCGCCGGTGCCGCCCCACAGGGTGTCATTGCCGCCACCGCCGATCAGGGTGTCATTGCCGTCCTCGCCGAACAGGACGTCCGCCTGCGAGCCGCCCGACAGGCGGTCATTGTCGCTGCCGCCAAACAGCGTGTCCTCGCCCTCCTGGCCGAGCAGGATGTCGATCCCGAAGCCGCCGAACAGCAGATCGGCCTCGTTCGACTTGCCACCGATCAGGGTATCATTTCCGGCATCACCGAACAGCGTATCGATGCCATTGCCGCCGAACACCTTGTCATCCTGGTTGCCGCCATAGGCGATATCATTGTTGTTGCCACCATTGACGAGGTCATTGCCATTGCCGCCGAACAGGGTGTCGTCGGCCGTGCCGCCGAGAAGGGTGTCGCGGCCGAGCCCGCCGAGCAGGCTGTCGAAGCCGTCCTCGCCGGACAGGAAGTCGTTGAGGTCGCCGCCATCGATCGTGTCGCCCCCGGCCCCGCCGAGGATGGAGTCATTGCCGGCATTGCCGATCAGTTGATTGGCCACGTCATTGCCGGTGAGGGTGTCATCGCCGGCGCCGCCAATGGCGTTCTCGATCACCGAGCCGCTTTCGATGGTAAAGCCGCCGCGCGCGACGGTGGTGGGGGTGAGCCAGAGGTGCGAGACCGGGCCGCCGGAGGTCGTCGTGTCGTAGTCGAGGCTGGCAGGGCGCAGGTCGATGGTGGCATTGAGGCTGCTGGCAGCGGCGGTTATGGTGTCGGTGAGGCCATTGTCGTGGATCGTCTCGAAGAAGGTGCCGGTGGCACTGGTCTCAGGCAGGGTATAGGTATTGTTGCCCGCATTGTTGGACGTGTTCTCGCCATAGAGATTGATCAGCGCGGCTATGTCCCAGGCGCCGAAATTGCCGCGATTACCGTAGGACTTGTTCGACGTTTGGCCGCCGGGCGCCTCGGCCCAGCCATCGCGATAGGCCATGATCGAGTTGATCGGGTCGTTGAGGCCATTGGTGCCGCCGGAAAAGGCGCTCTCGCCGACCATGCCGTCGAGCACCTGGCTGCCGAGCGAGGTGTCATGGGTGTGACCGAGCCCGAGGGCATGGCCGATCTCGTGAACGAGGGTCTCATAGCCCTGACCACCCTTCTCCTTTCCGAGCAGCCAGCGCTCGGAGATGATGTGGTTCATGCGCACCGAGGTCTCGCGCCAGGACCCGCCGCCGCCGGAGAAGGTGATCGAGCCGGCGGTGCCGAGGCTTCCGGAGTCATTGTTCTTGAAGAAATCGAGTTCGGCCTCGGCCGCATTGGTGGTGACCACGAACTGGACATTGATGAGGGCTTCGATCTCGTCGAGGGCGGCCAGCACGATCGCCTTCTCTGCGGCGGTCCAGTCCTCCTTGCCGGTCCAGGCGGCCTTGGATGAGACAAATGCGCCGTAATTCGACAGGACCCCAGAGTCGGCGAAGAAGACCTTGATGGATTGCTGGTCCTGGCCGAGCAGGGCGTTGTTGCCCTGGACCGCTTCGACGGGGGTCGGGGCCGTGGCGCCAAGGCCATTGGCGAGCGCGGGAGCCTCGACGGTGACCTGGCCGGTGACGAGATTGACGCGATAGTGCGGCGTGGCATCAGTGCCGCAGCAGCCGCATTCGGGCATGTGCTCGTCTAGCGAGAGCGCACCGGTGAGCGACCCTGTGCCGATCGTGTCCAGTGCTGCCTGTGCATCGAGCATGGCACTTTCAATATTGGTCATGGACGCCCCTCCTCCAAAGCCTGGTTCCACTCGGATACGAAAGATACACGAAGCCGCCAAGCATTGCACCAAATATATCAAGATGGAGACAGGGCAGATTGGAGATAATTACCAAAATATGAAATTCTGTCTTGATTCAATGGTTATGTTATACCCGGCAAACGTGAACACGGCCCGCAGATGAGCTGCGGGCCGTGTCTTATGTAACCGGCTCGTAAGGACGACCGGCGCCCTTAGACGTGGAAACCGTCGTCCAGCGCAGGGTCGAGACCCGCCAGAGCCGTCTCGGGCGCGTCGGCGAGGGCCGGCTCCAGAGTGATCGGCGCGGGCAGGTCGCTGAGCTGCTCTGCTGCGGCGGTGGTTGCGGCGAACTCCTCGTCCAGCGCATCGCGCCAGGGGGTTTCCGGCGCGGCGAATTCCGGCAGCGGCGGTGCCGCGATGAAGTCGAAATCGGCCG